>CAJTTU010000108.1:0-9603 GCA_910579325.1 uncultured Lachnospiraceae bacterium | reverse complement strand
GGAGAGTTTGTCCGCTACCTTCTTGGTGATATACTCGCTGATCTTTGTCACAAAACCGTCGTTTTGCAGCGCGCTTCTCGATACGTTCAGCGGCAGATCAGGACAGTCGATCACACCCTTGAGCAGCAGCAGGAACTCAGGAATAACCTCCTTGATGTTGTCCGCGATAAATACCTGATTATTGTACAGCTTGATCGTTCCCTCGATGGACTCATACTCCATATTGATCTTCGGGAAGTAGAGGATACCTTTCAGATTAAAAGGATAATCCATGTTCAGATGAATCCAGAACAAAGGCTCTTTATAGTCCCGGAATACCTTGCGGTAGAAATCCTTGTATTCCTCCTCTGTACAGTCGTTGGGATGCTTCGTCCAAAGCGGCGAGGTGTCGTTGACAGGCTCAGGGCGTTTCAAAATCTTGGCCTTTTCCCGGCGGGGAGAAATCTCCACGGTTTCTTTCTCGCCGTTTTCATTCTCCTGCTCCTCCGTCTTTGCCTCCTCTACGATATGCTCCACCACCGTATCCGTTTCCAATACGTCGGCTTCGTCGATGGTCTCATATTCCGGCTCCTTGCCCTTGACGGTCACATAGATTTCCGTGGGCATAAAGGAGCAGTATTTCTCCAGCACCTCTTTTACCCGGTACTCATTGGAAAATTCCACGCTGTCCTCGTTGAAATAAAGGGTAATGGTGGTGCCGACTTCGGTTCTGTCGCTGTCCCCCATCTCATATTCCGTGCCGCCGTCAGACTCCCAGTGTACGGCTTTCGCCCCTTCCTGACAGGACAGCGTGTCAATAGTCACCCGGTCGGCTACCATAAACGCGGAATAAAATCCCAGTCCGAAATGACCGATGATCTGATCCTCGCTGGTCTTGTCCTTATATTTTTCCAGGAAATCCTGGGCGCCGGAGAAAGCGATCTGGTTGATATACTCGTCCACCTCCTCAAAGGTCATACCGATACCATTATCGGTTACGGAGGCGGATTTGGTTTCCGGGTCAAGCTCCACGGTCACTTTCGCCTTATAATCCTCCGGGAATGAATATTCTCCCATCACCTCCAGCTTTTTCAGCTTCGTCACCGCGTCGCAGGCGTTTGACACCAGCTCCCTGTAGAAAATATCATGGTCGGAATACAGCCATTTTTTTATAATCGGGAAAATATTTTCACTGTTGATCGATAAACTTCCTGATTTGTTGCCCATAACCACAGCTCCTTTACTTTCTTTTTTCTTAAATTTGCTTTCAAACTTTTTACTAACGTATATATTAATACCTTTCAGGAGGATTGTCAAGAAAAAATTAGCACTCATATTTAGTGAGTGCTAACAAAGTTTGTCGGCCCTGTTCCGCCTATTCCTGTCGTATCTCCCCACAGGCAATCATCATACCTGGATTCCCTGACGGCTGTGTGGTAAAATCATCGGGACGGGCATGGATAATGACAAATTTCCCGATGATTTCCTCAATATCAAAACGTTTGTCATAAAAGGCAGTCCAGGCATATCCCTGATTTCCCAGCAGAGGAATCAGATCGCCCGCATGTTCCGGATGGGGCTGGCCTAAAGGATTAAAATGTCCGTCGATCTGAGCGAAGTCATCCTGGCAGCCGGTTCCGTTGTGGATATGCATGGCATAAAAATCAGAGGAATTGTGTATATTGATATTGGGAAGACCAAACACTTCCGCCTCCACTAAAACGCCGTCATAAGGCGTTTCGTAAAACTTTACAAGACCCGAAAGCTCCGGAGCCTCCAGGCCTCCACGGACCCAAGCCACAGCCCGGGGATTCATATTTTCCAGAAGAAAAATGAATGAGTAGCGCGGCGTGGAATTTTGCATAATGCGGAAATCCTTTTTGTTTTATTCTATGCGGCGGATATTTCTGTGATACAAAAAACGGGCAGAGAAGCATTTTCCCTGCCCGGCTTTCTACCGCATTTTAAATGTAGCACACTCTGTCTGCTTTGCCTGTGTGGCGCCGTTTCCTGCGATGCCGATATTTTCGGCCTGGCAGAAACGATCGGTGTTGTAGATACAGTTGACCGCCTCACACTTTACGTCCAGATGGGTGTTGGGTGATTCGGAAGAATCTTTAAAAGAGTCCCCGGATTTCTCATGAAAGCTTCCGCAGCAGGTACAGTCGGAAGTTTTCGCGTCCTGGCCTTCCACTTCGATTTCCTTTTTGCAGCACAGCAGATCCGCGTTGTGCAGGCAGGTAGTTACGCTGCATCCTAATTTTGTCATGATCAGATACCTCCTTAAAAGTGAATAATGGACATACATGACCTGCATTCAGGCCATTTTGCCCCTTTTTACGTTTTCATAAGGTAGTATGGCTGTATTCAGACAAAATATACGGTGAAAGTTCTTGACTTTCACCGTATGAACGGGGAATGATTATTCGGTTTTCTGCCCTGCCTGCTCATAAAACTGTTCCGCTTTTTCTATCACGGTCTGATAGAAGGCTTCGCCGTAAGCCCGGAACCGGACGGCATATTCCTTCACCTGGGGAATTACCCTTTCCTGCATCATCTGGGTGGACCGGGCAAATCCTTTTCTCAGGCCTTCCATGGAAATATCGTAAGCTTTGCCCATTCCCCGGAACATTTTCTGCAGCAGGTCCGCCATAGGGTCGGACAGCAGGTTCGCCACGCAGATCGTCAGAACCGCCGTGGTAATCAGGGCGGTCAGTCCCACGCCCAGCAGAGCGCCTACGCCGGTGGCAATGCCGAATACCACCGCAGCCGCCAGGCTGGCGATAATATACAGCGCCGCCATCGTCAGAAATACCGCTCCAACCACTTTGATGATCCTCACCGCTTCTTCCCAGGTAATCTTTCCGGCCGCCGCGTTCTTCGTCGCGTTGTCGGCGTCCATACCGGCGCAGACGCTGACTGTCAGAAGCTCTACGGTCACATCCTCCGGCAGGGAAGTCAGGCTGCCGTTTCTGTAAGCGATCCAGGTAGCCAGGGACTGGAAGCATTTCAGCTTGGTATCCGTCCACATATCCGTGACAAAGATTTTTACCGCGTCCTCCTCGGATACCTGCTCTAACAGTTTAGAGAAATTTTCACAGCCGTAAAGCATGGCTCCGGATTTTTCGATGCCGTCCGCCAGCGCCTGATTCAGATTTTCCAGATCTTCTTCCGTCACCGAACCCTTCGGAGGAATCCGAAGCGTTTCCCCGCTGACCTTCTCTGTGTCGTAGCTCCACTCGGAAACGGCAAGATCGTTCATATTTTTCAGGCTCTGTCCGTCCACGGCGTCGATGGCCACCAGCACGTTCATCCTGCACCAGTATTCTTCTTCCAGGGACATCTCCCCGGTGCGGCTGTCGATCTGTTCCATGATCCACTGGTTAATGTCCGCCTCCATGGCTTCCTCGCATTTGGAATGGTAGCCGTCTACCACTGTACTGATCTTTTCCGCCAGCTCCCTGGCAGATTCCTGGGATACGTTGGGGAACCGCTCGCAGTAAAAACGCGCCATACAGTCGATGGAGCCTTCCTCTTCGGAATGAGAGGTAAGAATCTCCTCCAGAATCTTCTTTACCGTGTCCATTTCTTTCCTGGGAATTTTCATAAAATCTTCTGCCATAATAAAATCCTCCTAATTTAGTTCCGCTACAGTCCTCCCAAGCCCCCTGACCTGGAAGAATTTCCGGCCACTGCTGTGTCCGTAAATCCTTCCGGGGCTTGTACGGACTTCCGCTGATTAAAGTTCCGCTGCTAAAATTGATGTCTTTTTCTGATACGCATAATATACCACATATAATATCACATGTCAACATGTTTTGTTGTATATTTTTGTTGCAATTATTGTTGTGTTTTTCTTCTGCGGTTCGCCGCGATCAGAATCTGCCGCTTCATGGCCTGTTTCATATGGATATCATAGGAATGGCAGGGCACAGAGCCTTCTCCTCCCTCTGCCGGCATCTCCATCCCACTGTCCGCAGCGTCATCTTTCCAGTAAAAACCGTTCTCATCCTCGGCCAGATCATCAAATTCCAGCAGCACATGACGCCGCTTTGAATGCGCGCCCTTTCCCACGGACGCGCATTCAAAACGGCCATCTCTCAGGGCCAGCCAATATTCCGCTGTCTCCGCCGTATTCGTCTCCCCGAACGGCTTCGTATACGCCACCTGTTCCAGCAGCTTTTCCTGAAACAATTCCCGGCCAATCGGCTCCAGATACCCCTCCTGGTATAATTCCGACAACGCTTCCAGCGCCAGATTCTCGATATCGGCGCCCGTATAAAATTTATGCTCAAATTTTGCCGCGTAATCAAAAACAGCGTCGCCGAATTCCTCAAGTTCCTCATTGATAAACCTTTGCCGGAACAATCCGGGATTTTCTTCTCCTTCCCTTCGAATGATCTGACGGAGAATGGCGACACATTCCTTATGCGCAGGCAGAAACGTGTAAAACTTTTTTGAGATTCTGCCTGCCCTGGTTAACTCCCGGGGCAGGTTCTGCACGCGGTTGGCCGTAGCGAACAGCAGACACTGCCTGTCATTTTCCTGCATCCAGTTCAGAAGCCGGGCCAGAATCCGGTTGCCCACGCCTCCGTCGTTCTCGCCCTTTCCCTGGGTTCCCCCCAGCTCCTTTTCAATCTCGTCGATCCACACAACGCAGGGGGAAACCGCCTCCGCCAGCTTTAGCGCCCTGTCCAGATTGGCCTCCGACTCTCCCACCAGACCGCCCAGAATCATGCCAAGATGAAACTGAATCAGCGGCAGAGAAAGCTCGGCCGCCACCTTTTTCGCCAGCAGAGACTTTCCGGAACCCGGAAGCCCGGCCACGAGAATCCCTTTTGGGAATCGTTCGCCTCTCGCTCTGGCAGTTTTCGGCTCCCGCAGGTATTTTTTCTTTTCTTCAATCCATTCCAGTATGCCGTCCAGACCTCCCACCGGAGGATTGACCGCATGAACAAAGGAAATCGCCCCGTCCTTCTCCACCATGGACTGTTTTTCCCGCAGGATCAGCTGATTGCGATATTCGCAGAGGGCAGACGCCTTTTTTCGCCCGTCCCCGCCCTCCTGTTCCGGACCTGCCGCGGACACTCTGCCGAATCTCGAATACACCATGGACAAAACCGAACGGATCTGACGCTCATTCAGCCCCCGCAGGTTTGCCGGAAAACTGTCTTCCGGCCCATCCGCGTCCGCTCCATATTCCGCCGTCAGCCGCCGGATCTCATACATGCCGATCATCGGCACGTCGATCAGCTCAATATAGGCTTCCAGTCCTCTGGGGATCAGTTTTTTGGGAGAAGAAATCAGCAGATTCGCGATCTGAGAAGGGTTTTGCTCATTGGCATTTATAAAATCTCTGATATAAGTATCCCGGCTGTAGGCGTCAGGATAGAGCAAATGAAAATCTCTGCAGAAAAAATAAAAGGGGCCGTGATAACGCTCCATGCGAAATGCCCGGGGATTCAGCGTGCCCGGGTTTGCATACTGAATAATATTCCCCTTATTTCCATGATCTTCCCGGGAGTACAGTGCTTCCCGAAAGGTAAAAACTTCTTCTAAAACCCTCTCGCCCTCCCGCTCCGTCTGACGGTACAGATTAAAACAGCCTGACTGGTCGAATATTTTTTCAATCAGGTTTCTGTCTTCCGTCACCAGAAAAATAACCGGCATCGTATCCTTCACCAGAGAAATCCGGCGGATCACGTCGTCTATCACAGGGGATTCGCCGCGATCCGTTTCACCGGCTCCTGTTTTGCCGCGCTTCATTTCCCCATACTCTGTTCCGCCGTGCCTGATTCCATCGTACTCCATTATGCCGCGCTCCCTTCCGCCTTCATGCTTCCATCCAGACCAGTTGTTTCCGTTCCCGGTCCCACACGCCGACACGGCTGTCCGGCGTCTCAAATCCGTACAGCTGATCCGATCCGCTGACGATAACCGCCGAAAAAGGAAGCTCGTCAGCCGCGCCGGCCGGTATCGTTATTTCTCCCTTCGCTGCCCGCCAGGTAAAAAAATCCGCCGGACCATCTGTCAGATTGGTAATCAACTCCCCGTTTTCTTTCAGCAAAGTATAGGTTTTGTCATCCAGACAGGCCAATGCGATCTTCTCTTTTCCCGCGGCCTGAGATCTTAATCCACCCTCAGTATTTATCCCCGATTCCGCCCCGTCCCTGGTTCTTATCTCCACATCCAGGCCGGAATATTGCCTGAGATTACCGCTGTCGTCCACTCCCAGAATCCCGGTCCGCTGATCAAATGAGAAATCCGCCATGCCCGCTCCCAGCATCGGATATCCGTTCACTGTCAGACAACCCTTTCGATCCACGCAGGCAAAAGACCTGTGATCCACCTGAACCCGGCTGCCCCATTTTACGAAACAGCCGTTCAGCGTCAGCATCCGGACAAAACCGCCCGGAGCAAGGCAGCGGGAAGCTTCCACGCGCGCTCCGTCCATAAGCAAAATCGAGAGCGGCACGGTTCCTGCGTTGATCAGTTTTTTCCATCGGAATAATAAGTGATTTTCTTTCGGCATTTCTTCCTGCCGGGCCCCATTTTTCCCGATCTGTATTTCATATTTTTCCCCGGTTAATGAAATTTCCGCGCCCGAATCTGTTTTTCTGTTCTCTTTCTGTTCCGATCCCATTCGTTTTTTCGCCGAGGACCGGGCTGCCCGGACAATTTCTTCCTCAGCCTCCTCCGTCACCGGCGCTTGGGCCAGCGCGAAAAACAGCGCGTACAGCCTTTGATAAAGGTTCTCAAAATATACGCTGTCGCCCCGGCTCTCCGTTTCGAACGACCGTTTCCGGCATTCGTATCCGTAAATCTGATCGAGCATTTTCCGAATTTCCCCGATAACCTGCGTATCCTCCCCTGCAGCCTTTTCCCTCTGTTCCGGCATTTCCGAAAGGCCTGTCAGCCATTCCTGGTACCCCCCGTTTTCCAGAGCCTCCGCCGCGTCTGAAAAACAAAAATATTTTCGATAGCTTTTTAAATTATTGATATGATATCCTTTAAACTGCATATTCAAATATCCCAGATATTTTCCCTGTTTCTTCCTGCCTGTCCGTATCTCCCGGACCGCTCATATTCTCCGGTCTGTTCCGTCCGCCCGCAGCCGTCATCCTTCCGTCCATCCCGGTCTTTCCGTCCGTTCTCTGACACGAAAAGCGGTTCCCCCCATGCAAGTCCATGAACGCGGCAAAACCACCACAGCAGGTATACCGGAATTTCGTTGGCCCTGTATAAACCGCCGTCGGCCGCCGCTTCCATGTCCGCCAATGCCTTTTTCGCACAGGGCAGACCGCACTCGCTTCCGGTAAGCGCAAGACAGCAATGTTCCTGTTCCCACTCCTGCGCCGCGAATACCTTCCCGCATATCTGCCCGAAGGCCTGGTACCAGGAAGCATAGGAAGCCTCCTGCCAGAGAAACCGGTCCGCCTCATACAGGTAGTTATTTTCCCGGTATCGAACCGGCTTATTATAGTATTGCCGGGACGCCCCGTCCGCCGCAAGCCGGTCGCCAAAAGAAACGCTGATCTCCTGTCCGGAACGCAGCAGAAACTGAGTTTCCTCCTCTGATATCTGAATCACGCCAACGCCCGACTCCCTTTGCCAGATGCCGCGGCAATATTCCCAGACCGTCCGGATTCGGGGAAATAAAATCACGGCTGTCGCTCCGGCCAAAGCCTCCGCCGTTCGCTCCAGTTTCCCGGCAAATTTCAGCGACTGACAGCGCTCCAGCCTGCACTCCGGCACGCTGATCAGAAGCAGCGATTTTTTCTCCCTTTCCAATATGGACAATGGCCGTATCGCTTCAAAATAGTCATCCAATTTCCCACAAAAAAACGCTTCCGGAGAGCGGCCATTTCTTTTATGGATATACTCCCCATCCGCCAGCATGGGAGCCGTCCGAAAAACTCCCTGGCTCCAGACAAGCCGCCTGGCGCAGAGCCCTGACCGCTGCCAGTCGACCGCGATAATATTCATCTTTCGGACATCCGCCCTTTTCATGGAGGATTCCCAGTAGTCCCGATCTAAATATCCAATATTCTCCATACAATACCTGTTTGTATCATTTTTATGCCACAGCTTAAAAACACCAAAAGCAGCTTCCGTCAAATACCCGTAAGCAGTTGCCTGATTCAATGCCGGCGGGAATAAAAATCATCCGACACACGCCGCGCGGATCAGCGAAACACCAATGTCAGAATCACCGCGCCGCATAAAAATCCGGCGATCGCCGCCGCCCAGACCAGAGGAGACGCCCCCCTGTGATTTGAAAATTCATGCCTTGGCGTCTCATGGTCCAATATCCTGTCGTCTGAAATGCCGTCGTCCGCATCAAAGTCCGGTTCCGGCCTCTGCTCCGGCAGCCCGGTGCAGAAAAATACTTTTTCTCCCCGGACAGCCCGCTCCAGCGCCTGTCTCACCGCTGCCTCGGAATCCGCGGACTCCGTTTCAGACTGTTCCTCTATGTTCAGCCATTCGGACAGTCCCCGGCCCGTAAACGCCTCTCCCCAGCCTTCTATATACGCCGAGAGCGTAGCCTTTTCCGCATTCCTTCCATTTTTTGGTTCCTCCCAGCGGGGAACCACATAGCGCTCTGTCAAACCTTTGAAGTCCGCTGTGGAAGGGAACGAGGAGGGCCGGAAAAAAGAATCGATTCTCCATATAAATCCAACAAACCCATAGGCAGGACGCCGTCCCTCATCCTCGAAAGAGCCTGCCGCAATATCCCTGAAATAAGCGGCCACGCCCACCGCTCCGTAAACGCCGTCGCTTATCACAGCCCTGCGCACCTGATGCCCGATCCGCATTTCTTCCGGCTCCCGGGTACAGCGAAGGATCTGATTCTTCCACCGATACGCCTGCTCCTCCGTCATATCCTCCGGACGAACCAGCAGCCTCTCCCGGAAATCCCTGTACCGTGTTCTGCCGTGAATAATCGCCGCCGCTTTTGTTTCCTCTGTTTTGATCCCTTCGTTTGTTTCATTTGCCCTGATTTTTTCGTTTCCGGCATATCCCATTCCGTTTTCATTCCGTTCCATTATTGTCGAATACGCAGTCATATTCATATCGTTATAGATGAATCTTCCGTTTTTACATTTCATCTGTGTCGTTTCACTTTTCTCCGCTTCAGCAAAACTCTGCCTTCCTCTCTCCCGACGCAGGTCACATTCATAAATGCCGAACGGCCCGCGTTGTTGAGACCGGGAAACCCGGTGCAGCAGGAAACCGGGAGGCCGCCGCGGACTGCCGCCTGCAGCGTTCGACGCAGCATCACGTCTTTCAGACAGCCCGGATAAACTTTCAACGCGGTTTCTTCCGTATTGACCGACAATCCGTCCGCCGCAGTCTCACTTTTTAATCCCTGCATGCCGCCCGGTCTCTCCACCGGAAGCGCCGGAAACCGGTCAAACTCCACCTGCTCCTCATAAGCCGCCCCCTGACAGTCCTCCCAGTACCGCGTCTCCCATTTCGGAAGCACGTATTTTCTCGTCAGCGACGAAAAACTCTCCGCCGAGGGAAACCCTTTTTGTATCTGCCGCCCATATCCGGCTTTTTCTCCGCACTCCTTCCTCCAGACAAATCCAAAAAAACCGTAAATCGACCGCCCGCCGCAGT
>CAJTTU010000107.1 GCA_910579325.1 uncultured Lachnospiraceae bacterium | reverse complement strand
GGGGAGATGATAATACCTCTTCTGGAATTCGCCGCATGAATGATCTGTCCGTTTCCAATGTAGATCGCCACATGGTCGATTCCGCCGCCGGAGCTGTAGAACACCAGATCGCCGGGAAGCATCTGGGAAGAATCCACCCTCGTTCCCACGCCGGCCTGCGCGGCCGCGACTCTCGGAAGATAAATGCCATAATTCGCGAAGACAGATAATACGAAACCGGAACAATCCGCTCCGTTGGTCAGGCTGGTGCCGCCCCATACATAACGGTTGCCCAGATAATTCATCGCGAAGTTCACGACGCTGTTCCTTAATCCGGTCGAACCGGTCAGCGGCGAAAACTCATAAGCTTCGATCAGCGCATAGCGGACATCCGCATACTCGGCGGAAATATATCCATAGCCTTCTTCGGCATCGTCATCCGCGCCTTCCAGACCGATCTTTACCCATCCGTCCACTTCTTCCAGAACATCGTACCGTTCTTCACTGCAGATCTTCGTGATAATCTCGGATTCCGTGGTAGGCTCTTTTCTGACATTCAGGTTTGATTCTGCCGTCACCACCGCTCTCAGCTTGGCCATCTCAATGGCTTTAATCTTGGCGTCCTCGCCTGTGAGAATAAACTCCTTTGACACATACCCGGTTACCGGGCCGGACTTGATTTTATACCAGTCTCCTTCTTCCTCCAGAATCTCACAGCCTGAATAGCGGATCATCTTACCGATAATCGCGCCGTCCGGCTCCTCTCTCACATTCAGATAGCTTTCCACATTCGCCACGCCCAGGTTCTGATAGTTCTCCAGGACGGAAGCCACTTCCGAGGATGTCATGGTTGCCAGCGCGATGGTGGCTGATTTTGACACCTCGCCGGACTCATAGGCCATATAGTAGTCGTCAAGAGAAACGGAAACGCCTGCCATACCTGTATTCACATCTGTCATATCTACCCGGCTGTCCACAATGTTGCGGTATTCCGTCACCGCCACGGAAGCGCCTGCCAGGGCGGGATCCGCTTTCAGCGGCTCCTCCGCCGCGTATACGGCCTGTCCGGCCAGCATGGAACCGCACAGCGCGATCGTCAGTATTCTTGTTCCGGCTTTTTTCTTCATATTATCAATCTCCAGATTTTATGCATTTTAGAATCTTAATCTTTTATTGCAATTGTTACATATTTGTTACATATTATTACGAATTCATTATAACAACTGTGCCGGAATTTGTCAACCGCTCTTTTTTACATCTTTCAGCCTTCTTTTTCTTTCCGCTTATCCGTATACTCCTTTGCCTGCTCCGCATCCCGATGCATCTGGGCTTTCAGCTCCTCCACCGAATCGAATTTCCGCTCTGGGCGCTGATATTTGTAAAATCGCACCTGGGCGGTTTTTCCGTAAAAATCGCCGCTGGCATCCTGGAGATAGGTTTCCACGCCGCAGACATGATCTCCGCTGACCGTAGGCTTATAGCCGATGTTTGTGACGCCCGAATACAGCTTTCCTTCCAGTTCCACAATGCTGGCATAGACGCCGTTGGGCGGCAGAAGTTTATCGGCTCCGGGACGCAGATTAATAGTAGGCATACCGATGGTCCTTCCCAGCCGGGCGCCGTGGATAATCTCCCCGGTCACATGGAACGGGTATCCTAACAGCTGATTCACCCGCTCCATATCGCCCTCAGAAAGACGCTCTCTGATCAATGTGCTGCTGATCACCTGACCGTGATCCCTCTCCTTCTCGATCACCGACAGCTCATAGCCGTATTCCCCGCTTAATCTCCGAAGCGTTTCCACGTCGCCGCTTCTCTGACAGCCGAACCGAAAATCCACCCCGGCCACTACCCGTTTCACATGGAGCCGGTCCGCCAGGATTTCTTTCACAAACCGTTCCGCTGTCATATTGCGTATCTCATCCGTAAATGGACAGACAATCAGCCAGTCCGCCTCCAGCTTCTCAGCTAGATCGCATTTTTCCCGGCGGCTTAACAACGCTTTCGGCGGCTCGCCGTCGATATAAGCTTTCGGCGGCGTGTCAAATGAAAATACAACGGAAAGACAGCCCTGTTTCCTGGCCTCGCAAAGCTCGAAAAGCAGCTTCTGGTGTCCTCTGTGGAATCCGTCAAACTTCCCCAGCGTAACCGCCGTCCGCCGCTCGCTCCTGATCTCTTCGATTTCCTTGATACATCTCATGTTCGGAAAAATCCTTTCCTGATTTAATATGGACTGCTGTAAAACATTTTCCAGGGTTTCAAAACCGGATTCCTCCGATCCATTTCATAGACGCCGATAAATCGACCTGCCGAATCGTATACCCGGTATCTTTGTACTTCGGACGCCGGCAGATTCTCACAAAATCCCTGTTTTGCAGATGCCGCTTCGCGCTTTTGACCGCTTTCATTTTTATTCCATGCGATATCGGCACGGCAGCCCGTATAAGGCAGCGCATTCCCGTTGTGGGCCAGCCTGTCCAGATTTTCCGGGAGCGCGATCTTTGACAGTTCCGAAAAAAAAGCGTCCACCGGCAGGATATGTTCCTGTAAGCTTCCCTCCCGGTACAGCGTCTCGATTCCGGAAAGGGTCAGACTGTCCTCCAAAAGGAACCTCCCTGACCGGGTGCGGATCAACTCCGCCATACAGCCGCCGCAGCCTGCTGCCTGACCGATATCATGGCAGAGGGTGCGGATATAGGTTCCTTTTGAGCAGCGCACCCGGATCCGCGCGAAAGGCAGGTCAATTCCGAGGATATCGATCCCATAGATCCGAATCCTCCTGGCCTGCCGCTCCACCTCTTTGCCGGCTCTTGCCAGCTCATACAGCTTTTTTCCATTGACCTTGATTGCGGAATACATGGGCGGAATCTGCTCGATCTCCCCCACAAAGGTTCCGATCACCGCCACCAGCTGTTCCGGCGATGTCAGGACCGGATGTTCCGCCAGCGTCCGTCCGGAAGTATCCTGGGTATCTGTCTCCACCCCCAGCTTCAGCAGCGCTTCATATTCCTTATCCTTATCCGTCAAAAGCTCGCATAACCGGGTTCCTTTTCCGAGACAGACAGGCAGTACCCCTTCCGCATCCGGGTCCAGCGTGCCGGTATGGCCGATTTTTTTCATATGCAGAATGCCCCGCAGCTTCGCCACTACGTCATGGGAAGTAAACCCTTTTTCTTTATATACGTTTAAGATTCCGTCTGCCATACCCTCTGTTCTATGCTCTGCCATCCTGCAAACATTCCTTTTCCAGCCGTTCAAGCAGCCGGCCCGTCACTTCCTCCTTGCTGCCGCGCAGCGTACAGCCCGCCGCCCGGGCATGGCCGCCGCCGCCAAAAAACGCCGCCGTCTCGCTGACGTCCACATATTCCCTGGACCGCATACTTGCCTTAAATTCTCCGGGAACTTTTTCATATAAAAACGCGGAAACTTCCACATCCTCCACCAGCCGCAGCTGTTCCACAATTCCCTCCATATCCATAGAACCGGCCTGCAGACGTTCCACTTCCTCCGCGGTCAGCACGGAACAGATCAATCTGCCTTTCGCGTAAAGACGGCTGTTTAACAGCGCCTGCCCCATCGCCTTGCTCTGACGGTAATTCTTCTGATAAAAAGTCCTGTCGATAATATCCGTAAACGGAATCCCCTCAGCCATCAGCTTTCCGGCGATCTCCATCGTCCTGGCCGTAGCGCTCTGGTATTTAAACACGCCGGTGTCGTGAATCATACCGGTGTACAGACAGGCGGCAATCTCCCGGTCCATCTGCGTCTCCTCCATCATCTCATAGAGCAGCTCGCATGTTGAGCTGATCTCTGCCCGCAAAAAAGTCTGACCGGCAAAGCCCGTATTGGTCTTATGATGGTCGATGCTGACGGTACGGCCGGCCCGGTCAAAAATCTCCGCGCCCTTTCCCAGCCGTTCCCGGTCGCTGGCGTCGCAGACAATACACAGCTCACAGGTCTTTTCCGTATCAAATTCATGACGGACCTGGTCCGCCCCTTTCAGAAAGGCAAATTCCTTCTGAAAGGGTTCCAGATACACATCCGTCTCTGCCTGCGGCGCTACTTTTTGAATATAATTATACAGTCCCAGGCAGGAGCCGACGCAGTCGCCGTCCGGATGCACATGGCCCAGAATGACCACGGACCGGCATCCTGCCAGAATCTCATCAATTTTCTTCAGCCGATTCATTCGCTGCTTCCTCCGATTCTTCCCCTTCCCTGTTCCGTCCGGCCTTCTCCATCTTCTCCTGATCGGAAACCGTCACTTCGTCGATCAGCCGGGACATATTCACGCCATACTCGATGGACTGATCCAGGATAAAGAAGATTTCCGGCGTATTCCTGAGGTTCACCGCGCGGGCAAGCTGGTTTCTGATATAGCCGACGCCGCTTTTTAAGCCGGCCAGCGTATTCCGCGCTTCCTCCTCCGTGCCCAGTACGCTGATATAGGCCTTACAGGTTTTCAGATCCGGCGCCACTTCCACGGAAACCACGGAAGTCATGGGATGAATTCTAGGGTCCTTCACTTCCCTGCGGATAATATTGCTCAGCTCCCGCTGTACCTCCGCATTGATTCTGATATTTTTAATGCTGTTTTTTCTCATTCCGAATCCTTTCCGGTTCATGGCCAGGACCCAGACCCCACTGTTTGAAACAGCGGGGACAGTGCCGATACGCCAGACTACCTGGGCACCTCTACCATGATATATGCTTCGATCATATCGTCTTCCTTCAGATCGTTAAACTTCTCAAATACCAGACCGCACTCATATCCGGCGGCCACTTCCTTTACGTCGTCCTTAAACCGCTTCAGGGATGCCAGCATGCCGTCGTAAATCTGCTCGCCTTCCCTGGTGATCCGGCAATGGCAGTTTCTCACAAACTTGCCGTCGGTCACATAGGAGCCGGCAATGGTTCCTACATCGGAAGCCTTAAACAGCTGCCGCACAATCGCATGGCCGACTACCTTCTCCTCGAAAATCGGATCCAGCATACCCTTCATGGCCGCTTCCACATCCGCGATCGCCTGATAGATCACCTTGTACAGGCGTAAGTCCACCTTTTCCCGCTCGGCAATAGAACGTGCCGTGGCGTCGGGCCGTACATTGAAGCCGATAATAATGGCATTGGAGGCGGAAGCCAGCGTCACGTCGGACTCGTTGATGGCGCCCACGCCGCCGTGGATGATCTTTACCACCACTTCTTCGTTGGACAGCTTCACAAGACTCTGCTTTACCGCTTCCACGGAACCCTGCACATCCGCTTTAATGATCAGACCCAGTTCTTTTACATTGCCCGCCTTGATCTGAGAGAACAGATCGTCCAGAGACAGCTTCGCCTTCGTCTCCTCAAGCAGCTTCTCTCTGCCCACCTTGATAAAGGTCTCGGCAAAGTTTCTGGATTCCTTCTCCGTGTCGGTGGACACAAATACCTCGCCGGCATTGGGCACGTCGTTGAGACCCAGGATTTCCACAGGGGTGGAAGGCGTCGCCTCCTTCACCCGTCTGCCCCGGTCGTCAATCATGGCCCTGACCTTGCCGAAGCAGGAGCCTGCCGCCACAAAATCGCCCACATGAAGCGTACCCTTCTGTACCAGCACCGTAGCCACCGGGCCTTTTCCCTTATCCAGCTCGGCCTCGATGATCAGACCTCTCGCGTTCCGGTTCGGGTTCGCCTTCAATTCTTTCACCTCGGCCACCAGAAGAATCATCTCAAGCAGGTTCTCGATACCCTCCTTCGTATGGGCGGATACCGGAACGAAGATGGTGCTGCCGCCCCAGTCCTCGGGAATCAGCTCATACTCAGACAACTCCTGTTTTACCCGTTCGATATTGGCGCTGGGCTTATCGATTTTGTTAATGGCCACAATAATCTCCACGCCGGCCGCTTTCGCATGATTGATGGCTTCCACGGTCTGGGGCATCACGCCGTCATCCGCAGCCACCACCAGGATGGCGATATCCGTGGACTGGGCCCCTCTCATACGCATGGCCGTAAATGCCTCGTGTCCGGGCGTGTCCAGGAAGGTGATGCGCTGCCCGTTGATCTCCACCACATAAGCGCCGATATGCTGGGTGATGCCGCCCGCCTCTCTGGCGATCACGTTTGTCTCCCGGATCGCGTCCAGAAGGGAGGTTTTACCGTGATCGACATGGCCCATAACGCAAACCACAGGCGGTCTGTTTACCATCCCTTCTTCTGTTTCTTCGATATCTTTCAGCAGTTCGCCGATCACATCGACCTTTTCCTCCTGCTCGCACAGGAAGTCGAATTCCAGGGCAATATTTTCTGCGGTCTCATAATCCACCTCCTGGTTGATCGTAACCACCTGTCCCTGCATAAACAGCTTCTTCACGATAACGGAAGGCTGCATCTTCATCTTTTCCGCCAGTTCCTTGATGGTCAGGCTTTCCGGCAGAACCAGCGTCTTGATTTCCTTCTCGGCAGGAGCCTGTTTCGGAGCGGAGGAGGATTTCTGGCCTCTCTTAGGTCCGTTCTTCTCCATCTTGCTTAAGAAGCCTTCTTTTTCCTTCTTATCAAATTTATCCCTGCCCTTGCTCTCCTGCTTTTTATTTGTCTTTCCGCTCTGAGACTGACCGGGCTTCCCAAACGAATCCTGTTTCAGCATGCCTGACGCAGCGGGACGACGGTCGCCCTGCGGACGGCGGCTATTCTGATTTCTGTCGCCCGGACGGCTTCCGCTCTGGTTTCTGTCGCCCGGACGCCCCCCCTGAGGTCTGTCGCCCTGCCGGCGTTCTCCCTGGGGTCTGTCGCCCTGCCGGCGTTCTCCCTGGGGTCTGTCGCCCTGCCGGCGTTCTCCTTGGGGTCTGTCGCCCTGTCGGCGCTCTCCCTGGGATCTGTCGCCCTGTCGGCGCTCTCCCTGGGGTCTGTCGCCCTGTCGGCGCTCTCCCTGAGATCTGTCGCTCTGCCGGCGTTCTCCCTGACTTCTGCCGCTCTGGGCCCTCTCACCCTGACCACGATCGCTTCCAGACTGGTCAGCCAGTGCCTTTTCCCCCTGCGCTCTCTCATTCCTGGATTTTTCAGTCTGCACTTTCTCACTCTGTACTTTTTCGCTCACGGGCTTTTCACCCTGAACCTTCTCCGCCTGAGGACGCTCTGCTGCCGGCTTCACTTCCGCTGCAGATTTTGCCGCTGCGGATTTGACTGCTGTCGCAGGTTTTGTTACCGCCGCAGATTCCTCTTTCACGACAGTCGGCTCCGCTGCCTGGGAAACCGGTTTCTGCAGAACCTTCCCCTCATTCGCGGCCGCCGCAGCCGTCTTCTGCACAGCTTTTTCCTTTTCCTCCGGCTTCTGTACAGGTCTTACCGTAGAAACGGTTCTGACGCCGGTTCTCTGTCCGGTCAGTCTACCCGTACCAGCCTGACCGGCCGGTCTTCTCTGGCCGGCCTGCTGCCCGCCTCTGCCCTGCGCCTTTCCCCGATTCTGGGCGCTGTTCTGGGGACGAAAAACCACGGAAGCTCTTTTTTTAATTCCTTCCCCTTCTCTTTTCGGCGCCATCGCTCTTTTAACCGCCGCTACCTGCTCATCTTCCAGCTCCGTGTCCGCCTCCACAGCAAGACCCTTACCCCGGAGATAAGCCATCACTTCCGTTCCCGATTTATCTAATTGCGCTGCCAATTCACTGACTTTTATTTTTGCCATACTTACTGCCTCCATTTTCAATTTTCAATCTTCATCTTTTCAATTTCCTTCGTAACCGCTTTCGCGAATCCTTCGTCCGTCAGCGCCAGGGAGGCCCGGTACTGCCTGCCGATGGCAGCGCCCAGCGTTTCCTTATCGCCGTAGAAATACAACGGCACTTTATAATAATCACACATATTCGCGAACATTTTTTTCGTATTGTCTGAGGCATCCTCCGCCACCAGCACCAATCTGGCCAGACCGGATTTCACTGCTTTTTCCGTGGCAAATTCTCCGCTTGCCACCTTCCCCGCTTTCATCGCCAGGCCCGCCAGAGAAAAAATTTTATTCTGCTTCAAGACGTTTAAACTCCTTTAGCAATTCTTCGTAGACCTCTCCGGACACGCCACACTGGAACGAGCGTTCCAGCCCTTTGGACTTCGCCGCCGCTTCAAAACATTTCGCGTTCCTGCACAGATACGCGCCCCGTCCGTTTTTCTTTCCGGTCATATCGATCACAAACTGCCCCTCCGGCGTCCTGAGAATCCGAAGCATCTCCCTCTTACTTTTCATCTCCCGGCAGCCGACGCACTGGCGCATGGGAACTTTGCGTTTCACACTCATATCCACCCTCCCGGCTTACAGGTCTTCCCCGTCGTATGGCGTCTCTTCGTCAGTCTCATCTTCCCCGTACGCATCGTCGTCTGTCAAAACCTCCGCGTCTTCTTCATACGCATCACTGTCCGTCAGAACTCCCATGTCTTCTTCATATCCACCATCCTCGAAAGTCAGGTCCTCTTCCTCTCCCGGATCGCCAAATTCATCCTCATAATAAGACTCATCCTCAAATATCTCATATTCCTCATAGCCTTCATACTCGCCGGTCATATCATCCAGCCCCAGTTCTTCCAGAAGTCCGGACTCTCTGGCCTGGGTCTCGCTCTTGATATCGATCTTAAACCCAGTCAGACGGGCTGCCAGACGGGCGTTCTGTCCCACCTTACCGATGGCCAGAGAAAGCTGATAATCCGGGACGATTACCTGGGCCGTCTTCTCATCCTCGTCGGCCACCACGCAGATAACCTTGGCCGGACTCAACGCGTTTTCAATCAGCACCGCCGGATTTTCATCCCAGCAGATAATATCGATCTTTTCACCCCGCAGCTCCTCCACAATGGAATTTACCCTCGCGCCGTTCAGTCCCACGCAGGCGCCTACGGGATCCACGTTGGGATCATTGGACCACACGGCCATCTTGGTTCTGGAACCGGCCTCTCTGGCGATCCCCCTGATCTCTACCGTACCGTCCTTCACCTCTGTCACTTCGGCCTCAAACAGTCTTTTCACCAGCTCCGGGTGTGTCCTGGATACCAGGATTCTGGGGCCCTTGGTGGTGTTTTTCACCTCCAGCACGTAAACCTTGATCCGCTCGGTGGGCTGGAATATCTCGCCTTTTACCTGCTCGTTTTCATTCAGCATACCGTCACATTTTCCCAGATTTACACTCACATTTCTTCCCAGATACCGCTGCACGATGCCGGTCATGATTTCCCGCTCTTTTGTAATATACTGATTAAACAGAGACTTCCGTTCTTCCTCACGGATTTTTTGCAGAATCACATTCTTTGCATTCTGGGTTGCTATCCGGCCAAACTCCTTGGATTTAATCTCCACACGGACGATATCGCCGGGCACATAATGCTTATCCTTCCTGTGCGCTTCCTCCAGACTGATCTGCAAAAGGTCGTCTTCCACTTCCTCCGCCACTTCTTTTTCCGCATACACTTCAAAATCGCAGGTCACCGGGTCGATGGTCACCTTCACATTGTCCGCCTTGCCGAAATGGTTTTCGCAGGCTTTGATCAGAGAGTTTTCAATTGCTTCCAGTAACGTATCCTTGCTGATATCCTTTTCCTGCTCCAGCAGATTCAGGGCATCTAATAATTCTTTACTCATTTTCCAGTATCCTCCTCATATCCGAGTGAAACGGCCTGCCGTCACCATTCAAAAGCCAGACGGATCAGAGCGATCGCGGAACGCTCCAGCGTAAGCTCTTCTCCATCCTCCTGTACAATGGTCACGGAAGTATCGTCATAAGATTTCAGTGTCCCAAAAAAATCCTTTTCCTTCTTTTCTTTACTCAGGGGTTTAAACAGTCTGACCTCCACATCCTTGCCGATGCCGCGGGCAAAATCCTTTTCCTTTTTTAAGGGCCGTCCAAGCCCTGGCGAACTGACTTCCAGAACATAGCTTTCCTCAATAAAATCCTCCGTGTCCAAAAGCTCGCCAAAAGCTCGGCTCACCAGCTCGCAGTCGTCGATGGTAATGCCGCCCTCCTTATCGATATAAGCGCGCAGATAACGGGTTCCCGCTTCCTTCACATACTCCACGTCCACCAGCTCAAAGCCGTTAGACTGAATCACGGGCATCAGAAGCTTCTCCGCCCGCTGTTCATACTCTTCCCTTTTTGTCAATCCTGTTTTCCTCCTGTTTTGTAAAATCTTCTTATAACACATCGAAAGAGTGGGCTTTCGCCCACTCTTTCAGCTCCGGTCACAATCAATTTCTTCCCTAGTATAGCACCCTGTTCTGTAAATTACAAGAGATTTTTGAATTTTTTGATTATTTCCACTATTCTTTTCTTTTTCTCCCTTCTGAAAACCCGGTATTTCTGAAAACCCAGTTTCCGCCGATCACCACAAGGCTGACCAGCAAAAGAAAATAGAAACTGATCCCCCTGGTCACATACAGAGACGGCATCATGTACCGCTGCGTAAAAACGGGGAGGAACACGCTGCGGTACATCAGCTCCGTAATTCCCTGAGCCCCCGGCACCGGAAGCATGTCAACCGCGATGTACACGGAAGCCTGCAAAAACATAATCGCCAGCATGCCTGTCCCCTCCAGATGAAATCCTCTGTATATGATATAAGTAAGAACAAATACGCTGGCCCGCTGCAGGCAGGTAAACGCCGCTACAAAACAAACCTTTCCCTTGTGAGCGATCAGAAAACCTATGGCATTCTGATAGCCGCCCACAAACCGCGATACTTTTTCCTTCCTTTCTTCGGATGGCTTTAACAGGCGAAAAAACACCAGCAGGCTTTCCACGCCCCGGATCATCCCTTTCATTCCCTCCGGCCACAGCATCACACCCAGAAGAATCGCCACAAGGCCGGCATTCAGCGCCAGCCCTAACAGGTACAATCCGAAATAACGCCCCAGATAACTTTTCAGCGGTCCGTGCCAAAACAACAGCATTAGAATTCCCCATACCACCAGCACAAACTTATAGATCAGCGCCACCACCATCAGCACCACCGAGCTGTCCGCCAGGCTGTTTCCATCCTTTTTCAGATAGTAAAGCTGCATCGGCTGTCCCCCGGTGGCGGAAGGAGTGATGCCTGAATAAAAGAATCCGATAAAGGAATAAGAAATACAGCGCAAAATCCCGCTTTTTCCTCCCAGCGCCCGCAGAAGATAAAAGATCATAATGCCTTCCGCGCTGACAAAGAAAAGCGCGGTCACAATCGCCGCGCAAATGGAAAAGGCCGACAGTTTCTTAAGTTCCTCCCAGATCTGCCTGATATCCTGCCCGTGAAAAACAGTATAAAAAGACAGCGCCATCACCGCCAGAAAAAACAAAATTTCAATCAGGCGCTTCCTTTTTTTCATCCGCTGTCCGTCTTTCATAAACTTCCTCCAAATTATAGTTCCGCAACTTCCCTCCCGTTGCTATGAGCACTTAGGGTCTGTCCTTTAGACC
>CAJTTU010000106.1 GCA_910579325.1 uncultured Lachnospiraceae bacterium | reverse complement strand
TCCACCAGCTTATCCATATCCTGCGACCCTATCTCCATATGGAGACAGCGGGATAAATACTGCGATATGGTATCCCTTCTCTCAGCCGCGGAAGGCAGATCCAGAAAAAATATTTCGGAAAAGCGCCCCTTCCTGAACAGCTCCGCCGGCAATGCGGAGATATCATTGGCCGTAGCCACCAGAAACACCCTGGCGGCGGATTCCTGAAGCCAGTATAAAAACTGCCCCAGCACCCGCTTTCCGGTGTCGTTTCCGGAATCGGACACCGACAGCGCCTTCTCTATCTCATCGATCCAGACCACACAGGGGGCCATATTGTCGATAAAGGTCAGCGCATCGTTCATCTTCCGCTCGCTCTCGCCCATCCATTTATCATAGATCGCGCCGATGTCAAAGCGAAAGAGGGGCAGCCCCCACTCTGCGGCGACCATCCTGGCGGAAAAGGATTTTCCGCATCCGGGAATTCCGGCCAGCAAAATCCCCTTGGGCGCGGTCAGCCCATATTCCTCCAAAATATCATCCGATATGAAAAACAGCTGCCGCCGCTCCCGCACCCATTTCCGCAGATTCAAAAGGCCGGACAATTCCAGGTTTTTCCTGACCTTTACCTCCTCCACACAGGGCACACTGGCATACAACCTGCTTTTCTGTCGGGTTAGCTCCTGCATATCCCCGGAGCCCAGGCCTTTGTTTGCCACCATCCGGGACACCAGCACATTGTCGATCTGCACCTCGGTAAACCCCCGAAGCAGCATGGCCGCCCGGTGGATCTCATCGGCATTCCATTGAATCGGGTATTGCTTTCCGTATCGATTTACAAAATTCCGAATCTGAATTTCCCGCTCCTGCGCATCCGGATAGTCCAGAATGGTCAGCAGGCCGAACTGGGCCAGCCGGTTCCATATAAAATCCGGCGTCACCAGAACCATCGTGCCGGCAGTGTCCATCCCCAGATATAAGGTGTCCAGTATCTCCCTGCTAAAGGCGTTTTCATCCCCCAGCCGCCTTGCGTCCCCCATAACAAAGGTGGAACCGCGGTTCCGGCGGAACAAATCCTGGGCAAACAGCAGCGGGTCCCGCTCCACATCCTTTTTGGCGCTGCCATTCAGGGAAACCACCTGCTCCACATCCGTATAATAATAAATGGTTATTTTCATTTCGGAAGCCAGCTCCCGCATCATACGCTTCACCCGCTCCCGCTCCGAAGATTTCACGATCACCAGCGGAACCCGGGCAAACAGATGATTTCTGACCTCTTCCTTCGTACTGCTGTAATTTCCCATCGGCTTTCCCTGTTTCTATTATCTCTGTTGTACCTGCATATCTCTGTTGTTTCTACATGTCTCCGTTGCTTCTGCATGTCTCTGTTGCTTCTGCATGTCTCCGTTACTTCAATACGTCTCTGTTGCTCCTGTTATCTCTATAAATCTGGCCCTGGCAGGCCGGGAACCAGGCCTTTGCCCTTTTGCGCGGCATCCTTTTGTCAGGCGCTCAGCCGTTTTATGTAATAGAGCAGATCATATAATTCCGCGCTCTCCGTTTCCTCAATCAGCTTTGCCAGATACCCTTTCAGCCTGTCCCAGTACCGATTTGTTTCCTTCACCACCTGCATGTCCAGCCGGTCCCGGAACTCGGCCTGCAAAAAAGGAAGCTCTCTGTAAAATCTGCAGTGCTCGATTTCCCTGCGGCACCGTCTCAAAATGACCTCTATATAGCTGAAATCTCCCTCCTCCAAAGCTTCGTTCAGACTTCTCGTACAGTGCTTTGTCGCCCTGTTCATCATCCGGTTCACCGTTTCCTGCAGACGCTCATCAAATTTCGCCGTCATTTTTTCGATTCCCGGACAGGAGCCATGCTTTAAGCTTTCCACATACTCTCCGGATACCGGACCTGTGCTCAGCATCTCAAAGCATTCCAGCCACTGCTGATAGGTTTGCGGAGCCGCTGCGCCCGGGCCCGTCATCTTAAGAAGCTGTAGGGAGGCTCCAAGCTCCAGGAGGGCAGTTTTTTGTTCATCTCCTTCAGTCTCTCACTGGATACATCCGCCCCGGCCCTGCCTGCCTCGGCAAAATTCGCCTGAATCCGCTGCTCCATCATCGTCTCAAAATCCAGTTCTTCTCCGTTCATCTCTTCGTTATTCATCATCTCTTCGCTCATACTTTCTCTCCTTTTATGCTCACACATGTATATGAACCTGCCAGGCAGCTTGCACTTTTTTTTCAAAAATAACAAGCATATGCCGGAAAATCATCACAAAATCTCCGGAACAATGTGCCGGCGGCCCATTCGATCGTATTCTGCTGACGGCTCTTTCCCTGCCGCGCCATATGTATTTTCATCCGATACACTGATTAAATAAATTCCGTCTCAGACAAAATATCATCTTTTTTCCTGCTGTTCTCTTCAAAATACTGCCGGAATTCCGTGATCTCGGCCAGCGTCTGCTGCAGCGCCGTCATCGCCGCCTCCACCCGCTTCGGATATTCCTTCATCGCCTTGAAGCACCGGTAGCCCAGAAATACCGTCGCAACCACGGTGGCCACCAGAGAGTATGGCGTTATAAATACCAGCGCAATCGATACCACCAGAATGATGGCAGCCGCCATATTCGGGGTATTGACGAACATATTCTGAAACTTGTTGGTTTCATAAAAATTGCGCATGTTCTCCGTCATCTCCATCTGGTCATTTCCATTGCTGACACCGGTCCAGCTATCGATGGCCAGAGAATATTCGATGGGAAAGCTTTGCTGAAGCCGGATTGCAAAACGGTCCAGCGCGCTTTTAAACCAGGATTTCGTATTCTGAAAAGCAAATTTCCGGACCCGGGAATTTGCAGTCTCGTCATAGATAGCCCAGGTAATCATCTGCTTTCCAATATTAAAATGTTCATTCTGCAGCTCCATCTCAGCCTGGAACTGGCGCTCGGCAGTCTCCACCACGCCCTCATTCCGGACAATCAGATTGAAATACTCCTGCTCATTCTTAAGCTCCCGCTCCTCCTCATCAAAGTTGGAGATCAAACTGATCAGAACCGCGTCCACACGTTCCTTATAATTTTCATCATTCTGCTCCAGGGCCTCCACATTCAGCTCCTTCAACAGCTCCAGGATCACATCGTACTTGGACACCTCCAGATAAGACTGGGACAGCTCGCCAGAATTCACGCAATACTGCAGAATCGACACATAGTCAAAGCTTTTATGAGGGTTAGTATTATTCAGATAGGTCTGATAGGCGGCGACCAGCTCGTCGCAGATTTCCTCCTCCTCGTTGATAATGGAGATCCACTGGTCGATCACGTCGATCACGGACTGCTCCAGCTCCCTGTCCTTTCCAAAAATGCCGTCTAAAAATGCCTGCAACATCACCGCCGTCTCCTGCTGCAGCATGGCAGGGTCCAGTGTCTTCAAATACTCATAAAACCATCGCTTCGCCACCTCCATACGCTCGAAACGCAGGTTCAGCAGGCAGAAAAACAATGTGGTCTTAATCCCGTCCTTGCGGCCGCACTCGGCCAGCGCGCTTTTCGCTACCTCCGGATAATTGTTCACCCACGCGGTGATGGCGATCAGCGCATAGGACAGCCAATACCGGGAGCTGGTCATCCACAGCTCCTCCGACAGCTCCTGGATGGTGCTGTTGCGCACCAGATTGATATCAAAATCACGGACCACGCCCATTACGGTACGACGGATGGTCTCATAATTGGCAAACTGCTCCTTGATGATCTGGTCGATCCGGATAATGTTCTCATGGGCCAGCTGCTTTTGCTCACCGTGCTCCATATCCTCCCGAAATTTTGATATCTGCGCATAGATACTCTGTGTGGCCTTCTCCACATTCGTACTCGACTGACGGATATCATTGACATGTATATCGACATTCGATTCAAACTGGTTGATCGTACTGTTTAAATTCTGTATCGCATATGACACTTCCGACATGGCCTTATCCCTCCTGCTCCTGAATCGTTCCAAATTGCTTTAATGCCATCTCCAAATCCGACAGCTTTTCATCTTCTCTGTGATAAAGGCTGCGCCACTCTCCCAGCTCCTCCAATGCATGCTGAAGCCTTTGTATGCCAAGCCGCTGCTTTTCCTTCAGCTGCTCCAGCATCGCCACTGTCTGACGCCACAGCAGGAATGCTCCCAGCAGCACCAGAAGAATGCCCGCCGTCAATGCTACCGGCGAAAAATGTCCTTTGCCGAGCTGAACTCCCATGATCACCAGCATCACCAGGCCGGCCAGGGCAATCAGGCCGTAGATCTTAATAAATTTGTCGGCAAAGACGTTTTTCCATTTATTTTTTTCATAGTACTGTTCGATGCTTTCCTTCCCTTTGGAAAAATCATTTTCCGTGCAGGTCACCTCGCATCCGTCCACGTTAAACAAGTACGCCTGCTTTTCCGTGTCTCGATAGCTCATGGCATATTTCTCATACCCCTTGAAAATCCAGTCCTTCATGAAGGAGATGGAGAACCTGCGCACGCTTAAGGGCGTGATGTTATTATCCTCCGTAAATGCCCAGTCCGTCAGCAGGCCGGCAAAATTTTTATTCCCCCTGCCGCCAAACTCCGCGTCAAATTTTCTCTGTGCGGCGCTCTGGTCTCCCTGAGCGGCAATGATATGCTCATTCAGCTTAATCTTCTTGACTACCTCAAGCTCCGCGTCGTCGTAATTATTGATCAGCGCGTACAGTACGTTTTCTATTCTCTGGGCGATGTCCTCTCCCCGCTTGTCCTCCTCGTAGAGCAGCGCCTCGTAATACCGGGCCAGCAGCGAATTTTTCTCCGCATTGGACAGTGTGTCCATCAGCTGATCGTAATCGGAACAGGTTCCCTTTAAATACGCAAAGCTTTCCTTTGTCCGGTGCAGATACGTGTCGGCATACTGATAAGCGCGGTCGATAAACCGTTTGCTGAAATCCGCGGTGGTAGCCTCCGACTGAACCAGCATTTTCTTAAAATACTTCCCCACCTCGGCCTGGAAGCCTTCATTCTCCCCAAAAGCGCCTGCAAGATATGCCTGCAAAAGATACTGCCATTCCTCGCCCAGATTTGACGGATTCACCCGCTCCATATAATTTAAGAGCCATCTCTGGGCGGTTTCATTGCGGGAAAACCGCAGGTTAATCAGCATAAAATACAGCGCCGCCTTCTGGGGCTCGATAAACATCGCCTTATCCAGCGCCCGGCAGGCGGCCTCCTTTTCGTCCGTGGCCCACAGCATCACCGCCATCGTGGCATAGGCAAGCCAGTATTCCGTGTTTTGCAGATACGCCTTCTCCACCGTTTTGCGCATATTTTCGCTGGTTACAAAGTTGGCATCCAGACCGATCACATAGCCCAGCGTGATTCTGCGCAGCTGGTTATAGTACGAGAAACGGGTATAATACTCATCGGTATACTGCGTCACGTTTTTTGACGCGGTGGACAGCGACTTAAAGGCAAAATACTGTGTCGACATCTCCTCGATCGCCTGACGCACCGCGTCGGTATGATCGCTGTTGGTATACACCTCGCCTGACAGCCGGCTCATTTTGGGCTCGAAGCTGTTGTAAAGGCTGATCACATTGTTCTGCAGAACATTGATATTGCTAAGCGCCATATTAATTTCTTCAGTCAGCCGATTGTTTTCATCGACCAGCCTGTTGATCTCATCGACCAGGCGCTCTATTTCCCGCTGTTCCTCCTCATAATCACGGCTCATATCCTTCCCCCTTTATTTTATCATGTACTCTCGACAGCGGAAAATCAACCGCAAAAGCAGGTGCTGAAAAATTCCGGGAGTACATGGACTTGAAACATTCTTTGTTGAGATTTCTTTAAAAAAATATCGAAAACACTTTATTCTGCTCACAAAGCTGCAATGCCGTCGGCGAAAGCTGCGCCTTATGCTCCGTTGCGAATTTTTTAAATTTGACCTGCTGTCCGTTTACAGTCATCATAGGATTGAGCTTCGCACCTGCATTTTTCATCGCGTTTACAATCGCCTCCACCGCCGCCGCCGAATCCTCCGTGACCAGAACATAAGCCTGAAACAGATTGCACTGAATACCGGCGTTCAGGCAGCGGATCTGACAGGAGGAGGTGCCAAAGCTTTTTCCGTTCTGTTCCCCAAAAACCAGACTGTTCTGCACCTTGATCTCATAATCCCCTTCGGCATATAACACATAACAAGCCAGCGCCTGATCGGAAATCTGGGAAGCCGTGGTGTGAAGCAGGGAAATCAGCTCATGATGGTATTGCTGCGGAGGCACCCTCTCCATATAGATACTCAGAGCGCTATCCGGCAGTCTTGTCCCGTTTTGCAACGCTTTTTTGATAAAGTCCGCCGTTTCCATATAGTTGGAGGACTGCGCGCTGCAGACCATATCCAGCAATACGTCGGAATCCACCTGCAGTCCCTGATCGCTCAGCATCTGTGAAATCTCCTTTTTCACCTCGGGAGAATCCACAGAGCTTTGGAGATACCTGCTTAAAACCTCACGAAAAAAGCTTATATTTAAGTCAAGCTTTAACAGTTCCGCCAGAACCTCCGGTTTCCGCTCCCCGTCTGTCGCAGATTTCAGAATAAAGTCAGTCATCACAGCGGTGGACACCGTTTCCACATAGGCTGTCATTTTACTGACCAGCGCCAGACGGACATCCGTGTCTTCCTGGTTGCGCAGCAAAAGATCCGCCAGAATGGCGTCATTGGCCCTGACGTCCAGCTTGCACCTTTCGGATTTCTCCAGCATGGAGATACGGTCGGACACCAGCCAGTCCGCCCGCCCCAGCATACGGCAGACAGTTCCTTTTGCAAGCTTGACGAATAATCTGCTTTCCAATATCACATCCATCTCGGAATTTGCCATAAAGCCGGAATGCTTCGTATAAATCTGCTCCACCAGATCATACAATTCGGCGTCTTTGGGATGGGTATTACAAAAAGCGGCGATCACGGTCCTGATCTGATCTTCATTCATAGCGGCATCTGTCATGATATGGTCGGTGACCGCCTGAACGGCAGGCGCTATGTGATATTTGACCGAATTAGAATACACGATTATTTTTGTCTGTGTGCTGTCCTTTGTATTTCCGATATAGGCTTCTATTGTTTTGTAATCTTCCGGCTGAAACGCAGCTCTTTCAAATAAAGCGGGAATGTAATTCTGTTTTTTTTCTCCGTCCTGATAGGAATTAAGCAGAATCCATAACGCGTCTTTGCAGTTAATATTCTCCACATTGGAAAATATCTGATCGATCATATCCAGGCGGTTATGCCTGAACGCGTAGGTGAGCAGATTCGCGTTCAATTTTGATGAGTACACTGTGGACGCGTCAAAAAACTGGTTCACAAAATCCAGATGCACCTTTGCGCCCAGCGTGTCAAAAACAAGCAGCAGGACGCCAAAAGCATCGTTTTTTCCGCCGAAGGACTCGTACAAGGCTTCCTCCTCTGATGAAATGCCGGCGTCGCAGGCCCGCAGCTGTTCATACTGTATTTTTACCTGTCCGAATAAGCCTCTGCTCTCGCTTTGCTGACATGCGCCAGGTGTGATCAATGTAAAAACCTTTACGCAGATACCGGCGATCAGCGTCCCCACATAATCGGAGGCAATCTTTTCACACTCAATCAGGTTTTTGTTCGCAGCGTCTAGCCGCCCGTATGCCAAATCCACCAGCACCTGCCTTACCACATTTTTAATGGTGTAAAGGCCGTCATATTCTTCCTCACGGCGAATCTCATTGCCGCAGTAGATACATACCCAGACCTTCTTCTCTTTATTATATTCAAGGGTGCCGTCGCAACCGCCGCATCTCAAGCTTTTATATTGGGAAGACATCTTTTTTTAACCTCTGCTGTATGTATTCCGATATTTCACTTGGTTGCTTTCAGCAAACTGTTTCGCTGCAGAAACAATACCTCCACATCCTTGCAGGCCTGAACCGCTTCGGTATTGTTGTTATTCTCAATGTGAATCCTGAGCTCGTTCACCGTCTGCATAATTTGCTGCTCGATCTCCGCCACGGCCTCATTGGAAATGGGATCGGAATATTTTACGGTCTCGCTGACTTTTTTTAAGGCCTTTTTTAAGGACGGGTCCGACACTTGTGGAATCAGAACGTCGATATCTACATTCAGCGTCTTGATCGCGGCTACATTTTCCTTAACCGTATCGTTCACATCCTGAACCACATCCCTCGCCATCAGCGCCAGAATGGCCACAACCAAATAAACGGCCAGAATCAAAATATGAATCACCAGAGCCAGCTTAAAGGGCGCCACCTGAAACGCCATAAATACGACGGCCGCGAATACTGCGGCAAAAAAATAATATAATGAGAGGGAAGCCAGCGGGATTCCCATAAATACCGCCTCGGTCTCCAGCGTACTCAAAGCAAAAAACATGCTTCCGATATGAATCACAAAGGCCATGCACGCAAAGCCATAGCTCAGCCAGAACACGTTATTCTTCTCTTTAAAAATCAAAAATACCAGTAAATTAAAAACCGCAAAAATAATCACATAAATCAGCGCAGTCATCATTCCGGTTCTTTTTGCCGTGCTGTTTTTCATTTTTTCACCCTCCGATTATTTCATCATCACGTCAGCGAAGCGCCGCATTCCGGACAGAATTTCATGCCGGGCTTGATCGCGTTCCCACAGCCGGGACAGGTATGATTTGCCACCGGCTTTCCGCACTCCGCGCAAAACTTCGCCCCTGGCGTTAAAGCCGCACCGCATTCGGAGCAGAACTTCCCCCCTTCTGCTGCCGGCGGCGACACGGGCGGCCGGTCCATGTCCGGAGCCGTTGTACCGCCTGAACGCAAAAAGCCGCTGACATCAAAGGGCGCGCTGCCGCTCGATGCATTTGCGCCTGCGGGAGGCTTTACGCCGGACACATCCTTCGGCGGAGCAGTATCGGGAATCCGCCCTGCATCCAGTGCGTTTTTGGCAATCTCCGTGATCGTGGTCCCCATCACCATGCCCCCCATGGCGCCTCCCATCACGCCTCCCAAAGCGCCCATGGTGCCTTCGTTGCCTGCAAATTTCTCGGCAATCATCATCTGCCGTTCTTCCTGCCAGGAATACCCTTCGATCAGACGGCCGGTACGTCTTTCCTTCGCTTTGCTGACCGCATCGTAGTCCTGTTTCGGTACGGAGACGGTCTCCACATTGAAAAATTCAATCCGGATTCCATAAGCGTCAAAAATCTCATTGAGACGTTCGATCAATACATCGCTGATCTCCATCAGATTCGCGCTGATCATAAAATAACTCAGATGTCCGTTGATCATAATCTTGGACACGCAGTCCTTCACATGCTTCGCCACAATTCCCCTGAATTTGGGAACAAGCATATCAGGCCCGAAGGAATCTCTCAGACCGGAAAGCTTTAATAAAAACTTTCTGGAATCAATGATCGAATAGGAGAGGCTTCCATGAATCATCACATGGAGGAAAATATCATATAAAGGATCCTCCAGCGGAATGGGATCTTTCGTTCCCCACAGCAGATCCATCTGATGGACCTTATTGACAAAATAAATTTTACAGGGGAACGGCGTTTTTCCTCCTGTCGGTATCTCGATTAATTTTCTCAAAAAGGGCAGATTCGCCGTCGTCAGCGTATGCCGCCCTTCCCCAAACAGATCGGCCGCATTCCCGTTCAGGACGAGCAGCGCCTCATGGGTCGGGTCTACAATCAGCTGCGACGTGGTATTAAAGTTCTCCTGGGGGTGCTTCCACACCAGCAGATCAGGGGAGCCCTGAAATTCAATCACCTCAGAAATAGCCATGGTTACATTCTCCTTTTATCTTTTCCGTAAACTATAAAACAGCTCTAAACGGTTCTTTTTTCCTCGGTTCCCGTTTCTTAAACTCGCCTCCTGCCGAGGCGGTGATACAGCCACAATTATTTTTCCAATGCCTTTATATATATCAATCGTCAATCGGTAATACCAATTTTATACAAATAATAATATACTAAATATGTAAGTAAGTAAAGCATAATATCAACTTTTTTTTACAATAAACTTTATCTTTCGATAAATAGTGACATTCATAATCAGAAAAGGGCTGTGAAAATATGACTTTTTCACAGCCCTTTTTATAAAAGGCACTGACATATTTTTATGAATACGCCTTACGGCGCAGCTTTTAACGCTACTGAATAAGGCAGCGCCAAAAGCCTGTCGATATTCAGCCGCCCCCAGCCCTGATGGCTTTTCGGAAGCCCCAGGTCGTCGCAGCTCTCATAAAGCCGCAGCTTTGCCTGGACATTCGTCATCTCCGGATACTTCTCCAGCAGAAGAGCCATGGCGCCGGACACCATGGGCGTGGCCATGGAGGTGCCGCTTTTCATCGTGTAGGGCTTCGGATGGCGGGGGCTGATCACATTGCAGGAAACGACGTTGAAACCGGAGGCCACCACCTCCGGTTTTACGATGCAGGTCTCTGCCACCGGCCCTCTGCCGGAGTAATCGGACATCACCGAGCCGGCCACCTCCACCGCCTTCACGTCGTCATAGCAGCCCACCGTAATCACTTTTTTACTGATTCCCGGCGTGGTCACGGTGTTCTTTTTCGGCCCCCGGTTCCCGGCCGCCACCGTCACGATCAGCCCCTCCTCCCACAGCTGCTCCACGGAACGGATCAGCACCGACTCGTCGCCGGGCTCCTTCGGAATCGCTCCCACGGAAATATTCACAATGCGGATTCCGTACTGCCGGTGATATTTCAGCACCCAGCGCAAACCGGACAGGACGCATTTCAGGCTGCCGTTGCCTTTTCGGTCGAGTACCTTTAAGGCGGCGATCCCGCATCCCGGCGCAATGCCCCGAAACCGTCCGTCCGAAGCCGCGCCGCTGCCTCCTATGATGCCCGCCACGTGGGTTCCGTGGCCATTGTCGTCATAAAGCCGCTGCTTTCCCCTGACAAAGTCTCTGAAAAACACAATCCGGTTATCAAAGTCCGGATGACGGAAGATACCCGTATCCAATACGGCCACATTAATCCCTTTCCCCGTAAGCCCCCATTTATGATTTAAACCAACCATTGATGGCATCATTTTAATTCATAGTTATTGCTTTCTTTTTTTATTATCATATTCCGGAGAAGGCAGGACTGTGAAGCCGCAGCCCGGCGCCCGGATATCCGTCATCCTTTGGGTATTGTCGATGACATCCTGCTTATTGCCTGTCTCTGCTATAAATTGTTTTCCATAGAATCTCCCTAATATATTGTATTATCTGAAAATATCAGTTATATTGAATATACCCGATTCACCTTTTATGTATATATCTGATAAATATATGGCTGTCTGACAGAGAAAAACAGTTTTTCGTCCACACAGACAAAAGGAGTTTTTATGAAACTGAGCATGGCTATTATTGAACACTGGCTCCGGCAGTATCATCCGATTTCGACCATTCTTTCCAATGAACCTACGATTTCTGCCGTCCGCCTGTTCACCTATGCGAAAGCACCGAATCCCCAGTATCTATACGTGGGAAGAAACAAAGATTTTTTTGAAAATTCCCAGTCTGACGAGGTTCTTCTGGTAC
>CAJTTU010000105.1 GCA_910579325.1 uncultured Lachnospiraceae bacterium | reverse complement strand
CCCGCACGAAAACGGTCGCAGAGTTAGCCCCTCTGCGACCGCCGGTTTTAGTTCTATGATTTCTAAGTATACAGCTTTCCACTCTGGATTTCAATAAATATTGTTGATTTTTAGAAGTTTTTTATAAAATTTTGCAGACAACCCCAGGCAGTAAGGGGTACTATTTTGTCCTTTTTGTCAAAATCTGCGGCAGCAAATGTCTATCGCAGTCAAATTCGCAGTCAGGAAACGCCTCCGCTGATATAATGGGAAGATCACAAAAAATCATTGCAGGAGGTAAATGGCTATGGCAAGAAAAGGCGAAAATATTTTCAAGCGCAAGGACGGACGATGGGAAGCCCGGTACATTAAGGGATACGAACTTTCCGGCAAAATCAGGTATGGGTTCTGCTACGGCAAAACCTACAAAGAGGCAAAGGAAAAAGCCATAAAGTGCAGGGCTGCCCTGCTGAGCAGCGCGCCTCTGCCTGTGACGAATAACCGCCGCAGGTTTGCTTTCTTCTGTGAGGAATGGCTGCGCATGGAAAAAGGAAAGGTGAAAGACTCTACCTATGTAAAATATGAAGCCATCCTGAGAAACCATATCCAGCCAAGACTGGGCGGGTGTTTCCCGCCGGGAATCAACACCTGGTTGGCGGAACAGTTTAAACAGGAGCTTCTGGCCGGGGGACTTTCCGCAAAGACCGTGCGCGACATCCTTGTGGTGCTACGGTCAATTCTGAAATACACTGCCAGTCAGTATCCCGGCCTGTTCCCTGCGGTCGAAATCGGCTACCCGAAGGAACAGAAGAAGGAAGCCCGCGTCCTTTCCACGGAGGAACAGCGGCGCTTTGTCTCCTATCTCCGGACAGATATGGACCCATGCAGGTTCGGCATCCTTCTTGCCCTGCTGACAGGCTTAAGGATCGGCGAATTATGCGCTCTGCGGTGGAAAAATATTTCGCTGGAAAACAGGACAATCCATGTAGATGCGACCATGCAGCGGCTGAGAGACATGGATGGCCAGGGGGAGAGAAAAACAAAGGTGGTGATCGGCAGCCCCAAAAGCGACACCTCGATTCGGACGATCCCTCTCACTGACGGCGCGGCCAGACTCTGCGGGCAATATGACCCGCACTGCCCGGCCGCTTTTCTGTTAACCGGCACGGAGCAGTTTATGGAACCGCGCCAGATGCAGAAGCGGCTGGCCAAATATACAAAGGAATGCGGTCTGGAGGGCGTCCATTTTCACACGATCCGGCATACCTTTGCGACCCGGTGCGTGGAGGCAGGATTTGAGATCAAGAGCCTGTCGGAAATCCTGGGCCATGCCAATACCGCCGTTACCCTGGGTCGCTATGTCCATTCCTCCATGGATCTGAAACGGGTAAATATGGAGAAGCTGGCGGTTGTTGAATTTTAAGCCTGCGTTCCTGTAAGAAAGAGCCATCCCTGTCTGCGATGTGAGATTCGCAGTCAGACTTTTTAGTCAAACGGAGAAAAAACGCCGCCGCTGCTTCCTGTGCGGAGGGCAAAGCACAGAGGGGCTAACTCCGCGACTGGACGGAGGGGGGATGGAACATGGGACAGACGAGAGAACATCCGGGAACATCTTTACGGAAACCCGACCGGCCAAGAATCGGCGTGGGCTGCCGTGTGGGGAAGCTCACCGTGACCGCGCCCACAGACCAGAGAAAAAATCACTACACCATATGGCTCTGCCGCTGCGACTGCGGCGGGGAGATATTGCTGGACACCCGCTGTCTGCAAAGGGGAACCGTCACCGACTGCGGCTGTGTCTCCAAAGTCAAACCGGGCCGGCGGGATATCTCCGGCCGGCGGTTCGGAAGGCTGACCGCTCTCAGACCCACCGATGAAATTCGTTATGGCACTGTGGTCTGGCGATGCGTATGTGACTGCGGAGAGGAAGTAGATGTGCCGCTGCATCAGTTAACGGCGGGCTATCGGAAAAGCTGCGGCTGTCTCAGCCATCCTGCGCTGAAGGATTTTATCGGCCGGCGGTTCGGGCGTCTGACCGTAACGGCTTATGCCGGGAAACAAAGCGGGATGCACCGCTGGAAATGCCGCTGCGGCTGCGGGAAGGAAACCATTGTTGGCCAGACCCTCCTACAGACGGGAAAGACCAAAAGCTGCGGCTGTCTGCAGTCGGAGATATACCGCGATAATCTGAAACTGATCGGCGGCACCTCCGTCACTCTTTTGGAGGCCGGAAAAAGCCGCTTAATTTCCAGCAACACCAGCGGATATACCGGCGTGTATCAGAACAGAAGAAACGGCAGGTGGGTGGCCCAGATCACCTTCCGGGGCAAAACCTATTATCTCGGCTCTTATGACGAAAAACAAGAAGCGATCAAAGCCCGGAAATGCGGCGAGGAGCTTCACGATGATTTTCTGGCCTGGTATTACGAAAACCATCCGAAATCCGGTATGACAGGAGGCGGCAGGCGTATCGCAGTAAAAGAAGGAGCGGGGCCCCATGGCAGATGAAAAGACGATCCGTTTCGGATTACTGGGTTCATTTTCTTATTCTCAGGATAAATCCGTAAAGGCAGGCAGAAAAGCCCTGTCTCTTTTACAGTATCTGGTGGTGAACCATGGACGGAGCATTTCTTCGGAGGAATTGTTTGAGAAATTCTGGGCAGAAAATACCAGCATCGCTCCCGGAACCGCACTGCGGAGAATGATGCACACAGTCCGGAGCCTTCTGGACGAAATGTTCCCCGGCATGGAGAAGCTTCTGATCACCCTTCCGGGATGTTATGTGTGGAATCCTGATATCTGCCTGGAACTGGATACGGAAGCTTTTGAGGCGGCCTGTCTGGAAGCGGGAAGGACATCCGGGGAAGAAAAATGCGACAGGCTCCTCCGGGCGGTTTCCCTGTATAAAGGTGATTTCCTGTCGGGCAATGACAGTGAATGGGCGCTGGTACTGAGACAGTATTATCAGACGCTCTACCTGGATGCCTGTAAGGCGGCGCTGCCGATTCTGTATCAGAAGGAGCAGTGGATGAAGCTTCTGGATCTCTGTGTGCAGGCGTACGGCGTCGATTTCGCAACAGAGGAATTTACCCTCTACCAGATGCGGGCGCTGATTGCCCTGGGGCAGCCGGAGCGGGCTGTCAGGCAGTATGAGATGTTCCGGGATAAGCTGATGCAGGAATATGAAATCATGCCGTCCGGGCAGGCGGAGCAGCTGTGTGCGCTGGCCTCTGGATTAAGGAAAAAGAATCTGGCGGAGCAGGATGTCTTTAAGCTGGTATGCGAGGAGCAGGAAGGGGAGATGGCTTTTTTCTGTACCTTTGATGTGTTTCAGAAAATCGTCACCCTGGAAAGACGTCATATCAGGCGGTCGGGACGGTCCTCCTCTCTCGTCGTTGTCAGTCTCGGTAAGAAGGCCATTCCGGTCACGGACGCGAGAAGACTGGAACGGATTCTCTTAGAGCGGTTAAGAGCCGGGGATCCGGTGGCCAGGCTGGAGGCGGACTCCTACATTCTGATGCTGACAGGAGCTGGTATGGAGGACGCGCGGCTGGTCATGGGCCGGATCGACAGTGATTTCCACAGGGTCTACCGGCATTCAAAAGCAGATCTTACATACCGCATCGCCTCTTTGCAGTCAGAGTGAACCCAAAAAAGTGCCTGATTTTCCCACGTCAGTAACGGGACGGTAACGCCGTTTCGTTATGATATAAATGTAAGAACAGAAAGGTGGTGATCATATAGCGCTTCAGGAGAAAATGCTTCTCTGCCGCAGTCGGGAAGCAATCGTCACGGTGGAAACATATGAGGATGGCATCATGGACGGCTATCTGCAGCATCCGCGGTTAAAGGGAAAGGAAGAATTCCGGAGTCTGTCACAGATGGTGTTATTACTCGACGGACTGCTTGATCTGGAGCATTGCCCGAATCAGCCGCCCCCTTTAATTTGTCCGGGAGACAGATCAAAGGAGGGAACGGATGTATTCCGCATCCAGGTTCTCTTCCGTGAGCATTACACCTGGCAGGGGAGGCTGGTGTGGCAAAACCAGAATCAGGAGTTTGCATTCCGAAGCGCGGTTGAACTGCTTCAGCTGTTGGATGAAATTTTAGCGGAGTAACGGGAGGTGAGAATGAAACAAATAAGAGAAACAAAGATAACTAAGAGTTATGAAAAAAGGAGAAAGAGTTTATGAAAATAAAAAGCAAAAAGGTGAAAAGAAGCCTGGCACTCTTTCTTGCATTTGCATTGATATTCACCACATTCCTTGGTGATATGAGCATTGCTCATGCGGAAGGTGTCAGAACGGAAATCAGTCCGGACTCCGGAAATCCAAATGAGCCGTCTGATGAGGGAACGTCAGATATGGGTCAGACCGGGGATATTCTTACTTCGGCAGGCGAGGTCAGCGGTTCCGAAGAGGAGGAAAACGCTGGTTCCGAGCAGGAGAATAGCGCTGGCTGCGAACAGGAGAATGGCGCTGGCTCCGAGCAGGAGAATAGCGCTGGTTCCGAGCAGGAGAATAACGCTGACTCCGAGCAGAAGAATGATGCTGACTCCGAACAGCCGAACGATATAACCGCTTCGACGAATGCTCAGGAAACAAACTATGCGGCACCGGAGGAATTCCTGAAGGCGGTGGATGCAGTCGGAGATGCCCTGGAAGCGGAAGAACTGCTTCCGGTTCTCGACAACTGCCTTGATATTTATAAGAGGCTTTCACCGGAAGATCAGGAGGCGCAGGCAGAAGCGTATGCGTACATCGCAGGCTACCGCGAGCAGGTTGCGGCGGGGGAGCCGGATGATGGGATTGATACGATGAACACCTATGATCAGATCACGGTTAACTATGTGGTCAACGGCGTACTCCTTAAGACAAAGACGCTGAACTCCGGACGGTATATCCAGATCGACAACCAGGTGGACTATGTGTCCGGTTTGATTGCGGGGACGGAATACGCCGACTATGACTACGGCACGGTGACTCACATCGAGTGCCGCCCGTTGCAGTATTTCCCGCCCAGCGCGCTTACGCTGCACGAGGGTCAGAATATTGAGCACAGCGGCAACTATAAGACCCATACTATTACCTATACTACCAGCAAATGGGAGAAACACAGCAGCGGTAGCACAACTACACCTACGACCCCTGGCACAGGTGGTTCCAGTGGCAGTGGCAGTATTGCTGTAACGGCGAGACCTGTCTATGTGGACGCTGACGGAAAGGCAACTGTCCAAAGCGTCTCTAAGACAATTTACTTGAATTGTTCTTCTTCTGGTGGTAAGTATCACACTCATGGTACAAACTGTTTTCTGTATACGTCTGGATTGAATCAGGACTTTTTTACTGTGCCCAGCGATTATGTCCGCTTTGCTTGGGGAAAAAGTTCGAATGGTGTAAATTGGCGTCAAACCGCATATACAGATACGGTGACTTGGAATAGTGGGCAAGAGTTTTATATCTTTTATAAGCTCCCCTCTTCTCCTGCCAGTTACAGCTATGCTTTGAACTATGACTACAACGGTGGAACCCTGAACGGCAACTCTATCGACCAAGTGATGGTAAACGATATCACCAACGGTACCTACGCCTTTACCGTCAAGACCGAGAAGCCTTCCCGCAAGGGCTATACCTTTACTGGATGGACTTATAGCGGTAACGGCAGTTATGCCAACAGTAAGGTTACCATGACCGGCAAGGATGGTAGCACTGTTTCTGGGACTCTGACCGCAAAGTGGGAAGCGAATCCCAGCGCCACGGTTACCTTGACTTATAGTGCTAAGGGGGGCATCAATCCACCCGCTCCACAGCAAGTTGCTTTAGGCAGTGAGGCTACCGTAGCCGACAAAGGTAACATGACCCGCAACGGCGGCTACCAGTTCCTAGGCTGGAGCATGAACAAAAATGCTACCGAGGCCGACATCAACCCTGGCGACACGATCCTCATGAACGACGACATGACCCTGTACGCCGTGTGGAAGAAGGTGGAGTTGGCTACCCTTACTGTGAACAAGACTCTGGTAAACGCGACAAAGGCTGATCTGCCCGACAACTATGCTATCCAGGTCTTTGCCGACAACGTGTTGCAGGGTACCCTCACCAAGAGCGATCTTACCAACACCAGCGACACCGATTTGCAGTGGTTCAAAGTCGTTTCCGTGCCTAAGGGAAGCACCGTGAAGCTCCAGGAGGTCAACTATACCACCAAGGACGGCCGGATCCCTACGCTGAGCGCCGGGGGGACTGTAACAGTGGACGACACCGCCAAAAGCGCTACGCGGAAGCTGAATGCCCAAACCACCGTCGCGGCTATCCCCCTCACCAACACCTATCCTGAGAAGCTGGTTAATAACATCACTGTTACCTGGCTGAAGGAGGACGGCACCCAGATTAAACAGGGTTCTTACCCTGCGGACATCGATGTCAAAGATGAGGAATTTGTTACGGAAGAGTATCCCGATGACCCCAGTGACACCGGCAAGTGGGGTGAACCCGAGGTCGATGATCAGACCGGCAACATCACCATCCGGTGGGAGGAGCCTGCGGTTGAGGAGCCCAACCTTGTTATCACCAAGACCGCCAGCAAGCGGTATGTAAAGGTTGGCGATACGGTGGAGTACACCATCGAAGTGACTAATAACGGCAAAGGCGATGCCACCGGGGTGGTGGTAGCCGACACTCTGCCCAATGGACTAAGCTGGGTTGAGAATGCGGAAAGTGACACGCACAGTTATAGAGGCGGCACACTCACCTGGATAATTCTCAAGATCAAGGCCAACGGCGGCACTGAATCTATGACCTTTACTGCGAAGGTCACCAAGTCAGGAGAGATCAGTAATATTGCCACCGTCGATTCCCAGGAGACCAAACCTGAGACGAGCGAGCCCGAAGTGGTCACAGGCGTGAATATGGCCATCAAGACCGAAAAGAAGCATTCCACAATCACCGTGGATGAAAAAACCGGCGTTGCTACCATCCCCTATGAGGTGACAGTGACGAACAACGGCGACGATCTGTTCGGTCTGGACATCATCGACAAGCTGACCGAGATCAAGGTGACTGATGAGAATGGCAACGACACCATCAGCGATGAGGACAAGGGCAAGGTGGCGATTACTTACACGGATGTGAAAGTGAATGATACACCTGTGGAAGCCATGCTGACTGCTGAGAACGGCGGTACCGTACCCGCGCTTCAGCGAAACGATAAGTTCGAGAGCGGCAAGACCGTGACCCTGACCTACAACATCAAAGTCAGGAACGCCAGCACCGCCAAGGTTATGGTATCCCTGAAAAATACCGCCATGGGCGGCTCCTGGGCTGCCGATGGTAATGGGGCACGTATGTTCCGTATGGCTCGCAGCGGCGGTGGGTATGACATCACTGACTCGGCTACTGATAGCGCCAGTGTCGGCGGCAGCAGTGCCAGTGTCGTGATTCCTCCTGTGACACCCGAGAAGGTGACCATCACTTATATGGATGGCACCACGAAAATCGACGAGGACACCCCTGACAAAGGTGATGAGTATGAGGTTAAGGACCTTCCCGATGATGTTACCCCGCCTGAAGGCAAGGAATTTGACAAATGGCAGGGCAGCGACGGCGAGGCTTACAAGCCCGGCGACAAGATTACTCCGGAAGAGGACTTAACTCTGACAGCTGTGTGGAAAGACGTAGACCCCGCAAAGCCTGATCGCGAGATTACAATCAAGTATGTGGATGGAAACGGGGATCCGATACCGGGTAAGAAGGATGATATCAAGGATAAGAAAGCTGACGGTACACCGTACAAGGACGGAGATACTTATGATCCGACGGAGTGGATTGAGACAGGCGATCCCGTTGATATAGGAGACCCTGATCATAATTATATTGTGGAAAAAGTAGAGGATCCGGATAATGGGACTGTGGGAGAAAAAACCGTTATAACCGTGACTGTCGCGGTGGACGACATAGGACCGGATGATCCGGAAGGCACCGAAAAGAATGGCGACGGCATCCCTGACAAATATCAGGCCGTTGTAACATTCCGGGCAGAAAACGGAACGCTGACCGGCCCGACAAGCGTAGTGGTTACATTAAAAGATGAAAATGGAAACTACGCAGTGGACGGAAAAGCTGCTCTTACGGCTGACCAGATTCCGACGGCGGCAGCAGATGCGGGATATGGCAATGGAACATGGAGGCCGGCGCCGGGAACTCCGGTTGCTGGATATGAGATCACTGGGAATACGGATTTTGTGATCACCTTTACGCAGAATCCGACAGATCCGACTAATCCGGATCCTGCGCCGACACCAGATCCTGCCCCTGATCCAACGCCGACGCCTGCACCAGATCCTGCCCCTGATCCAACGCCGACGCCTGCACCAGATCCTGCCCCTGATCCGGCGCCGACGCCGACATCAGATCCTGCCCCTGATCCGGCGCCGACACCGGCACCTGCCCCCGCCCCTACGCCGGCACCTGCAGTCCCCGTGGCGGCAGTACCGGCAGCTTTACCGGCAGTAACCCCTGCTCCTGTGGCAGTAACGCCCGTACCGGCAACCCCCGTACCGGCCACGCCTGCCCCGGAAGAAGAGGAAAATCCGGAAGTAGAGATCGAGGATGAGAATGTGCCTCTGGCCAGCGACATCGAAGATCAGTCTGGTGAGGAAAGACTGGCGGAGCTGGAGGATGAAGAAGTACCCCTTGCAGCACTCAAGGGCGGAAGCTGGGCATTAATTAACTTCGCGCTGATGAACCTGGCCGTTTACGAATCCCTGATGCTCCTGATCGGCTATTTCGTTCAGGTGAAGAAAGCGTCGGATGAAAACGACAGGGAAACTGAGAGAAAGTTAAAGAAGAAAGGCATTATGCGCGTAGTCAGTCTGCCTGTGGCGCTGATCTCCGTGATCGCATTCTGCCTGACGGAAGACATTACCCTTTCCACCGGCTTTGTAGACCGTTACACGATCGTCATGGCGATTATCGCAATCGTACAGACAGCAGTCGTAGCGTTCTCCCGCAAGAAAGAGACAGAAGAAAAAAATGCGTAAGGCGGTAAGCCTGAAGGAACAAAAGGATAAGACATAACGAACAGGCCGGCGGCTGCTATAGCAGTTTGCCGGCCTGTTTTTGGAAAATAATGATTAATATGCGGATTGTTACTGTAAATTCCGCTCCGGGCTTGACAGCATTGCCGGTTTGGAGGTATACATTACTATATATGAAACGACGCCGGAAACGGAGGATTGCTCAGATGTACACTTATGATTTGCCGCAGTGGCTGATGTTTTTTTATGTGTATTGTTTTGCGGGCTGGATTTTTGAATCCGCCTATGTGACGCTGAGGACAAAGCATTTTGTCAACAGGGGCTTTCTGCGGGCGCCGATGCTTCCGTTGTACGGGACGGGCGCCGTGGTTATGCTGTGGGTTTCCATACCGGTTCGTGGAAACCTGGTTCTGACATATTTCGCCGGCGTGATCGGCGCGACTGTATTGGAATATGTGGTGGGCGTAGGGATGGAAGCCCTTTTCAAAGTGAAATACTGGGATTACAGCGACCAGAGATTTCACTTTCAGGGGATTATCTGTCTGTCTTCTTCCATTGCGTGGGGATTTCTTACGCTGCTTTTGACCGAGGTGATCCACAGGCCGATCGAGCGGTGGGTACTGGGGATGCCGGACCTGATGCTGGGTCTTTTTCTGGGCTCTGTCAGCACCGTCTTTGTTTCGGATACGATTGTGTCGGTGAAGGCGGCTCTGGATCTGCGGAAGATGCTGGAGGGCATGACCCGGGTGCGGGCCGAGCTGGAGGCTATGCAGGTGCAGCTCAGTCTGGCAAAGATGGAAACCAGGGATCAGGTGGAGGAGTTCCGGGAAAATGTCGAAGAGCGCAGGCGCCGGTATCAAGAAGCGAAAAGAAAATTTACGGAGCGTCTGGAAGCCCTTCATATTCCTACCAGGGCACAGCTGGAGGAATTGAAGGAGCTTTTGCCGGAGCATTCCTCTCTGCTTGACAGGCTGCGGGAAAAAGCATTGGAATATAACCGGATTACCGGCAGGACAAGCTTTTTCAGGGAAAGCTTATTGCGGGGAAATCCGGGGGCCAGTTCCGCGAAGTTTGGATGGGCGTTGAAGGAGCTGCAACGTCGGGGCAAAGAACGTTCGGAGGAAAGCGAATAATCAGAAAAACCATGGAGCGGATTCACGGCTCCATGGTTTTTCTGATCATGAAATTATTTTTTCACCCGGCGGCTACGGTAGCAGAAAGTGAGATACCCGATTTTGGCGTTGTATAAAAGGCTGCAGGGGTATCCTTTCATAAATTCTTTGCGGAACTGATTTTTGTCCAGCAGGTTTTCTCTGGTAAATTCAGGTTCCGTTTCGATCCGAAATAGTTTGCTGATACGCTGGTAAAGCTGTTCAAAAACCTGCAGGGCGGCATCGGGCGTAATCGCGTCTTTCTGTACCGTCTGCATTTCCGGAAACCGGTTGACGCCCCGGATGAACAGGGAATCCTCCACGCCTAACAGCAGCGTCAGTCTGACCCCGCCTTCTGTCTCATAATCCTGACGGCAATAGAGAGCGTTCCCGATATTCTGCCCTTTATAGTCAGGGTTGGAAAGCTTAACCTCCGCCTGGAACAGTTCCTGGGCGGCCCGGTTTATGGTTTTTGTTATAATGGGAATCTGTGATGAAAAATCATAGCCTTTTTTTACTGCCGCCTTGCCGACGATGGCCTGGTCCTCCTGCATAATATGGGTTTTCAGCCAGCTGTTTATAGTCGCCACAAAGCGCTGGATGGCCGCCGGGGAATAGTGTGACAGTTCCAGGTCTTTTTTGAGAGAAACCAGCATGCTGTCTCTGAAATTGTCATGAATCCGTTTGTGCTGCGCGTATCCGCCGTATCGGATAGAGCGCATATATGCTTCTTCTTCTGAAAAATGTGACATGGAATATGATTCAAGATATTTGATGCCTTCTCTGAATGAGATCTGATTGGCTCCGGCCTCCGTGGACAGCTCCAGCAGCTTTTTTGTGATTCGAAAAAGCTTGGCATGAGCTTTGTCTACGACTTCCACACCGATTTTAAACTTGTCGTCCCATTCAATGATGTCCATACATAACCCCCCTCGTTTTTTGTCGGATATTGTGATTGCTTTTATGTTATTTATTATAAAGGGCTTTTTTCTTTTTGTCTATAATAATGAAAGATTTGGAGGGCGATCGACAGGAAAATGGAAAGGATGAAAGATAATGGAGAGTGTTTTAAAGTTTATGGAAGAAACAGATATAATTTAAGAAAAAACGTCGAAATGCGAAAAGAAACGCTATATATCAGCGTTTCTTTTCGTAAAAGCGCGAGACGGGATTCGAACCCGCGACCCTCGCCTTGGCAAGGCGATACTCCACCACTGAGCCACTCGTGCATTTCTGTGCCTCTCGCGAACACAATTAGCATTTTACAAGATTTTTCCACCAATGTCAATACCCTTTTTCTATTTTTTTTAATTTTATTTATCTTACCCAAATTTATGGAACTCGATAAAACTGTTCCCCATCAACTAGGCGGTATATCCATTTTAATCAATCCTGACAAATATCCTATCGCTTCCTCATGCCCCTGTGCCGCCGCCTTTTTAAACCAGTACACGGCCTCCCGTTTATTTTCTTCTACACCATCACCCCACAAATATTTTGCC
>CAJTTU010000104.1 GCA_910579325.1 uncultured Lachnospiraceae bacterium | reverse complement strand
AGGAAAGAGACGCCGTCGAAATTTATGTAGAGGGTGACAGCATCATCCTGAAAAAGTACATCTCCAGCGACATTTTTACGGGCAGCAAGGAAAATCTGGTGGAATACAAAGGGAAGCTGGTTTCCAAAGAATCAATCAAAGAATTAGCCGCTCTGGCAGGTCTGAAGGTAACTGAATAACAGACACAAAAAGGCTGTTGCGCTATGATTATCATCAAAGCAAACAGCCTTTTTATAACTTTTCTAATCCGTTCTTTCCCGCTCGTCTCCTGATATTTTCCCGGCCATTCCTCTCCTCATTGCCCGGCCTCCGTCTCTTCACCGTTTTGCCCGGCCTCCATCTCTTCACCGTTTTGCCCGGTCTTTGGAATCCTCATCTCATATATCCTGTAGTATTCCTTCGTCTCCATATTTTTCTTTGTCGCGCACCGGTTTCGGGAGAGAAACCGAGTCAGCGCGTAACAGTCCACCCAGATCTCATTGTTCCCTTCCTTCTGGGATTCGTCAAAAATCAGCTGCAAGCCCCAGTGCAGATGGGTCTCGTCAATATTATTGACATTTTCTTTCGTGCTGTAACCGGTATGCCCCATATAGCCGATCACGTCGCCGGCCGTCACCACACTGCCCTCCTGCAATGACTTGTTAAAAGGAAAATTCTGACGCAGATGCGCATAATAATAATATCGTTTTTTGTCGAAACTGCGTATGCCGATCCGCCAGCCGCCATACTGGTTCCATCCGATGGCCTCCACAACGCCGGATTCGATGGCGATAATCGGCGTACCGGTCTGTCCCATCATATCATGACCCAGATGCTGACGGCGATAGCCGTATGAACGGGCAACGCCAAAGTCGTCATAATCGCTGTACTCATACCCTTTCGCCACCGGCGAAAAAGCCCGCAGACCGTATTTCTTCTCCCAGTGGGTCGCCTCCGGGTTCCCCTCGGCTGGCGTCTCGATCTCATACTCTCCCACCAGACCGCCCAACACTGCCGTATAAGCCTCCAGATAATAAGGATAGTACTCCCTGCCCCTGGCATACTCAGCCATGGTCTGACCGCTGTCGCGCAGCGCCTGAACCAGCTCCTCCATATCCTTTGTCTTATACCTGGCAAAATCTCCGCCATATTTCGTGGCCAGATACGCCAGCAGCTCGATCCAGTTCAGATGCTGACCGCTGCCATAGCTGTCCACATCCTGCCGGTATGCATCTTCCATCGCCTGAACCGTTACGTCAAAATCCACCCATTTGATAAAGTCCTTCGGCGCCTCCGTCTCAGATTCTCCGGTTTCCGATTGACAGGATTCCCCAAAACCGCCGGACTGCTCCCGTCCGCCGTTGCCGCCTGAAGCCTTGCTTTCTTCTGTCCTCACCTCTGCTCTCTGTCCGTTCAGCCGTGCCAGTGTCTCCGCCTGTCTTCCGTAGCCAAACCAGGAAACCGCCGCTCCGCACAGCATCAGTCCCACCGCGCAGGACAATACCACATATTTTACCTTCATAAGACCCGCCTGTAAAAAAGCAGCGGAGCCTGCCCCGCCGCTCAGTGTGTTGTCTGTTCACACCAATCCGCCGTTTGTTTTATTATATGAAGGTTTCCGGCAAATATGATTTTCCGATGTCACGCCTGCCCTGCTATCTCTCCCAGCCCATCCGTTCCATCACAATATCCACATAGTCATAACAGGGAGCATATCGCATATATCCGTCCTCGTCGATACATTCCAGAGACAGCGTCAGGGCCTCTTCCTCCGTAAACCCCATATTTTCATACAGAACGGCCCTGGCCGCAAGACAATACTCTTTAACTTTAAGCACCTCATCGCCGGTCAGGCCATATCCCCACTTTTCCATCTCCTCCGCCTTTTCTTCCAGTCTTTCTTCCGTCGTATAAAAAGCCAGGAAAATTCCTGCCGGAAGCGCGTCCATCACCATTTCCCAGGAAGGAATTTCCCCTTCCTCCAGAGTCCGGCGCAAAAGCAGGCAGTCGCCGTACGGCTTATAATAATCAGTCACAAAAACCGTATGCTCCCAGTTGTTCAGTCGAAACTCGCTCTCCTCCTCCACAAGCCGGTCGGAAAACTCCACGATCTTATCGTATTCACCGGCTTCATACCACTGATTCAGCTGAGGAAAATTTTCCTTCTCCCAGGCATGCGTGCGAAGATAGCGGTCTTCGTACTTCCTGTCCTGATATTGTTCCCAGAGCACTCCCAGCGCCGCGATCGCCACGGCCGCCAGTATAAGAACCAGCAGAGGCCGAAACATCTTTTTCACGGCTCCCCCGATTCCCTTTCTGTAATGTTCCTTCGACGCCTCCGGAAGCTCTTCCATATCCTGACGCAGCGTCTCCAGCTGATCCATATACTGCTTTTCCGCGCCCTGATAATTCATATTTCCGCAATATGGGCATTTCGGCGCCCAATCGGCAAAATCGCCGCCGCAATTCGGACAAATCATAAATGAAACTCCCCCCACTACCTACCGGACAATGGCATGGTCCAGCAGAAAATCCTTCCACACCTGATAATACGCCGCCTTCAAATGCACCTGGTCAAAGGTCCAGTCGCTGACCAGACAGCCGGTTTCATCGCAAAGGACCTCGTTGATATCCAGATAAAAGACATTCTGATTATCCGCCAGCTCCATAAGCGGCCGGTTCCTCAGATCGATATTCGTATTGTTATATACCGGGTCCGTCTGATTCTTTTCGTCGGCCACATGCATAATACTCTGGATATAGATCACCGCCTCCGGCTGCAGCTCACGGATTCGGCCGATCACGGCTCCATAAGCCTTTCCAAAAGATTCCGGCGTGCCAAAACCCATCTCATTCAGACCAAGCATAATATAGATCTTACCAAACTGCCTTTCGGACAGCGCCTCCTCCACCGTGATGAAATTTCTCTCATCATCCGTTTTCACAATGGCTTTCGGATTCTCCATCACCTCATAGATCATCAGCGACGTCTTTGCATAAAACACAGCTCTGTCCTCAATATGGCCATACTCAAACAATCCCACCGTCCGGGAATCTCCGATAAACAGCGCGTCGTCAAAATAGTCTTCTTCCACATGCTGAAAAGCCGGCGTTTCCGATGCCCGTACGCCTTCTTCCTCACTGGCGGACATATCTTCTCCGCCCGGAACCTTCGCTCCGCTTACGGAATCGTTCCCTGAAACCACATTCCCCTTTACGCTATTCCCGGAAAGACTTTTGGCCCCGGCCATCTCATTTCCCGACAGACTGTCCGCTTCCTTTACCCCGTTTCCCGAAAGGCTGCCCGAACCTTCCCCATGATTGGCAGAAAGACTCTCGCTTCCCGGAATCTCATCGCCGGAAACGGTTTCCCCATTCGGAAATTCCACGTCTGACGAGACGGCGGCATCCACAAACCTGATCAGAGCATCTCCCTTTTCTCCCTTTACCAGACTTACATCCCACATACTCCAGGGATAGATCCCGTCATGAATCCCTTTCATCATCGGCGCACAGGCAGGTTCATAACCGGAGGACGCCGGAATATCCCGATACAGGCTCCTCTCTCCCCTTACACTGATACCGCTGAACAAAACGCCTGTGACAAGCAGCAACAAAAGCACCGGACATCCGCGAAATAATTTCATATGTAAACACACCTTCTAAAATGAAAAATATAAGAAAGGATTGCCGGACGTATTGACCAGGTAATAGACGCATACCCAGAACACCGCCAGCAATGCCGCCGTCCACAGTGGATTCTCTTTCGTCTTTTTATACCAGTTTTCCGCCCAGGGCCGGGAGAAAAACCAGCCGAGCAGGAACAGAGGCCAGAACATCTTTCCATATTTAATAAAATCGGCACCGTTCACATTCCCCTGCGCCGTTCCAAATACCGGAAATAGCTTTGTGAAATAAACCGCCAGCTCCCTCATATCCGTTATGGCAAATACGATCCAAGTCACCGGAACCAGCAGAAACATATAAAGCCGGGACCACAGGCCGTGTTCCTCCAGCCAGCCGTACAAAAACAGCTTTTCCGCCGTCAGCAAAACCCAGAGCAAAAGTCCCCAGAGGAGAAAATTCCATCCGTTCCCATGCCAGATTCCGGTAAGCAGCCAGACCGCCAGCATATTCAGGCAGGTTCTGACCTTTCCTTTTCTGCTGCCGCCTAACGGAATATACACATAGTCCCTGAACCAGGAGCTCAGCGTGATATGCCACCGCCGCCAGAACCGGGTAAAGGAGCGGGCCGCGTAAGGATAACGGAAATTTTCCGGAAGCGTAAGTCCCAGCATCCTTCCCACACCGACAGCCATCAGAGAATAGCCGCTGAAATCAAAATAAAGGGTCAGCGTATAGGCAAAGGCGCCCATCCAGGCCAGAGGCGTGGAAATGCTCTCGAAACCGATCACCTGAATCTCATGCCACAGAATACTGATCCGGTCCGCAAGCAGCACTTTCGAGGCCAGGCCCGCGATGAAGATACGGAGCCCTTCTTCCACGCCGGCCAGAGACATCCTTTTTTCCAGCTGTCCGCTGATCTGCCCATAGCGGGTAATCGGACCGGAAGCCATCACAGGGAACATATACAGATAAAGGCAAAGCTTAAAAGGAGACAGCTCCGGGCGAATCTTCCCCGTATAGACATCGGCCATATAGGCTGCCGCCCGAAAGATATAAAAACTGATTCCCAGAGGCATCGCCCCATTCCCTCCCCAGAAAGGGAGCAGGGAAAATTTAAAGCAGGCCAGCAGGCCAAAATCATATAATACGGATAAGATCAGAAACAGCCGCCGCCACCCTTTCCCCTCGCAGCAGCCCATCCACCAGGCCAGCATATAGTTCACAAGAAGCGCCGTGAACAACAGCCATATAAAAGAAGGGTCAGCCATCCAGTACAGCAGCAAACTGATAAGAAGCAGAACGCCTGAAAATCCACCTTTGGGGATCAAGGCGCACAGAAGCACAGATACGGGAAGTATTCTGAAAATAAATTCCGGACTGTTAAAAACAATCACATTCTGATTCGGCAGAGTAAACACCATGGTCACATCATTTCTATCAATTATTTTATATTCCAAAAACAAATTCATGAGACTGTTTCACCCATAACCCGCCGGAACATGCAGGATCGCTTTACCCTTTACACCCTGAACCGGTTTGCCCATATATGAATGAAACAGTGTACGATTACATTTTACACCACTTTGCCCAATCTGTGATTTAAGAATAGATTACACATTTTTTACGTTTTTTTTACATTAAAAAACCGCACCCAGTGCGCCGAAGAAACCGGCGCTGACCGCTCCCATAATAACGCCGGCCAGAAGGACGCCTCCCATCACAGCCATCACGCTGGACTTAAAATCCATATCCAGAAGACTGGCGGCCAGCGTTCCCGTCCAGGCTCCCGTACCAGGCAAAGGGATACCCACAAACAGCAGAAGCGCCACAAACAGTCCTCTGCCTGCCTTTTCCTGCAGCTTCTTTCCGCCCTTTTTGCCTTTTTCCAGGCACCAGCTGAAAAATGAGCCGATCACCGGCTTATCGCAGCCCCATTCCAGCACTTTTCTGGCAAACAGGTAAATAATCGGGACAGGCAGCATGTTCCCCACAATCGATACGATATAAGAAGTCGTAAGCGGCAGTCCAAGCCCCTGGGAGACAGGAATCGCGCCTCTGAGCTCTACCAGCGGCACCATGGAAATCAGAAAAACCCAAAGATATTTTTTTAACACAGTTAATACTCCTCTTAATTCTAAAATTAATGTCTCAGACGACAGTACCATCTTATGCGCTGTCGATTTCCTATTATAACCCATCTCCACAGAATAATCCAGTGAAATTTATTTCAAAAAAAAGCGTGAAAAAAAGCGCCTCTGACGAGACGCTTTTCTCTATTAAATCATTCGGTTGATTAAGCAACCAGCTCTTTTGCTTTCTGAGCAGCGCTTGCAGCGTCAGCGGTGTAAGCGTCGGCGCCGATCTCATCAGCGAATTCCTGGGTAATAGGAGCTCCGCCAACCATGATCTTAACCTGAGCCTTCAGACCAGCGTCAATGATAGCTGCAACAGTATCCTTCATAGCGGGCATCGTCGTCGTCAGCAGAGCAGACAGACCAACAACCTTGCAGTCAGGATTAGCCTTGATCGCCTCTACGAACTTCTCGGCGGGAACATCTACGCCCAGATCGATTACTTCGAAGCCTGCGCTCTCGATCATCATAGCAACCAGATTCTTGCCGATATCATGCAGGTCGCCTGCTACGGTGCCGATGATATATTTGCCAACGGTAGCGCTGTTGTCGCCGGCCAGATGGGGTTTCAGAACCTCAACGCCCTTCTTCATAGCGCGTGCGGCAACCAGCATCTCGGGAACGAAGATCTCGTTATTTCTGAACTTCTCGCCTACAACGCCCATAGCGTCGATCATACCAACATTTAAGATCTCTAAAGGATCGCAACCCTCTTTAATAGCTTCTTCTACCAGACCACCGATAACTTTAGCTTTTCCGGCCTCTACTGCTGCAGCGATTTCCTGTACTTTGGACATGATAAAAATCCTCCTTCTTTTCTGGTGCCGTCTCCGGCACAATTTAACCCTTTTCTTTTTTCCTTAAACTGTCCGTTCCTCATCCGGACAGCCCTCTATATGAACCTTTCGGTCATATTTGAAACGCTTCGTCGCCAAATCTATGTACTTGACCACATAATATATTATTTCACCGGTCCGATCAGACCCTCACGGAATGCGGAAATGTATTCCATGCAGTAATCATCCATGCCAAGCAGCGCTTCGGTCGCATAGATCATACCCATCATATCTCTGTTCAGCGGATCCAGAATCGCGCTGTCGAGACCTGACTTCATAGCCAGAACCACAAAGCCCTGGTTGATCAGCTTACGGGCAGGCAGGTTGAATGAAATATTGCTGACAGCGCCGGTGATATGGATCGTCGGATACTCTTTTCTGATCGTATCCATCACTTCCTCAACCATGGCGATTCCGTCTTCCGACGTACACAGCATCTCTACCAGCGGATCGATGTGGATACGGCTGGGATCAATATTGTACTTCTTCGCGTTGTCCATAATCTGATGGAACACTTTCAGACGGTCGTCAGCGTTCTTCGGGATACCCTCGTCGCCGTTTAACAGAGCGGCAACTTCCCACTTCTCGTTCTCAGGCTTTGCAAGGATCGGGAAAACGGTCTCGATCTTGTCGCCTTCCATGGATACGGAATTAATCATACCGGGCTTGTTGCAGTACTGCATGCAGGCCACGCAGGTATGGGGGTTGGGGCTGTCCACAGCAATGGGCAGATCGGTCACTTCCTGTACCAGATCGATCAGCCACTTCATCGTATCAACTTCGATATCATCTTCCACAGACGCGCACACGTCGATAAAGGTTGCGCCCGCTTCTGTCTGCTTCCTTGCCAGGTCGCGAATCCAGTCAGCGTTCTTCTCCGCGATGGCTTTCGCTACGGAAGGAATAGAGCCATTAATTTTTTCACCGATAATAATCATGGGTAACTTACCTCCTCAATCTATGCACTTATCTTATACTACTTTTTTCGACTTGTCAATACTTTATTTGTATGAATCAACCAAATTGTAAATTTCAGAATTTTCAGTAAATATGCTAAATTTTTGATTGCACATAAAAAAAAACAAAAAGTACGCTTTTCTGATTGCCGAATTTTCTACTTTCCCCTTAATATTGCTTCTTCGCTACTGCAAAATAGCTAAAAACGGCCTTTCCCGCAACACTGGGATTGTTAATTTTTTCACTCTCTCCTCATCCTTTATTATTTGTAGGAATCCTACAAAATATATGGATATACACGGGTGGAATACCCCCTATGTCTCCTTCTTTCGATACAGCTCGAGAATCCGAATGGACAGCTTCATATAATCTCTGGTATAGTCCTCCTCCAGGCTGTATTCCAGCATCTCCAGAATCTTTTTGACCCGATATACCAGCGTGTTCCGGTGGACAAACAGGGAAGCGGCGGTTTTGGCAAGGGAACGTTCATTTGCCAGATAACTTTTCAGAATCCGGATCTGACCGCCGTCTTCCCCCTCCTCCTCCCACAGCCGGAGCACATCCGGCTGACAGGCGCAGACCAGCACTTTCTGTTCACTGTTCTCCACAATAAAATCCATGGCATAGTCATAAAAAGAAAAATAATTTTCCTCCGGGCATTCCATTATTCCATAAGTAAGCGCCGCTTCCGCCTGACGGTAAACCGAATGGAGGTTTCCGATTCCCCGTACCGCAAGGCTGACCCCCGTTCGCAGATTTTTCTGTTTCAGGATATCTGCCAGCAGAACTTTCACCTGGCTCTCCGCAAATTGATTTTCATTGACGATCACCACGATTTTATCATCCGTTTTCATCAGAGACGCTTTCGGGATATAGGCGGCAATCAAATTGACCATTAAGGGCAGGCTGACAGTCTCCCCCACCCCGCTCCGGCCGCAGCTTTGCAGTAAAAAAACGCGGAAACGGTCCTCCCGCTCCCAGTTCATATAGTTAAGCTGCCTGTCGATCGCTTCCCTGCCGATCCAGTTCTTGCGGATGATTTCCCAGAATACATTTTTGCTGGAAAATCGCTCGTCTTTTTCATTTCGCCAGCTCAGGGAAGGAGTCAGCAAAGAAACCAGGTACTGTAAGAGCTGGGCGTCGCCGGTATTCAATTTCCGCTCCAGTTCCAGAACGTTCAGACGGCCTAACAGCGTGCCGTTCTCCAACAGCCTGCCGCTCATCCAGTCCACGGACACACCGCTGCCGCCGCTCCGGATCATCCTGACAGCCGACTGCTGACTGCTTTCTTTTCCCATGCCGGCCGACCGCAGATACCGGAAACTGTCCGCCGAGAGATAACCATACTCGGAAAGATGTTTCCATTCTCCGTCCACCTCGTCCTCTCCATACTGGGCGCTCATGGCCAGAACCTTGCAGTTGGCGTCAAGAAGCAGCACCGGATTATGGAAAATATGCCAGCTTTCGTCGATGGCCTGTTGGTAATCCATCCGACTGATTGCTTCCATAATGTCCGAATTCCAGTCGTCATAAAAATCGAAAACGCACTGGATAATCTCAAAAGCCTGGCTGGCGCTCATATCTTTCAGGCGGACATAATCGCCCTCCCCGTTGCAGATCGCGTCCTTCCCCACCTGAAACACATGGACGCAGTTAGTGGCATAGGCCCTGCGGGCACTGCGCAGAATAATAGGCGCCGAATCCCTGATATGTACCTCCGGGTCCAACGCGCTTAAACGGTTCGCGATCATCCACATGCTTAATTTCATCTCTTCCTCCCATAGCGTTCCGCAACTTCCCTTTTCCTTTTAGGCTTTGCGGCAAACATTCACAGTCTGTTTTTATTTTAACATATTTTCTCCGGTTTTCAATCGCCGGCCGCCAGGCCCCCTTTTTCACTTTCATTACAAAAACTTCACTTTTTCCCTGTCGCCCAGACCAAACCGGATTCCGCACATGCCGAACAGGGGATATGCCCTCCCAAGACATATCCCCTGTCATAATCGTATTCCCCTTATTAAGTCCCTCATAAACGACTAAACATCGCATGCACGGTTGTTATGCGGCAAGAACAGAACAACCGCAGCCATTTTATAGAAGCTACTTAATTCCCTTTACTTGGTCAATTATAATACATTTTCATCAGATTACTACAGCTATAGCACACAAATTTTCATTCTGTTTTCGTCTTATTTCGCCCCCGTTTTCGTCGTTAATAACGAAAAACACCTCCGGATTACGCAAAAACTTGTACGGTCCGCTTCTGTTTTCACAGAGAACCCGGTATTCCCTGAATCGGACAATTTTACATTTCTTTATTTATATGATAAGATGAACACAACGATCATTACATACGGAAAGGCACGGTACCAAATGAATAAAAAAGAAATATCCGAAATCAAAAAACAGTTCACGCCGGAACGCTGCACCGTCACCCGGATCTGCGGCTGCTACGTAGATTATGAGAAAAATATCAAAACCGAACTGAAAGAGGCGTTTCTTTCTCTTCCCGAGGAGGAAGCTTTTAAATATTTCGCCATTTTCAAAAAAACCCTCTCCGGCACCATCGGAAAAAATCTGCTGAATATGGATTTTCCCCTGGAGCAGGAACGGGAAGGAGGGCGCCAGGAATTTCTGTTAAAGCTGCGGGACAGCCGGCTGAAAGACGACCAGTTAATCTCTGAATTTTATTCCAGGATGATCGAAGCCTATGATTTCCCGGAAAATTATTACATCATCCTGGTTCACGCCGCCTATGACGTGCCCGGCAGGGCAAAGGACGGAGCGGAGCTGTTCGACGCCTCGGACGAAGTGTATGAATATCTGCTGTGCAGCATCTGCCCGGTGCATCTGTCCCAGCCCGGCCTCCATTATAACCCGGAGACCAATACGATCGAAACCATTATCCAGGACTGGATCGTGGACATGCCGGCCAAAGGGTTCCTGTTCCCGGTCTTCAACGACCGCTGTACCGATATCCACAGCGTCTTATACTATACCAAAAACCCGGAACAGCTTCAGGAGGATTTTATCGACTCTATGTTTGGCTGCGCATATCCGCTGACCGCCAAGAATCAGAAGGAGACTTTCAACACCATCATCAGCTCCACACTGGGAGAGGACTGCGATTATGAGACGGTCAAAAATATCCATGACACTTTAAACGGACTGATGGAGGAAGCCAAGGACTCCCCGGATCCCCTGATTCTCTCCAGGCCCGATGTCAAACGGTTGATGGAGGCCAGCGGCGTGCCCGATGAGAAACTGGAGCACTTTGAGAATACATATGAGTCTGACGACGAACCGGATACGCCTTTGGTGGTCTCCAACATCATCTCTGCACGGACCTTCAGCATCAAAACCCCCGACGTCAGCATCAGCGTCAGCCCCGAGCGCACCGACCTGATCGAAACCATGGTGGTAAACGGCCGTAAATGCCTGGTGATCGCCATTGAGGACGGTGTGGAGGTGAACGGCGTGCCGGTGCAGGTGCCGGGGGAATGACGAAAATGAGGGAGCGGCTCTCACCGCTCCCCTGTCGCCAGTTCTTCTAAAACAGACTCCGGCGCATAATCCGGGGCGAATTTTTCCGCCGCTCTGTAAATGGGTTCGATCACCGAAACATCCTCCACCAAATCCTCCGCGATTTTTTCAAGGGGCTGACCCAGCCGCATTTTTTTGCAGACCTGGGTAATCAGCTTCTCTGTTTCTCCCTCTGTCCTCATATTCCATATCCGGTTCTTCCACACAATGGTTTTTCACCGTGTATACCATACGGTTCAGTCCGAAGGGGTCATAAGGCATAATCATAATAATCACCACATTCTTCAATTCATTATAGTCCTTGCCGGAATTCAGGCATCTCGCCACAATTTTTCCGTGGTAGAAACGCATCCTGCGGGGCAATGATCTTCGATCCTCCGCTTTGTCCTTCTGATCCGGCTCCATATCGTAAACAGTGGCCACTTCCTCCTGAGCTTCTATTTCCGGTTCCATATAGACGTCGAGCCGCGCGCCATGCAGATCGGTATCCGCACCATAATATACCTTTTGCGCGGTAACAGATAGCCGCTTAAATTCCCTGCCAAAAATTATCTTCAGTTGAATTTTTACAAACCGCTCGCCAATCTCCGGGTAAGTCACCACGGAACCAAAGAGGAAATCGTCCAGCAGGTTCATTTCCTTAAGTTTTTTCTTTGCAGCCTGCTCCGGCAAACTTTGTTCTCCCACAGACTGCTTGCTTGCGGCTCGTTCCCTCACAGCTTGTTTTCCGGCTGTCTTTTCTGACGCAGCCTTTTTCACGTTTTCTTTCATATTGTTCTCCTTTCTCATATGACAAAAAGGAGAACATATACGGAAATATCAGACCATACTTCCCTGACGTCATTCCCTGCAATCCGTCATATTTTTTATCATACAGGGATTACAATCGAAATGGTTTGAGAAGTTTCATTAGATATCCCAGATATGTACTATCATTGTAACAGATATTATGAAAAACTGTCAACCAAAAATACTTTTTTTGTAAATTTTTTATTTGTTTTTCCTGGCATAACGGCAATGGCTGATTAAAGCTTAAGCAGCCGATATACCCGGGAGCCTAGTGTACTGACCAGATTCATTTCATAAATAATTATGAAAATCAACTCAATAGATATTGGAATATTAGTATAATTTTTGTATAGTAATATCAGACTGAC
>CAJTTU010000103.1 GCA_910579325.1 uncultured Lachnospiraceae bacterium | reverse complement strand
GACATGTGTGACAAATTATGCTAGGATAGGTATAAGTTGCCGGCGTGCCAGGCAATAGAACCATATAGTTATAATTTATGTTTGGAGGTATTGCAATGAATAAGGGTACAGTAAAATGGTTTGACAACCAGAAAGGTTACGGTTTCATTTCTGACGAGAGCGGAAAAGACGTTTTCGTTCACTACACAGGTCTGAACATGGAAGGCTTCAAGTCTCTGGAAGAAGGCCAGGCCGTTGAATTCGAGATTGTGGAGGGCGCTAAAGGTCCCCAGGCAACAAACGTAACCAAATTATAATCTAAAACTCCAGCAATGTGCCTTTTTTATAATAATTGACCAAAAGTTCTATTATTTGATTTTTATTATTTGAATGAGCAATTTCTGAACGTACAAGATTATAAAGATATGCCAAAAATGTCCGTGAATATCCGCATTCCGGTTTGATTGCCGTATGCAGATTGTTCATGGACATTTGGTTTATATCCCTGATGATTCCTGACGATAACTTTCTTTTACCGGGCGCTCTTTAACAGGCGCTCCAGCTCTTCCGGCTGAAACCAGAAAGCATGATTACAGAAATGACACTTCACTTCCACCGGTTCTCCCTCCCTAATCATCTCGGTCAGCTCCTTTTCCCCAATGCTGATCAACGCCTTTTCCACCCGCTGCCTCGTACAATCGCAGGAAAAACAGGCCGGAATCCGTTCAAGAATCTCCACGCCAAAAACCCCCAGCACATCGTTTAAAATATCCTCCGGCTTCATCCCCTGATCCAGCATAGAGGTGACTGAGGAGATCCCTGCTAGTTTCCGTTCCAGACCGGCCACAATCTCCTCGTCCGCACCGGGCAGCAGCTGAATAATAAAGCCGCCGGCCTGCCGGACCGTATTTTCCCGATTCATCAATACGCCCAGCGCCACCGCTGAGGGCACCTGCTCGGAGGATGCAAAATAATAGGTCAGATCTTCTGCGATCTCGCCGCTGACCAGATTGGTTCTGCCCACATAAGGCTCCTTCAACCCTGTGTCCCGGATCACCACCAGCTCGCCCTTTCCCACGGCGCCTGCCACATCCAGCTTTCCTTTTGCATTGGCATGAAGCAGCACTTCCGGCTCTCTCACATACCCCTTGACTTTTGCATGACTGTCTGCCGTCACCGTAATGCCGCCGATTGGGCCGTCTCCCTCTATCTTCAGGGTCAGGAGATCCTTCTCCCCCTTCATCATTGTTCCCATCATTGCCCCCGCCGTCAACAGCCGTCCCAGCGCCGCCGTGGCTACCGGACTGGTGTTGTGGGCCGCCCGGGCATATTCCACAAGCTCCCTCGTGATCGCCGCAAAGGCGCGCACCTGACTGTCGCCGGCAGAAGCGCGTAAAATATAATCTTCCATCTGTTCCTCTTTTCTAAATCGATGCTCTTATGCAGATCGCCTGACTTCATTTTCCCCGCTCTTTAAGAATCACATACACCCGCTCGCTGATATCCGACGGTTCCTCTCGGGTAAAAGCGTCATTAACAGTGATAAACTCCATTCCCGCTTCCGCGGCGGCCTTTTTTACCGACTCAATGGGATAGGCTTTCTGATAATGAAACTCCTCGAACCGTTCGTATCTGCCGTCCTCCTCACGGACAAACAGCGTCAGCGCATATTCATTCAGTTCTGTCTCGTCATCATAGGTATTTTCCCAGATAAAACTGCAGTCTTCCCGGTTTTCGGCAAAGGTATTGTCCGCCAGAAGCTCCCTGTACTTATATGGGGTGTTCAAATCGAAAATAAAGTATCCGCCGGGGTCCAGATAATTATTTACCAGGCGGAACACCTGCACCAGTTCCTTATATTCCGTGATGTAATTCATGGAATCACAGAGACTGACTACCGCCGCCACCGTACCGTACAGTTCAAATTCCCTCATATCCTGCTGCAGATAGAGAATCTCCGTTCCTTCTTCCGCCTGCCGCTCCCTGGCAATGCTCAGCATATCGGGAGAGCTGTCCAGCCCGATCATGTCGTAGCCGGCTTGTGCCAGCAGCCGGGTCAGGGCGCCGGTTCCGCAGCCCAGCTCCAGAACCAGTCCCTCACGGCAGCCATAGTCCCGCAAAAGCCCCGTCAGATATGCACACCAGTCTTCATAAGGGACATTATCCATCAGCTGATCATAAACCATGGAAAAGCTGGTATAAATTTCCATCCACATAAACCTCCATTGGTATCAGCCCCCATCACGGTTTCTCCGTACTCAGATAATGATGGTCCACATAGCCTTGCTTGCCTTTATACTCCACCAGCGTCCAACCATCTTTCCCAATGGAAATCTGGGTAACGGCCTCGCCTTTCTCCAGTACGCCAATCGGATTCGGCGACGCGCTGTTTTCCGGATTCACACATACCGGGCAGATCGCGTATACGGTCTTTCCGTTCGCGGACGCCCCGGCATTTCCTGTGGGCTGGGTCGCCGCAGTCGTCTCCTGAGACTGAGAGGTAGTCTCCTGGGATGCGGAAGTTGTTTCCTTATAATTGGCAGGCTTATCCGAGGACAAATACTTATTGTAAGCGTAGCCGGTCTGTCCGTTATAGCTGATCTGATCCCAGCCCTGTCCGCCTTTTCCGGTTCTGGTCACTGCATTGCCGGACGTCAGGATACCCAGCGCTTCATAGGCGGTTCCGGGGCCCTTACGCACATAGACGTCGCCGGTGGTATATACGGTTTCATTTCGTTTCTCAAACTTGGAGGTGTCCACCTCCGGCGGCTTCGTCGTCTCCTTTTCCGCTGCCTTTGTAGTCTCTTTCTCCGCCGCCTTCGTCGTTTCAGCGGAAGCGCCGTTTTCCGACCCGTCTACTAAAGAAGCGTTGACATAACCGGTCTTTCCGTCAAATTTCACCCGGTCCCAGCCCTGACTGCCGATTCCGGTTCTCTCCAGGGTATCGTCCACCCGTGCGATTCCCAGCACGTTGCCCTGAGAGGAGGGCTGATCCCGCACATTCAGGTCGGTGGTTACTGTCACCTGGTCCGAAACCCGCTTAAAGGTCTGGGTACGGCTGTCCCCTCCGGCTACCGGCTCCTCATACACCGTCTCCACCGCCCCAGGCCCCTCTGTTTCCGCCGCCCCGGACGCCTCCGTTTCCGTCAGACCCGCCATTTCCTCCGGCCCTAAGGGCTCGCCAACCGAATCATAGGACGAAGGGGCAGCCGCAGCCGTTGTCTCCACAGCTTCTCCCGAAGGGGCTTCTGTTCCCGCCCCGTCCAGAAATTCCGGGTATCCGTCAAAATCATTTACAGGTTCATCCTTTTTAGAACAGCCCGACACCATACACAGCAGACACAGACACAACGCCGGCGCGATCATAGCTTTCCATTTATTTTTTCTCATTTGTTTCCTCCTATTTATAGTTCCGCAACTCCCCTTCTCTTATTTCTATCTTACCATAAGCGCCGGAAAATGACAAGAAATCCGGTTTGTGAAAAAAATACGCAAAAAACGCTCTGAAAAAAGCTTGAAAAACCGACAAAAAAAATTAACAACTGGAAATTTTCTCCCCCTTGTCCTTTTTCATTCTGAATGCTATGGTGAAATTTACAAAACGCTAATCAGGAGGAACAAATCGCCATGAAAATGACATTCCGCTGGTACGGAAAAAATTCCGACCATGTCACGTTAAAACAAATCAGGCAGATTCCCGGCTGCTCCGGCATTATGGGTATGCTGGATCAGTATGCCGCCGGAGAAGTCTGGCCTATGAACGTCATCCAGGATTATGTGGAACAGGTGCATCAGGCCGGACTGGAAGTGGAGGTAATCGAGAGCGTCAATGTCCACGAGGATATTAAGATGGGGCTGCCAGACCGGGACCATTATATCGAAAATTATATAACGACTATCAAAAATCTGGCCCAATGCGGCATCAGGGTCATCGTCTACAATTTCATGCCCGTATTCGACTGGCTGCGGACGGACCTGGCCAGGGAGATTCCGGAGGACGGCTCCAACAGTCTGTATTATGACGAAGAAGAACTAAAGGGAATGACGCCTTTAAAGCTGGTGGAGGAAACCACGAAAAACAGCAACGGCTTTACCCTCCCCGGCTGGGAGCCTGAACGGCTGAAAGAGCTGGAACGTGTTCTGGATATCTATCAGAATATCACGGTCGATCAGCTGCGGGAAAACTACAAATATTTTCTGGAACAGATCATTCCCGTCTGCGAATCAGTGGGCATTCGGATGGCTGTTCACCCCGACGACCCGGCCTGGCCCGTATTCGGTCTGCCCCGGCTGGCCCACACTCAGGCGGATTTTGACAAGATCATAAAGCTTGTGGACAGCCCTGCAAACAGTCTCTGCCTCTGCTCCGGCTCCCTCGGTTCATCCCCTGACAATGATATCCCGGCCATTTTCCGCCATTTCGGCGAGATGAACCGGATCGCCTGCGCCCATGTGCGGAATATCAAATATCTGGGATACCGCAAATTTCGTGAGGCGCCCCATCTGTCAAGGGAAGGGGATCTGGATTTGTATGAAGTGATGAAAGCCCTCTACGACACCGGCTTCGACGGCTATATCCGCCCGGATCACGGCCGGATGATCTGGGACGAAACCGGACGTCCCGGCTACGGACTGTACGACCGGGCGCTGGGGCTGACCTATCTGAACGGGCTGTGGGAAGCAATCGGGAAGAATAAGTGCTGACAGGTCCAAAGATATCAATTGCCATTTTCCATGAAACAGGATATAATATTTCTACCTTATATCCTGTTTCATGTTTTTCTTATATTCAGGAAAGTTCTGAATATTTTATAGAAACTATATACTCTAAAGGCTCTATCCTGCCTGACTTTATGATTACATAACGATTTACTAGGAGGCTTTGTTTATGAGACTCAGACGTATTCTTGCAGCCACAGGAATCCTTTTGCTGCTGGGGCTTTATGTCACGACGCTGATCTGCGCGATTATCCAGACGCCTTTCGCCCACCGGCTGTTCCAGGCATCCCTGTACGGAACCTTTGTCATTCCTGTTATCCTCTACGCTTTTATGATCGCAATAAAAATGTCCGGGAAAGATAAGAAGGAGGACAATGAAAATAACAGCGCGGCGGATGAAACCGTGAACGAATGAATTTAAAAATCAGATATCAGAGAGTAACTATAAAAATGTAAGCAAATATCCTTTCTCTCCAAATATGTGCGTCAACCGCCCCGTCGCTTCGGAAAATCCATGGCAACGAATATGCTGGCGGCCCATTCCGCAAAGGTTGCGCTTCCTGCAGCCTGTTTGCCAGGCTTAAGGGAGAAAAAACATCTTTTCCGGCGTATACGGGAAGGATTCTTCTGGCAGGAGTCAATTATGACCGGAAGACTGAGACACACGCGTGTGTGATTAAAGAGGCTATGAAAACATAAGGCATATTATGTTTCCGTTTTGCCGGACACTTTATAATACGGACATCCCGACTCCTTTGTTTATGAAAAGTCGAGATGCTGTTGACAGAATTGGAGCCACAGGATTCCCTGCAGCTCCTTCACATTTTATGACAGATATATTTTCCGTGAACTTTTTATCTGTCTTACCTCATAATAATATCATCCCTCTTCGGCCCATTGGAAACCATCTTAACCGGTACGCCGATCTCCTGCTCGATAGTCTCGATATAATTACGGCAGGTTTCGGGAAGATCCTCGTATTTTTTAATTCCCCTGATATCTGTTTTCCAGCCGGGCATAGTTTTCCATACGGGCTTTGCCCTGCCAAGCTTCGCGGCCGAAGGGAAATCCCTGGTTACCTGGCCGTCGATCTCATACCCGACGCACATGGGAATCTCATCCAGATAGCCCAGCACATCCAGAACGGTCAGCGCCACCTCAGTCGCTCCCTGCACCCGGCAGCCGTAACGGGTAGCCACGGCGTCAAACCAGCCCATACGCCTGGGCCGTCCGGTGGTTGCGCCAAATTCGCCGCCGTCGCCGCCCCTTCGGCGCAGCTCGTCGGCCTCATCCCCGAAGATTTCGCTGGTGAAAGCGCCTGCTCCCACCGCGCTGGAGTAAGCTTTTACCACCACTGTGATATTTTTTATCTCATAAGGCGGAACCCCCGCTCCGATGGCTCCGTAAGAAGCCAGCGTGGAAGAAGAAGTCACCATGGGATAAATGCCGTGGTCGGGATCTTTCAGAGAACCCAGCTGCCCCTCCAGCAATATATTCTTGCCTTCCCTGACCGCGTCGTAAAGATAGGCGGAGACATCGCATACATAAGGCGCAATCATCTCTCTGTACTGTGCCAGAAGCTCCATCAGCTCCTCCTCCACAAGCAGCGGCTGATGATACAGATGTTCCAGCATGACATTCTTTAGAGTACAGATTTTTTTCACCCGTTCCCGGAGGATGTCCGCATCAAACAATTCATTCACCTGAATACCGATTTTCGCGTATTTATCGGAATAAAAAGGAGCGATACCGGATTTGGTAGAGCCAAAAGATTTTCCCGCCAGCCGGGCCTCTTCATAAGTGTCAAAATCCATATGATAGGGCATCAGCACCTGGGCCCTGTCGGAAACCAGAATCTTCGGCGTGGGCACTCCCTTCTCCTCCAGGTCTTTGATTTCCTTCAGCAGATAAGGAATGTTCAGCGCCACGCCGTTGCCGATCACGCTGGTGGTATGCTGATAGAATACGCCAGAAGGAAGCAAATGCAGCGCGAACTTTCCGTAATCATTGATAATCGTATGTCCCGCGTTGCTTCCGCCCTGGAACCGGACAATTATATCCGACTCCTTCGCCAGCATATCCGTGATCTTGCCTTTGCCCTCGTCGCCCCAGTTGGCTCCTACAATTGCTCTAACCATAATCTATGTCCTCCTACTGTGTCATCGAGCATATATTTTGTCACTGCCCGTATGATGTACGGATTTATATTTTTCAAATTCGTTTTTCTGGCAGCCGCAGTAACTGCTTGCAGCAATCCCCGCCGCCATTTCCGGCGGCTCTGACAACTTATTTCAGGAATCCGTTAACGATCTGTTCTTCCGCTTCCGCTTCGGTCAGCCCCAGCGTCATCAGCTTGATAATCTGATCGCCGGCGATTTTGCCGATGGCCGCCTCGTGAATCAATGCGGAATCCGGGTTATTGGCCGTAATCTCGGGAATGGCGCTGATTTTCGCGTTGCCCATAATAATCGCGTCGCATTCGCTGTGTCCGCTGCACTTATTATTGCCGTTAATTTTTGAAATAAATACCTGAGAAGACTCATCTCTGGCCACGGAACGGGATACGATGTTGGCGCCAGAATCCTCTCCGTCCAGATCTACCTTAAACTCGCTGACTGCCGACTGGGTTCCGTGGGTCATCAGCCGCTCCATAACCACCAGCTTGGCCCCCGCCTTCAGCACGGCCTCCGTCTTCCGGTCCGTTGAGTCCACGCCTTTGATCTGGACGGTATCCATCTCCATATAGCCGCCCTCGTCGATCTCCACGATTGTCTGGGGATTCATAATTCTTTCCCCTTTGCCGTCGCCGCTGCCATAATGCTTCTCTACGTATTTAATCTTTGCGTTCTTTCCCACAAAAAACCGGTGAATGCCGTCATGACGAGAGGATGCGTCGCCGCCGTTATGGATGCCGCAGCCGGCGATAATGGTCACGTCGCAGTCGTCGCCGATATGAAAATCATTGTACACCACCTCGGTTAATCCGGTCTGGCTCAGCACCACCGGCATATGAACGCTCTCGTTTTTGGTACCCGGTTTGATAATGATATCGATGCCGCTCCCGTCCTCCTTCGGCACAATATCGATATGCTCCGTGGAATTTCTCCCGGCGCTTTTTCCGTTTGCCCTGATATTATAGGCTCCGGTGGGAATCTTGTGAAGCCCCGCCACCGCCTCTAAAAGCTGCTGCTGAATCGCATCTAATTCCATACATAACCCTCCAATTGAGTTCCGCAACTCCCCTCCCAAGCCCCCTGGATCTGGGAGAATTTCCTGCCGCTAAAGCGTCAGTAAATCCTCCCTCGCTATGAGCATTTAGGGCCTGTCCGGTCCGTTGCTGTTCCAATGTGTTTTTATGAATTCTGGTAAAGCTTACAGCTTGCCGCCCCGCCCGTATTGCCCAAAAGCTCCGGCAGGATCTCGTCCTTCTTTCCCTGGGCAGTTACCTGTCCTTTCGCGATTACCACGATCTTGTCCGCTATGTTTAAGATCCTCTCCTGATGGGAGATAATCATGATAGAACCATGGATGCTGTCATGCATTTTCTCAAACACCTTGATCAGATTGCCGAAGCTCCACAAATCGATGCCTGCCTCCGGCTCGTCGAACACCGACATTTTCGTGCCCCGGGCCAGAACCGTGGCGATCTCGATCCGTTTCAGCTCGCCGCCGGATAAGCTGGCGTTCACTTCCCGGTTAATATAATCCTTAGCGCACAGCCCTACCTCTGACAGGTATTCGCAGGCGCCCGCCACGGAAATTTTTTCTCCCACCGCTAGACGGATCAGATCCAGCACCGTAACGCCTTTAAAGCGCACCGGCTGCTGAAAGGCATAGCTGATCCCTTTTTTCGCCCGGCCGGTTACATCCAGCTTTGTGATATCCTCCCCGTCCAGAAGAATCTGGCCGCAGGTCGGCTTTTCAATCCCGGCGATCACCCTGGCCAGCGTAGACTTGCCGCCGCCGTTGGGGCCCGTAATAACAACAAACTGATTATCCTCAATGACCAGATTGATATCCTTTAAAATTTCCTTCTCATCCGCCTCGTCGCTGACCTCAAAGGAAACGTTTTTCAATTCCAGCATGGGTTCTCCTCCGTATCCATTTCTTCTATATCTTTCACTCATACGCACGGCAGATTTATGCCCACACGCATATCTGACGCCCAGTATAATAACAAGGCACAAAAGCCCTGTCCCGAAAATGGCTTCTTTGCCTTCCGGTGCAGGGCTTTCACCTTTCCTGTTTTACAGTTTAGCCAGCATATCCGCCATGCCGTCCAGCCAGGTTCCTTCAAACAGCTCGATACTGCCTTTGTCCATGGCGGCCGACAGCTTGGAATCGATGGGCAGCTTCGCCGTATGCTCGATCTCATACTCTTTCGCAATCTCGTCCAGATGGCTCTCACCGAAAATCTTCAGTTCCTTGCCGCAGTCGGGACATACCGCATAGCTCATATTCTCCACCAGTCCAAGAATCGGGATATTCATCCGCTTAGCCATCTTCACAGCCTTGCCCACAATCATGGATACCAGCTCCTGCGGGGAGGTTACGATTATGATACCGTCCACCGGAAGGGACTGGAATACGGTCAGCGGCACATCGCCGGTTCCCGGAGGCATATCCACGAACATATAATCAACGTCCTCCCAGATTACGTCCGTCCAGAACTGCTTTACGGTGCCCGCGATCACAGGGCCTCTCCAGATCACCGGATCTGTCTCGTCGGGAAGGAGCAGGTTTACGGACATCATCTTAATGCCCATAACGGTTTCATTGGGAAGAATACCCGCTTCATTTCCCTTTGCCTTTTCCTTCACGCCAAATGCCTTCGGAATCGAAGGGCCGGTAATATCGGCATCCAGAATCGCCGTCTGATAGCCCTGACGCTTCATCAGAACAGCCAGCAGGGAAGTCACCATGGACTTTCCAACGCCGCCCTTGCCGCTGATAACGCCGATCACCTTTTTCACATTACTGAATTCATTCGTCGCTTCCAGGAAGCTTTCTTTTCTCTCTGAGCAGTCAGAACCGCAGCTTGAGCAGTTATGATTGCAATTTTCGCTGGTTTGTTCACTCATTTTGCCTTCTCCTTTTTTTCAAGTTCCGTTAAAGTCTGCCCGAGCCGCAAAAATCTATTCCTGACCTTTCTCAGCCGGCTTCCGGACCCACGGAATTTTCTTAAAATCTGTATAAATAAGAATCCTGCTTCGCAGGATTCTGCGCCGCGAACGCGTCGCTTTTAAGCGACAATTTCCTCTGCGTTTGCGTACCCTCGCTTCGCTGGGGCAGACCCTGTGCATCCTCGCGGAGCGTTTTGATATCATGGGGAAGTTCGGAGGACTTTCCTATGATATCAGAAACCCTGCCCGGGTATCATTATCAACAGGACTCATTTTAACAGATTTTCAGGCAAATGTCTACCCCTGGCATAAGGTTGTTTCTCAGCATCTCCCGGAAGATCAGCAGTCCTCTATCACATCGCTCATCGTATAATTCCCGGCAGCCTTTCCCTTCAAAAATTTTGCCGCCTGCAGCGCGCCTTTCGCGAAGATGGATCTGGAATAGGCCGTATGGCGGATTTCCACCACCTCGTCCGGGCCGCAGAACAGCACCTGATGGTCGCCCACAATGCTGCCGCCCCGGACTGCCTGGATACCAATCTCCTTCTGTTCCCGCTTTGCCCGGATGGCGGAACGATCATACTGATAATGATACCGTCCGCCCATCGCCTCATTAATGGCGTCCGCCAGCGCGATGGCCGTGCCGCTGGGGGCGTCCAGCTTCTGATTATGATGGCGTTCCACTATTTCCATGTCATATCCCGCCTCCGCCAGCACCTTCGCCGCAGCCTGTACCAGCTTCATCATTGTATTAACCCCCAGAGACATATTCGCCGATTTCAAAACGGCAGTCTCTTTACTGATCTGAGCAACCCGTTCCAATTGTTCTTCCGACATCCCGGTGGTGCATAAAACTACCGGCAGATGCTTTTTCGCGCAATAGTCTAACAGCCCATCCACCGCCTTTGCGGAAGAAAAGTCGATAACGGCATCCGCCTCTGTGTCGCAGTCTCCGATCTCTCCCCATACCGGATAACTGCTTTTCTGTTCGCCTGTCACATCTATCCCGGCCACAATCTCAATTTCCGGATCTTCCAGGCCAAACTGCGTAACCGCCTGCCCCATCCGGCCATTACAGCCATGTAAAATAATTCGTACCATAGTTTATTCTCTCCTAAAATATAGAGTTTACCATGCCCTTACAGCAATCCATACGTTTTCATCGCTTTCTCCAGCCGCTCCTTATTCTGCGGTTCCATCGGCGACAGCGGACGGCGCAGCGGGCCTGCCTGCCTCCCCATCAGATTCATGGCTTCCTTTACCGGAATCGGATTTACCTCGCAAAACAGCGCGTCGATCAGCGGAATGGCCTCTAACTGCATTTTCCTGGAACCGTCCGCGTCTCCGGCAAAATAACGGGCACAGATCTCATGGGTCTGGGCCGGCGCTACATTAGATAAAACGGAAATCACACCCTTGCCTCCCAGAGAAAGAATCGGCACAATCTGGTCATCATTTCCGGAATAGAGGTCGATGCAGCCGTCGGCCAGCGCCATCAGCCTGGCCACCTGCGCGATATTGCCCGAGGCTTCCTTGATTCCCACGATATTTTTCACATTTTTCGTTAGCGTCACGGCGGTTTCCGGCAGAATATTGCAGCCGGTACGGCCGGGCACGTTATACATGATAATCGGCAGAGACACCGATTCCGCAATCATCGTATAGTGCTCGATTAATCCCTTCTGCGTCGCCTTGTTATAATAAGGCGTTACGATCAGCAGCCCGTCAGCGCCCGATTTTTCCGCCTCCTGGGACAGATAAATGGCCGTCTCGGTACAGTTGGAACCGGTTCCCGCCACCACCGGAATCCGCTTGTTTACCGCTTTTACCGCATGGGCAATCACATCCAGATGCTCCTCATGGGAAAGGGTGGACGCCTCACCCGTAGTCCCGCAGATAATCAGCGCGTCCGTTCCCTTCTCAATCTGCTCCTCAATTAATTCGGTAAGCTTCTCATAATTGACCGCTCCATCCTCATGAAATGGTGTCACCAGGGCAACCCCTGCTCCCGTAAATATAGCCATAGATCAATCCTCCTCTTCCATAATACAAAAAGTTAGCCCGAACCAGTGCGGCGGCTAACTTCACTCGTAAGCAGGAACTGCCGGAATCCTCCGTTCCGTTCTATCCCTTTCATTTTCACAATCTTACGTAGCGCTCCACTGATTCAGTGACAGTTATATGGCTCTTAACCATATCCCCAGACAACACCGGACAGGAACCGGCATCACCTTCGGCGTAGTTTCCTTTCTCTCCCGTTCTTCTGTTCCTGAACCATCCCGGGACCTACTGATAAAATACGCAACCTCTACTTGCAGTCCATCATACCATTAATCAAATCCGTTGTCAACCTGCGGCGACGACTCTGGCTCCGTTTTTCCCCTCCTCTTTTCCTCCGCCTGCTTGTGTTCTAAAATAGTCACTGTTCATTTCGTGAACAGCAACTTCCCACACATTTGTATTTCCATTCGTTTCAGCCT
>CAJTTU010000102.1 GCA_910579325.1 uncultured Lachnospiraceae bacterium | reverse complement strand
GAACGGCATAACCCGGAAAAAGAATATGGAGGTCAATATGAACGCAAAGAAAATATCATACCCCGGACTGTACCCCAGCCAGGAAACCGCAAAACTGGGCGAGCCTTTTAACCTTCTCGTCGTTGCGGAAAATAATCATGATGAAGATGTCACTCTGGAAATCTGTGTCTTTGGAAAAGCAGATCAGAAATGGGAAAAACTCACATCGAAAACCTGCACCCTGCCTGCCAAAGATCATGCGCATCTGTATTTCACGATTCCCGCCGGATGCCTGCCGCCGGATTTCTGGGAGCTGGATGAACTGGATGAGTTGGAATTGTATATCAATCATGAGGAACCTGCGTCGGAGGTCGAAGGACAGCTGATCTTTTGCGAGTAATCATGCGCAATTCCAACAAAACGCATTGTTTACACTTTTTGTCAAATATGACATACGAAAAGACCCGGGCAAAACGGTATTTTCCGTTTGACCCGGGGCTTTGCTCTTTTGCAAGTCAGTCCCACTCCATCGTCTGATTCCGGGAAAGCTGATAAAAACTTCTAATCACGTCTTCCATCGTAATCATTTTCATCTCAGCCTCCGCTGCGTCCTGAACCTTCTGATAGTATTCCCGCAATGCGTAATGGATATTTACGCCTACGTTACAGTCCGGATTGATATTCGTATCCAGATGGAGCAGCGGCTTTGTCCCTTCAATCGCCTGATACATATCAAAAAGGGTGATATCTTTCAGCTCCCTGGTCAGCTTCGGTTTTGCCTGCCCCTGGGAACTGCTTAAAATTCCCGCTTTGCGCAGCGCCATCATCAGCTGCCGGACGTAAGAAGCGTTGGTGTGGATGCTGAACGCGATTGTAGCGCTGCTTAGATCATTTTTCGGATTCAGGTAAATAAATGCCAACATATGGATGGCATCGCTGAGCTTTGTAGAATACTTCATAATACATTTCCTCCCAGACCCGTCAGGGCGTAGCGAACGGATATCATATCTGCAATATTTGGCGACTGCTTCAAAGCTTTTAAAACAAAGTAAGCTGCTCGTATTCCGTTCTCCGATCCAATAAGCTGGGAATCTTCCGCAGAATATTCTCCATTCTTCCATCATCCAGCACCCATCCGGCCACCTCATCCCGTTCAAGGAGCAACGGCATCCGGTCGTGAACCGGCTTCATGGAAGCATTTGCGGCTGTGGTAAGGATTACAAAACGATTGCCATCCTCATACCGGCCGTAAAATCCAGCCATAAACAAAACAGGCTGCCCTTCCTTATAAAAGGTACTTTTCTCCTTCCTGGCATTCCACTCATAAAATGACGCCGCGGGAACAACCACCCGCCTGTGCCGGACACTGTCCCGAAATAGCGGCTTTTCCATCACGGATTCGCTGCGGGCATTAAAGATAACCTGTTTTCCTTTAAATCCAGGGAAGCCCCAGCGCTGCCACTGGCAGCATAGGCTCCCTTCCCATTCTGCCAAAACCGGCGCCGTGTCCGAGGGATGGATATCCCTGGCAGAAAGCATGTCCACTGCGTCCATGGCCTCACGCCGCAGTTTTCCCTCCGTCTGGCTGATTAGTTTTTCGATCGCCTTCGCCATTTCATCGTCCGCATAATATCTTCCGCACATAACATTTCCCCCAAAAAGTGGTTGATCCTGTTACTTATTCTGCGTATCTTTCCTCAATATCATACCCTACTCTTTTACATACGCCACTCTACAGGTTTTCCGGTAGCAGGCCAGGCCGTACCTGTGGATCGTTTCCATTCCCTCCTGCCTTAAAAAAGCGGTGTATTCATGGGTTTCAATCTGCTCTATCGCTTCCTTAAGCGCAGCATCAAAAGCGCCGTTCTCGGCGTATTTCACCTCGATGACGCAGCCGGTTTTCTCCCGCGGGGCAATCAGCAGGATGTCGGAGTAGCCGGTGCCGGACTCGGCGTTTGATTTTACGATCCAGCTGCCCTCTGCCCGCAAAAGGCCTAAAAACATACCATGGAAGAAGTTTTCTTTCTTCTCTTTTCTTACTGCCGTATCACGAATACTGATAGACTCTGACAGGAATGCATTGAACAGCTCCTGCACGGTTTCCGCATTGCCGGTTTTAACCGCTTTGCAGAAACGCTCCCACCGGCCTGTGTCGCCTGTTACCTGATCCTCAAACCATGTGCGGATTTTATTTTCATAAATCCTGTGAATTTCCTTGTTGGGAATCACCAGCTTATGGCGCCCTCCCTCCGGCTTTCCGGCATCGGTCAGATAACCCGTGGCATAAAGCACGCTCCACAGATAGGTCTGGCGGATATTTATATTTTTGTTACCAAGGTCGGTATAAGTCAGCTCCGGAATAATCTCCTTCTCCACCGCCTCACCGGAAATCAGTGCCTCGATCTCCCTTTTTGTGGCTTCTGTCGCGTCTTCCAAAATATCCCTGATGATGGCGTTACTGCTGCTGTTCTCCCAGTGGGGTCTCATTGGAGCGTCCTTTGACACACGCAGCAGATCACACTGGTTGATCACGTCCCAGGGACAGTAGACATCCACATCCCCAAAGTGGTAGCCGTCATACCAGTCCTTCATATCCGGGAAACGTTCTTCCACTTCATAGTACCTGAGCATCTCCCTCACTTCCTGATCCGTAAAGCCGAAATACTCTGCGCACTGCACGTCGGAAATCGAGCGCACCTTGAAATTATTTAATCCCGTAAAGATGCTCTCTCTCGCAATCCGCAGGCAGCCGGTAAGCACGGCGAAATCCAGGCTCTCATTTGTTTTGAGCGCCTGGCTGAGGAAAGAACGGATCAATTTGACCATCTGCATGTAATAACCATCTTGATACGCCTTATCCAGCGGCACATCGTACTCATCAATCAGGATTACGACACGACGGCCATAGTGGGCACTAAGCAGCCGACTTAACAGTTTCAGGCTTCCATGAAGGAACGCCGGTTTCTCAAAATCTCCGTCTATAAGTCTCTGAAGCCTTGTCTTATCCGCTCTCACCAGCTTGTCACTTTCCTCCAGAAAGCCAAAACGGGTCGCTTCCGCACTGACCAGCATGCCCAAACTGTCATAGGCCGTCTCAAAGTCACCGCCTTCCACATCCTTTAAGCTGAGCGAGATGACCGGGTATTTCCCCATATGCCGCTCACACAGCTCTGTCTCCTGGGAAATACCCAGCCCATCAAACAGAGACGCATCCGCCCCGATTTCAAAAAAGGTTTTGAACATATCCATGTTCAGGCTTTTCCCGAAACGCCGGGGTCTTGTGAAAAGGTTTACGAATCCCTTCGTCCTCACGAATTCAGCGATAAATGGCGTTTTATCCACATAGTAATAGCCTCTCGATTTAAAATCCTGAAAAAATTCAATCCCAATCGGAAGCGCCTTTTTTCTTTCAGACATAGGATGTTCCTCCTTTCCCCGCGCCACGGAAACAATACATATGAGCCAAAAGCCTTCAAATAATATCTTGAAAACTCCACATAATACTTGTGCATCCCACATTATCTATGATTCTATAATATCCGATTCTCCCTACGAAATCAAGGCCATTCCGGTTTTTCGCTCTGCAGCCTTTTGTTCCTCGAAGCATTTCCGAACTCTGAAAAATTCCGCACAAATAAGGCGGACAAAAACAGCAGAAACCACGCTCTGTCTTTGACCGCCTTACCTGTCCCATCTATAAACGGAGAAGGAGGGATTTGAACCCTCGCGCCGTGTTACCGACCTACTGGTGTTCGAAGCCAGACCCTTCAGCCTCTTGGGTACTTCTCCATACCGTGCGCCGCGAAAACAGCGGACAAAATCCAACTGCATCAGGCACATGACGCAGTATATTATACAATAGAAAAGGCCATGCCGTCAACAGGCAATTTAAAAGCTCAAATAAAAAAATCTCAAATAAAATGCCATGCTAGGGAGAACTGATTTATTCTTCCGTAGGTTTTTAATTTCTATCCAAAGTAACTGTCCGTATCATGATAAATGCGCCTTTCCGTTTGAGTGGCAAGCCATGAAAAAGAGATGTAAAACACAACGATAAGGAGTAAAACAAAGGAGGCCCTGGTCAAACAGCTCTCCGTCTGACAGGGCATCCTGTTTCTTCTAATCTTCTACTCTTCTATCAAAATCCTGCCAATCACCGGCATCCTCACCGGCTTATTCCACGTTTCCGGCCCGCTGGTGGGCAGCGCCGCGATGGCGTCTAACACCTCAAAGCCGGAAACCATCTGCCCGAAGGCCGCATACCTTCCGTCAAGCTTCCCGGCATCCTGATGAACCACAAAAAACTGGGTTCCCGCCGTGTCAAAGCCGTCGTCCCTCGCCATGGAAATAGCACCCCTGATATGGGGAACGGGATTCTCGATGCCGTTTTCGGCAAACTCCCCCTTAATATGCCAGTCGCTGTCCGTCATAATGTCATTATCAGGGGAACCGGACTGGATCACGTAGTCCTTCACAATCCGGCACCAGGCCAGGCCATCGTAAAAGCCGCTTTTTGCCGTATCCGCAAAATTCCGAACCGTAACCGGCGCAAGGTCCGGGAACAGGTCAAAGACCATGTCCCCGAAGCCTTCCGTCGTGATGACGCATCTCAAGCCTTCTCCTTATTTCGCAAGAACTTTCGCGTTCTTGAAATAAATGTTGGAGGAAGATGTCATGTATACGCCTTCGATGTAATCCTTGATCAGATAAGTATTGGACTTGTAGTACAGGCTCAGCACCGGGTAATCGGCGGATACCAGCTCGTCGGCCTGTTTTACCAGCTCGCCGAACTTGGAGGGATCTGTCTCTACCTTTGCCTGATCCACAATCGCATCATAATCAGGATTGCTGTAGAAGCTGTTATTGGTCACGTCGTCCGTATATAACAGCGGCAGGAAGCTCATGGGATTTACATAATCCGCACTCCAGCCCATAGCGGCCACTTCGTAGTTGCCGTTCTGTACCGCGTCGTAGAATACGGCCCACTCCGCGGAGCTTACTTCCACGGTTACGCCCAAGTTCTGCTCCCACATTTCCTTAATCGCTTCCGCGATCTTCTTTACATTGTCGTCCGCATAGAAGGACAGCTGAATCGTGGGGAAACCTTCGCCGTCCGGGTATCCGGCGTCTGCCAGCGCTTTCTTTGCCGCCTCGACGTCAGCGGTAGCAGACAAGTCGAAAGTGGGGCGTCCTTCTGTCAGATCCTTGCCGTCCACTACGTAGCCGGGGGCATAGAAGCTGTATGCAGGCTCGCCTTCCACCTGGGCTACGTTGTTGATCAGCGCCTCTCTGTCGATCGCCAGGTTCAGCGCTTTTCTGACCAGCGGGTCGTTGTAAGGCTCTTTGCTGCAGTTGATGTCATAATAAACGGTACCGTAGCTGGGCGCTACCACCACGCCGGCATTCTCCGCTTTCAGACGGGCCATATCGCTTGAAGGAATGGTCCTGACGCCGTCCACCTCGCCGTTTTCAAAAGCAGTCAGGGCAGTGGACACATCCAGGATATAACGGTAGGTCAGCTTCTCTAACTGTACGTTCGCCGCATCCCAGTAATTCTCGTTCTTTTCCAGCACATAGCTTTCGCCGGGGGTGATCTGAGTCACCTTAAAAGGTCCGTTGCCGATGTAGCTGTCGGCCGATGTGGTCCACTTGTCGCCGTTGGCCTCGATGGTGGCTTCCTGTACGGGGAAGTATACCCACATGCTTACCAGGTCGATAAAGAACGGACAGGGCGCTTTTAAGGTAAATTCCAGTGTATTGTCGTCTACCGCCTTGATGCCTACGTCCTCTGCGGAAGCGGTTCCCTCATAATACTCCTGACCGTTTACCACATAATCGGAGATCATGTTCACATACTGGGCGCCGGTTTCCGGGGTCAGTACGCGCAGCGCCGCGTAAACATAGTCCTTTGCGGTCAGCGGTGTTCCGTCGCTCCATTTCAGACCTTCTCTCAAATGGAAGGTGAATACGGTCAGATCGTCGTTAATGTCCCAGGATTCCGCATTGCCGGGAACAACCTCACCATCCTCGTTATAAGTTACCAGACCCTCAAAGCAGTTGATCAGGAACGGGGTGGCAAAGGAGTTGTTTGTGATCGTGGGATCGATGGTGTCAGGCTCGTTATTCAATACGAATACCATCTCCTGGGCCACATCCCCTGCGGGCTGGCTTTCGCCGCCTGCCGCGTCGCTTCCTCCCTGAGCCTCCGTCGCCGGAACAGTCGCGGGTACCGTGGCGGGCACGGTCTCGGGCTGGTCATCTTTCTTCTGCCCGCAGCCTGTCAGCGCCGTAAGCACCAGGCACAGAACCAGAAGCAGGCTGAAAATTCTTTTCTTCATTGCTTTCTCCCTTCTGTAATGATAAATGAATAAATATATGTTCTCAGGCGCGCCGATTGATCTGCGCGCCGGGAAACCGATAACTAATAGAGATGGCAGGCCACCATATGTTTTCCATCCACATATTTGGCTTCCGGCACTGCCTCGGAGCACTCCGGCTTCGCGTAAGGGCAGCGGGTATGGAAGCGGCAGCCTTTCGGCGGGTTCACAGGGCTTGGGATATCCCCCTCGATACCGCTTTTCTCCTTCTGCCTCGCCAGCTTCGGATTCGCGATCGGAATGCTGCCCAGAAGCCCCTTCGTATAGGGGTGGAGCGGATTTTTATAAATGTCATCCGCATCGCTTAACTCCACCATCTGCCCCAGGTACATCACGCCCACCTGATCCGACACATAGCGGACCATGGACAGGTCATGGGCGATAAACAGGTAGGCAATTCCCTTCTCATCCTGATAATCCTTTAACAGATTGATCACCTGAGCCTGAATGGACACGTCAAGAGCCGAGATCGGCTCGTCGCAGATCACAAGCTGGGGCTTGAGCACCAAAGCTCTGGCGATGCCCACCCGCTGTCTTTGCCCGCCGGAAAACTCATGGGCATAGCGGCCCGCATGCTCCTTCGTCAGCCCTACCCGCTCTAACATCGGGTACACCAGGTCATTGGCGTCCTCCTTATTTTTTACAATGCCGTGGGCGATTAACGGCTCTGCGATAATATCCCGCACCGTCATCCTTGCATTTAAAGAGGCATATGGGTCCTGAAAAATCATCTGCATGTTTTTGCGCAGCGGCTTTAACTCCTTCTGCTTCATATTCGTAATGTCGGTTCCGTCAAGCAGAATCTTCCCCGCCGTCACGTCATAAATCCGGATAATGGTTCTGGCGCAGCTGGATTTGCCGCAGCCGGACTCGCCTACCAGGCCCAGTGTCTTTCCCTTTTCCAGCGTAAAGCTGACGCCGTCCACGGCGTGGACCACCTGGTTCCGCCCCGCCTTAAAATGCTTTGTCAGGCCCGAAACTTCCAATATATTCTGATTACTCATGATTTTCTCCTATTGCTTTGAAAGTTCAGCGCTTCGGCGCTGAACTGCGCGAAAATGGGGGTACGAAGCGACACCTTCCACGCCCATTTTCTGTGCATCCGCCGGAGGCTCAAAGGAAACGCCTTTTCATTTATGGTGGAGCCGCTACAGCTGGTATGGGCGTTTCCGGAACGGATTGTTCTCATCAGCCGGCGCGTCCGGATACTGTAAGAAACATCTGCTGCGGTGCCCCTCTCCCACCTGTACGAAATCCGGCAGCTCAGTGGCGCAGAGCTGTCTTGCATAGGGACACCGGGGCGCGAAGGGACAGCCCTTCGGCGGGTTCGTCATATCCGGCGGCGAACCGGGAATCGACTGTAAGCGGATCGCCTTATCCTGGTCCATATCCGGAACGGAAGCCAGAAGCCCCATCGTATAAGGATGGCCCGGCCGCTCAAAAATATCGTCGATCATGGCTTCCTCCATAATCAGGCCGCCGTACATCACCGCCACCCGGTCGCACAGCTCCGCCACCACGCCCAGGTCATGGGTAATAAAAATGATGCTGGTGCCATATTCTTTTTCCAGCTCCCTTAACTGTTTGAGGATCTGATCCTGAATCGTCACATCAAGAGCCGTCGTCGGCTCGTCGGCAATCAGAAGCCCCGGCTTATTGGCCAGCGCCATGGCGATCATCACACGCTGGCGCATCCCGCCGGAAAACTCATGGGGGAAGCATTTATACCGCTTCTCCGGCTCCGGAATACGCACCTTCCGGAACAGCTCCAGCACGTCCTCCTTCACTTCCTCTTTTTTACGGCCGGGATCGTGCTCTTTTATCATTTCCTCCACCTGCCTGCCCACCGGAATCAGCGGGTTTAAGGAGGACATAGGGTCCTGGAAAATCATCGAAATCCGCTCGCCCCGGATTTTGCGCAGCTCCTTTTTGGGCATTTGAATCAGATCCTGCCCTTCAAAGGTAATGGTCCCTTCCTTGATTCTGGCCGTATCCGCCAGAAGCCGCAGCACAGACATGGCGGTAACGCTTTTGCCGCTGCCGGACTCGCCCACCAGCCCGAGAATTTCCCCCTTGCCGACCGTGAAGCTGACCCCTCTGACAGCCTGTACCTCGCCGTTGCCGGTCATAAATGAAGTTTTCAGATTTTCTATCTTTAAGATCGGTTCCATAGATTCCTCCTCTTACTTTTTCAGCTTGGGGTCCAGCGCGTCTCTTAAGCCGTCGCCGACGAAATTAAAGGCGAACATAATCAGGCAGATCACAAGAGCCGGAATAAAAAGCTGATGAGGACAGGAACGCAAATTTTCCGTCGCGTCGTTGCACATCGTCCCCAAGCTGGCCAAAGGCGGCTGAAGGCCAATGCCTAAAAAGCCCAGAAAAGCCTCCATGAAAATGGCCGAGGGGATCAGCATCGTCACCGTTACCAGAATCGAACCCATCGCATTGGGAATCAGATGCTGCATCAGGATGGTTTTGACAGAGGAGCCGATGGTCCTGGCCGCCATGACGAACTCCTGATTTTTCAGGCTCAGCACCTGCCCTCTGACCACCCTGGCCATATCCACCCAGTAGACGGTTCCCAGGGCAATAATTATGCTTTTCAGCCCCGTTCCCAGAATCACCATAATCAGAATGACATACAGCGTAAGAGGAATGGTGCTGATAATATCCACGATCCGCATCATAATCACGTCAACCGTCCCGCCCGCATAGCCTGAGATGCCGCCGAAAATAATGCCGATTACCAGATTTACAAACACCGCCACAAAGGCCACCAGCAGTGATACCCGGGTTCCGTACATCAGCCGGGTCAGAATATCACGGCCAAGGCTGTCGGTGCCGAATATATAGGATTTGTTCCATATCTTCCGGGAGGAAAAAATCACCCGGGTCGCAGGGTCCGCCATCACGTACGGCTTGGAGCCGTAATAAAGCCCCACCTCCGCGCCGTTGCAGTCATAAATCGTCATGGAATGCTCGTTGTCTTCCCTGACCTTTTTTAACTGGTTCCCCAGCGTGCCGTCCTTATTTACCCATACCACTTTCAGCGCCTGGGTGATGTACATATATCCGCTGTTATCCGGCGCTTCATATACCGTCATCCGGGGCGGTATATTTACCACCTCCAGGTTCTGGGCGGAGTAACTGTAATTTGTAAACTTCGGCCCTAACAGCGCGAATACCAGCAGCAGCAGTATAATCACAAAGCCCGCGATGGCCGTGGGCTTCCGGCGAAACCGGAACCATACGTCGCCCGCAAAGGTCCGGTTCAGCCTCCAGATTTTCTCCCGTTCTTCGTTGGAGGATTCCAGCATTTCCCATTTATTTTCCATTTTTCCGCTTTCCTCTTATTTATAGTTCCGCAACTTCTCTTCCATCGCTATGAGCACTAAGGGCCTGTTCCTTAGACCCTTACGTGCGATGCATGGAAAAGAGTTAGCGGGTGTTCTTTAGCCGCTTACTCTTTTTCAAGCCCCCTGAACCCGGGAGAATTTCCAGCCGCTAAAGCGTCCGTAAATCTTCCCGGGGCTTGTACGGTTCGTTGTTGTTTCTTAGTCATATTTAATCCGCGGATCGATCAGGCAGTAGAACACGTCTACGATAAAAACCATTGCCAGAAGAAACGTTGCGTAAAAGATCGTCACGCCCATGATCGTCGTGTAATCACGCATAGTCACGCTGTTGACAAAATGGACGCCCAGGCCCGGCACCGCGAATATTTTCTCCACCACAAAACTGCCGGTCAGCAGATTGGCCACCGTGGGGCCGAGAACCGTGATCACCGGAATCATGGCGTTTCTTAAAGCATGCCTGATAATAACTTTGGGCTCCGATAATCCCTTTGCCCTGGCCGTTCGTATGTAATCCTGCCCCATCACCTCAAGGAGGCTTGACCGCATCTGCCTGGCCAGATAGCTGATGGAATAGCCGCCCAGGGTTATCACGGGCAGAATATACCCCTTCCAGGTATCCAGGCCAAAGCTGGGCAGGGCGCCCATGCGGAATGAGAACACGTAAATCAGCAGGGAAGCAATGACAAAAGAAGGAATCGTCACGCCGATGGTGGCGACGGCCATCACCAGCATGTCCTGCCACTTGCCGTTTTTGATGGCGGCCAGGATGCCCATAGGGATCGAAGCCAGGATCACAAACAGGATCGTCACGCCGCCCAGCTTCGCCGATACGGGAAAGCCGTTCTTGATAAAGTCGTTGACCGTCTTGCCGGTAAAGCGGTAGGACGGGCCGAAGTCTCCGTGAAGCAGATTGCCCACATAGTCGAAAAACTGCTTGGGCAGCGGATCATTCAGATGATACTTCTCGTTCAGCGCCGCTTCTACCTCCTCCGATACGTTCCGGTCGCTGGTAAAGGGTCCGCCGGGGATCGAGTGCATGATCACAAAAGTCACCAATATAATCAGAAAGAGGGCGATCAGCATCATACCGAGCCGTTTCATAAAATATCGAACCATATTTTCCTCCATTATTCCTGATTGCCGTCATATCCCCGCGTCTTTACCACTTTAACGCAGGAATGTACAACAGCACAATATCGTTATAGATTATACGCCAGATATAAGAATGTTGTCAATTATTTTCGAAAGGAAAAATGCATACCTGAAAAATGCATATGGAAAAAGTTTTCCCAAAATATTGACATTTCTCCCCCATCCGTCCATACCAAATATTACAGAAAAGACCTTGGCATCGATTTTTGGGGTCTTTTTTAACACCATGGCTTCAATACAATATGGAAAGGTGAACAAATGATTAAGATGCGGAAAGAAAAAAGCCTTCGGCTGCTTGCGTTGATCCTGGCTGGCGCCTTTTTGGCGGCCTGCCCTTCCGGTTACGCCAGCGCGGCTTCTCAGTCCACCGGGAAGTCCTCTCAGCCCACTGAAAAATCTTCCGAACCTGCCGAACAGCTTAAGGCCGGACCCAGCATTGCGGAAATCTCCAGGCTTGCCGGTCTTCAGGCTGATGTAGAGACTAAGACCAGCGTCTGCTATGTCGATGTGGACGACGGTGAAAACCCCTACGATGTGACATGGGATTATGGTTCTCTCTACAATACATATGTGGACAGTATCGACTGGGGGCTTTTGTTCGACGCCGACTACTATATCGAGGCCTTTCCCGCCCTGGCTTTGTTCTACCACCAGGATCAGGAGCTGCTGCTTAAGCACTTTCAGACGGTCGGCATTCACGAAGGCCGTCAGGGCAGCAGCGCCTTCAATGTTGCCGCCTATATGGAAAACTGTGACAGCAAAGTAAAAAAAGTCTTTGGCGACAACTACGAGTGCTATTACTTCTACTACGCCATAAACTACAAAACCGAGAAGGCCGTGACCACTGCAGGCACAAACCAAAAAAAGCAGCTCACCGTAAAGCTGACCAACCGGCAGCGGCGGAGTTGGCACAGCAGAGAGCGCAGCAGTCGGAAGCTGTGAAGAAGTCCCGCCAGAAGATGTATGCAAATGCTGCCGCCGGAGATCCCGAAGCCCAGGCCCGGTATGAGCGTTTTCTTGCCGTAAGGCGGGAGAACTACCACAGGAAGAAGCCGGCCGAGGCCGAAACCGCCCAAGCCAGCTAAAGCAGATACAGAAAACGCCAGGGACAATGATAGTCCGTGGCGTTTTCATTGCTACTGCCGTTCCAGCAAATCCATATATTTCTGACGTTCGCCCTCCGGGACTTTCAGCGCCGCCATAGCCTGCTCAATGGTCAGGCCCATCGTTTCCATAAGGTTTTTGATAGAGGATAAGATACCGTCAGCGCGGCCCATCTCCCTAACACCCTTGCTTAGATTGCACATGACCGACACCTCCCTTTCCATTGTCTGCGTCATTTGAATGTCGTAATCGTCCTGCAAAATCTTCCGCTTTTCCGCCTCGCTGGTTTCGTTGGAGAGAAGCACATCCAGCATCCGCAGTACGCCGTCATAGTTTGCTCCACCCGGCCCGCCAAGGCACAGCATGATGATGGACAGCAAATCATAATTCCTGACAGGTTCTTTGCCCTCGCCTACTAAGTGTTCCTCCACCAGCCGATACCGGGTGATGGTATTCTCCCGATACTGCGGCGGTTTCATGCAAATCCAGATGGAGTAAACCTTC
>CAJTTU010000101.1:12353-12606 GCA_910579325.1 uncultured Lachnospiraceae bacterium | reverse complement strand
AATGCTTTTGGATCCGTCAGCAGAAAAATCCAGGCATTTCCGTAATAAAAACGAAATTCCGGCAGTGCATTTTGGGGAACGATATATAACATATTTTCGTCCAAATAACGGTTTTCATAAATGGTCGCCGATGTTACGGAGACGGAGCAGGACTCGGACGGCCATGTGGTTATGCGGTGTGCGGCTTCCAGTAAATGAAATAGGATTCTCTGTGTAATATCCAAGCAGACAGCCTCCCTTCCTTCACGGCGTG
>CAJTTU010000101.1:11305-12343 GCA_910579325.1 uncultured Lachnospiraceae bacterium | reverse complement strand
GAGAATCGGCTGCGATTTTCCCCGTGTATGTCGTACTACAAATTATAGTGAAATTGCGGAAAAAAAGCAAGGAAAAACGGATTTATTCTGTAAAGTCATATCGCTATAATGAAGAAAATTCGATTGACGAGGGAGGGAAATGAAAATGCTGACAAAAAAACAGAATTTGCTGGAAACCATAAGGGGCGGGAATCCGGATCGGTATGTGAATTGCTTTGAGCCTTTTGCGCTGGTTCGTTCCGATCCGTATTGCGTGAAAAATCCAAAGCCAGAATACGGCGGCGCGGATGTGGTAAATCCCTGGGGCGTGACCTCGCGCTGGCCCAAAGGGACGCCGGGTCCTTTTCCGGTACATGACGAACAGCGGATCGTATGTAAGGATGTGGCAAACTGGAGAGCGTACGTGCATGCGCCAAATGTGGTTTTCGAGCCGTCAGAATGGGAGCCGTTTGTCAAAGAGGTGGAAAAGACAAAAGTATGGCGGACAGATCACATTTATGGGAGGTATCGACAGCGCCTCCGTAGATTTTGAGGGATGGACGCCGGAAATCGTGGAGAGAGAAGTCCGTAAAGCCTGTGAAGCCTGCGGTACAAAATATTTTATTCCCTGTACATCCCAGGGCGGCCCGATGAGTACCTTTGCCGGCGTGTATGAGAAGTGCGGGGAAGAGATTGACAAAATGAGCAAAGAACTGTTTCGTTAAGGGGGAGTGGTTATGGAAAAGAACAAAAGCGGGAATTATAAGTGGGTTATCCTGGCACTGATGTGGGTAGGCGTTTTTATCGGTTCCGATGCGCAATATCAGCTATCGCCGCTGGCCGGGGAGCTGATCGGCACAATGGGGCTTGATAACAGCCAGTTTGCCAGTTTGATCGGCGCGCCGATGTGGTTCGCGATTTTCTTCGGCCTGTTCGGCGGTGCGCTGTCAGATAAATTCGGCGTGAAGAAGATGGTGGCTTTTGGATTTGTTTTTTCTGTTATCGGGTTGTTTTTGAGGATCAATGCGGCAAGCTATGGCATGTTTTTTATCGCTATGG
>CAJTTU010000101.1:0-11258 GCA_910579325.1 uncultured Lachnospiraceae bacterium | reverse complement strand
TTTGACGCCTAACAGGTCAAAAGTTCTGCAGCAGTGGTTTGGTCCCGAAAATTTGAGCGTCGCTATGGGTATTTGTTTGACCACATCGGGCCTTGCCCAGACGCTGGCCATCGGCACTACGGCTATGCTTCCCAGCATGAAGGTAGCGTTTACGATTGCTTTCGTGGCCTGCCTGGTTATCGGAATCTGCTGGATTCTTTTTATGAAAGACAGTCCCATGCAGGCAGACGCAGGAAAAACGCAGGAAGCGAAACAGGCGCAAAATGCGGAATCATTGCTGGATTGCCTGAAGGTGGCGCTGAAAAGCAAAAATATCTGGCTGACAGGAATGGCGCTTCTCTGCGTAATGGTATTTACGTCAACATTTAATACATTTTTGCCCAAAATTTTAAACGAGGTCAGAGGTTTTGATAGTGTGAAAGCAGGGGCTTACGCAACGCCGATTTCCATGGGAAGCTGTATCAGCGGCCTGATTGTTCCCTGGATTTATAAAAAAGTTGGGAAATATAAACCCTGCTTATTGGCATTTTCCATATTGGGAGCCGCTCTGGCATTTATTTCCTGGCAGGCGCCGGAAGGAATTATTATGATTGTGGCTACATTTATGACAGGCTTCTTTATGGGTGCGTCGTTCCCGTTGTTAATGTCATTCCCCGTATTATTTAAAGAGATTGGCCCCCGCTACGCAGCATCGGCAGGCGGATTGGTTGCAACCATACAGTTGCTGGCTTCTCCTTTGGTGATTCCTTATATTGTAACGCCTTTTGCGGGAACCAGTGTATATAAGCTTCTTGGCGCGGCCTGCGTATTTATGCTTTTGATGGGCGTGATCGTATTGTTCCTTCCGGAACTGGGCATGAAAGCGAAAAAAGAGCAGTAACTGTTTAAAAGACAAAAACCGGGAGGGGTAAAAGTGAAGGGGTGGATTGTCCTTTTTCTCGGGATGACGCTGCTGGTATTTCTGGTGTATAAAGGAATGTCCAATATTTACGCGGCGCTTTTATGCGCGCTGGCGGTGGCTTTATGCAGTTCCATGCCATTGTTGGATACTTTAAAAAATGTATATATGAAAGGGATTGCGGACTGGATGCCCGTAGGCTTTGCCTTTGCCATCATGGGCGCCTGCCTGGGGCATATCTACACGGTCAGCCATGGCGCGGAGGCTGTGGGCAGAAAGCTGTTTACACTGTGGGGGCCGACAGAGAAGATGTCCAGGAACAGACGGGTTCTGGCCAGCCTGGTTACGATGTCTGTGATGCAGGCCATATTGACCTTTACCGGGGTATCAGGCACAGTGGTGCTGCTAACCTCCGTGCCGATCGCGAAAGCTTTCGGCAGGGCGGCGGATATTCCGGACAGGTATCTTCCGGCGATGACGATGTCTCCGGGGGCGTCGGCAGCCATGGCGGCGCCCTGCGCCCCGACAATCGGCAATATCACTGCATCGGCATTGCTGGAAACTTCGGCTGCCGCCGGCCTGCTGGGAGGCTTCTGCGGATTTTTTGCCGTATTTGCTGCGGGAAATGTTTATTTATACAGATTGATTTCCAAAGACCCGGAACGAAGGGAAGACAGTAAGGATATGGAAGAGGAAAAAACGGTTTATCCCGAGTTTTGGCAGGCGTTTATTCCTTTGGCAGTTATTTTTGTCACCTATTCTCTTTTGCGGTGGGATATTATGGTTTCCCTGACAGCCGGGATACTCCTTGCGCTGGCTTTGATGAGGCAGGCAATCCCGGGGCGGGGAGGGCGAAAATATACGGAAACGCTGAATCTGGGATTTCGGAACGGAACACATGTATTTTTCCAGATCGCGTCTTTGATGGGCTTTGCGGCAGTGGTACAGAAAACTGCCGCATTCGGAGAGGTTGCTGCGACTGTTACTTCCCTTGTCTGGAATCCTTACATGATTGTTTTTATCACCATTGTGATTTTTACGCTGCTGACATCTTCGCCGCCTGCGGCATTGGCTTTAGGGCTTCCGGCTCTGCTGCCCTATATACGGAGCGGGCAGATATCTGCCGGGGCGATGCACAGGATTGCCGTGATGGGAACCACAACTTTTGAGTCCATGCCCTACAGTGGAGCGGCGATCATAGCGATGCAGCTTTCCGGCGTACGGTTTAAAGAGGGGTATCCGCCAGTGTTTGTATGCACAGTGGCTATCCCGCTGGCTGCGGCTTTTCTGTTATCCTGTTTTTACATGGCATGCGGCTCTTGTGGTTTACAGATTTAGCCGAAAAGTGAACCGGGCTGGTTGACATTTACCTCATCAATAAGGCCGGAGTGAAAATTATGTGTATCTGATAAAGAGGCAATATGGATACTTTCCCGGTATCTGTATTGCCTCCTTATCGTTAATGGCAGATTGTGTTTACCACAATAGAAGTAAATTTTTTCAGAAGAAGGCTTTGTGCGTTTTTTTTAGAAAAGAAGCCGTAGGACAGAGGTTCGCTGTCTTTTAAAGGAATTGCACGGATATCTGTGTGGATAAAATTCATCTGCGGAAGGACAGAACAGCCATAACCGGCTCTTACAAGGGTAAGGAGTACTTGCAGGTTTTCACACACATAAGTGGATTCCGGCGGGATATGCTGTGAAATTTGGTTCTGCACTTCTGCGACTTTAGAAGGGATCACATAGGAATTGCAGATAACGATATTCTCCGAATATAATTCCTCTTTTGTAAGTTCGGGGCTGGCTGCATATGGATGTGTGGAGGGAATGATGCAGCATAGCGGTATCTGAAATAATTCTTTATAAAGTGTGTCGTTCTTTATCGGAATATCATTCTGAAAACCAAACAGCAGATCCAGTTCATCATGGTAAAAAAGATTTAGAATGGATCTGTGGGGGATCACTTTCAAAAATGGGTAAAGCTCAGGTATCTGTTCCCTGCAGGATTTCAGTATTTTGCAGAGTAAATCCAGATTAGCTTCATTCTGACATCCAATAGTCAGAATCTGTATGTCCGTACTTTGGTGGCGCCGTAGCTTTTGCTCGGCAATTTTCAGTCTGCCCATAACATTTTTTGCGTCTTCCAGAAAACTGATCCCGGCGGGGGTAAGGGTAACTGTCCGGGTAGTACGGTACAGAAGTTTTGTCCCCAGTTCATCTTCCAGCGAATGGATCTGCCGGGATACCGCTGATTGCGTAATCTTTAAAATTTCAGCAGCTCTTGCAAAGTTCAGGTTTTCGGCAACTTGGATAAAGCTCTTTAACTGGTCTGTATTCATGGGTTTCACCTCCATTATTGCGTTTTTATCATTGATAATACCATATTTTCACTTCACTTTCAAGAGCAAGTGTGTTTTAATATGTTTTACAAGAATTAGCACTCGAAGAATATGAGTGCTAATAACTAATGGAGAGGCAGGCAACAGGAATGATATTAAGACCATTAAATGACAGAGTGATTTTCTCCAAATATGCGGGAACAGAAATAAAGGTTGATGAAAAAGAATACACCATTGTTTCCCAGAAGGGAATCATTGCGATTGTAGAGTAACCGTCAAAAAACAGACAGAGGTTTTAAAGAAAGACAGATATGATTAGGGTTTTCGATTAATTTAAAACCAGGAGGTAGAAAATGGAAGCAACGATAACGAGAACCAACCCTCTCGGCACGGAAAGGGTTGGAAAACTGATGATGCGTTATGCAGTGCCAAGCATTATTTCTATTGTGGTGAATTCACTGTATAACATGGTAGACCAGGTCTTTATCGGACAGGGGGTAGGATATCTGGGAAACGCGGCTACAAACGTAATTATGCCGATTTCAACGATTATGCTGGCTCTCGGCTTTATGTTTGGGGACGGGGCGGCAGCCTTTATGAGTCTGCATCTTGGAAAAAAGGAACCGGAAAAAGCCGCAAAAGGTGTAGGGAATATGGTAACGATGGTCATTGGAACCGGAATTGTCCTGATGATCTTATTTGAACTGTTTTTAACACCGTTTTGCAGGTTGTTTGGCGCTACGGATAACGTACTTCCTTATGCGCTGGACTATGGGCGGATTATTGTATTTGGATTTCCTTTTTCAATTATATGTTCTGCATTCGGAAGCCCAATCCGTGCGGACGGCAGGCCGAAAGTAAGCATGGTTGGTCTTCTGATTGGATGCGTTACGAATATGATTCTCGATCCGATCTTTATTTTTGTATGTGGATGGGGCGTAAAGGGAGCTGCATTGGCAACGATACTGGGTCAGGTATTGAACGCGGTTTACTTTATTATCTGTCTGTTCCATTTTAAAACAATTAAAATGAAAAAAGAACACTTTATTTTGGATGTAAAGGTCGTTGGGAATATCGTATCTCTTGGTACATCGAGCCTTATTTCGCAGATAGCTTCAGTGTTTGTTATCGCGGTCATGAACAATATGTTGGTAAAATATGGGGCGCTTTCTGAATATGGCCCCGATATTCCATTAGCGGCTTTAGGCGTTACGATGAAAGTCAGTCAGTTAATTACCGGGATTACGCTTGGGATTGCGAGCGGCGTACAGCCGATTCTTGGATACAATTACGGAAGCGGACAGCATGACCGTGTTAAAAGTACATTGAAATGGTCACTCATTTCAGGAACAGCGATCATGTTTGTGGCATTGTTTATTTTTCAGGTTTTCCCGGAACAGATCATCAGTGTTTTTGGCCAGGAGTCAGATCTCTATGTGGAATTCGCGGTAAAATGTTTCCGCGTATATTTGCTTGCCTGTTTCCTTATTCCGTCAGGCGCAGTTGTAGGTATTTTCTTTCAGGCCATCGGAAAGCCGGTTCCGGCGGCGGCGCTTTCTCTTTCAAGACAGATTATACTTCTGATTCCTGCCATGCTGGTTTTAGGCTGCACGATGGGTGTGGAAGGAATCTTGTGGGCCGGGCCATTTTCTGACGCTTTGTCGGGAATTATTTCATTGGTTACGGTAAAAGTATTCTGGAAACGGATTTTTGAAATGAAAGGACAAAAAGAAAAAGCAGGGAGGTAATGGATTATGGCAGGGCAGGTGATTACAATCGGACGGCAATGTGGGAGCGGCGGCCATACCATAGGGGAGCAGGTCGCTAAACAACTCGGCATCCCTTTTTATGACAGAGAGCTGATAGAAATGACGGCGAAAGAAAGCGGTTTTGGAAAAGAGTTCGTGGAGGAACAGGGGGAACACCGTAACAGCAGTATGCTGTATAATCTGGTGAAAAATTTATCTTATTCCCGTACCATGCCCTCCGGAAATTCGGAATATCTGCAGGATGAAATTTTCTTTGCCCAGAGAAAGATCATCACGGGACTTGCAGAAAAAGAACCCTGTGTGATCGTGGGACGCTGTGCGGATTCTATTCTGAAAGAAACAGGAAACAGTCTGAATATTTATATTCATGCGGACAAAGCATTTAAAGCTAAGCATCTAATGGAAAGAAACCATGTGTCTTATGAGGAGGCGGTCAGAGAAATGGAACGGCTGGATAAACGCAGGGCTTCTCATTACAAATATTATACGGATCAGGTATGGGGCTTTGCGGAGAATTACCATCTGTGCCTGGACAGCAGCCTGATTGGGATTGAAAAATGTGTTTCTGTCATCTGTGATATTTATCGGTCCATGAATGCAGCGCAATAGTGAAAAGAAGAAGTGGCCAGTGGTCGTGATCCGGCATTGGCGTGATGGCGTCAGGAGCAGTTGAGACGGGATTGCCAGGAGGAATTTATGTTTAAAACATTGGTGAAATACATTGGAGAATTTAAACGGGATGCCATTCTCACTCCTGTTCTTGTGGTTATGGAAGTGATCATGGTGTTGGATCACGGGAGGATTGTAGAACGGGGAAACCATGACAGTCTGCTGCGGAAAAAAGGATTATATTATCAGCTATACACAGGAAAATTGGAACAGGAATAGGATTTGGATTAACAATGAGCTTCCGATGGTGAGATGGTATTAGGGATCATACTGATTTAATCAGATGTATGGAGGAGGGGGCGCGGTATGGGAAATTAGTTGAAATTGATCTGTCAGAACCGGGTAGGCAGATAGGAGAAAAGCTGCAAAGCAGCATATGGAATTGGTCCGGTATATTCATGAAACAGATAACAAATGCGACAATTATTATTGTAATGGCAGTACATATCAATCTGAATAAAGTATGGAATGGGACAGCCACTGACGGAAATCAGTATAGACGATCTGTATTTTTGCTTGGAAAATCGTACTGTTATGGTGCGGGGCCAAGAGATGGAACGAACGGCCAAAGAATTTGATATTTTTGTGATTCTTATTATGAATCCTTTGCGTGTGTTTACTTATGAGATGATTACGGATCTTGTGTGGCATGAAGATTATGACCTTTACTCACGGAGGAAAATTTATAAATTATATCAGCAATATTCGTAAAAAGCTAATGACTGCGCCCGATATTCCTAACTATATTAAAGGTATTCATTGTATCGGGTATAAGTTTAACAGCTGAAAGACGGGCGGGATGTTTATAAAACAGTATCAGGACCGTGTTCAGAAAACGGCATAGTGCAGGATGAAGTTGGTCCGGTTGGTGCCCAAGGACCTAAAGGGTGTCAGGGAGATGAAGGCCCAATCAGTCCAACCGGAGCTAGCGGACCAGATCAGGTTGACGCAATTTTGGGATATGTAAAGGCCGGCTTGGCTTACACCTGATAGTTCAAGATATCAATCAACAAAAGCTATATAATGTATCCCGGAGGCTTCGGTCAACGGAACCTCCGGGATAGCTCCTAAGAAGGCGCAGGAGCGATAATCTGTAAAAAGGATAAAGGGGGTGTGACGTATGGCGGTCACGCGGCTGATGCCTCAGCATGTGGGAAAGGAGTACTCAAACAACGATTGATGAAGCGAGTACCCGCTATCATATTCCACTGCTTCTGTACAATGTTATAAACAGAGTAAAAAGTATAAATGAATTTCAAAAACATCAATTTCTCTCTTGCCAAATAAGGGAAGTTATGTTAATATATTTTCCATTAAGTCACCAGTCAGATGGCAGTCAGACGAAGTGAAGATATAACCTTGATTGTAATTTGGACATAACACTCTATCAAAAAGATTTTACGGTATGTAACTGTATCGATGGTAGAGCACTCGGCTGTTAACCGAGTTGTTGTAGGTTCGAACCCTACTCGGGGAGGTAATTGAATTTTATAACACAAAGCCTGTAGACATGATGTTTACAGGCTTTTGTGGTATGACGATTATTTGCAACTGGAAATGGAGAGGTATGGATGGAGCAGTCTTTTTCTGTTAATATTCCGGGCGGCGGACGGCAGCTTTCGGTGAATGCATTCGGGCATTCCGTTACGATGCCCTGCCATAAATATGGCCCGGCGGTGCGGCCTTATTATCTGATTCATTATATTCTTGAGGGAAAAGGGGAGTTTGTGGTGGACGGGATCGATTATAAACTTTCCGCCGGAAAAGGGTTTCTGATCGAACCGGATTATCAGACGATTTATACGGCTGATCGGGAAGAGCCGTGGACGTATGTCTGGATTGGATTTTCGGGAGCGGATGCGGAAAGGATCGTTTCGTCTCTGGGACTTTCCCAGGAGCATCCGATTTTCAGCAGCGGGGAAAAAGAAATCCTGGAGAGTTGTGTTGCCGGAATGCTCAGCCATGACGGCAGGAGTACGGCAGATGCCCTGTATCGTCTGGCTATGCTGTATCTTTTTTTTAATACGGTGGCTGAAGCTGATCGGGAGGAATTGCCTTGCAGAGACGAGAATCCATATGTCAGCCAGGCGATTGCCTATATCCGCAATCATATCGAGGAGCCTTTGCGGACAGAGGCGGTCGCCGGGCATGTAGGGCTGAATCGCAGCTATTTCAGTACATTATTCAAGCGGTATACGGGGCTTTCACCCCTTAAATATATTCAGAAATTCCGGCTGACAAAAGCGCAGCATCTGTTGGAATCTTCCCGTTTGTCCGTTTCAGCCATCGCTTATTCCTGCGGGTATCAGCAGCCGGAATCTCTGATCAAGATATTTCATCAGCACTATGGGATGTCTCCCGCCGCTTACCGGAGAAAAATGCTTGGATTATATTAGCGCTCCGGCTTCTGACTATGCAAAAAAGGTTCCGATACATGGGTGTTGAACCATTGTACCACCGGCCCCATAAACAGCGCGGTGATCACAGTTCCCGCGCCGATGGTCACATGGCAGAGCAGGCCTGTCAGGACGCAGAGAGAGTCGCTGGCGATCCTGCACAGGCGAAAAGGCATAAGTTTATATTTGTTTGCGGCGATCAGTGACACGGCGTCATAGGCTGATACGCCCAAATCTGCTGTGAAGTATACGGAAGCGGCGAAGCAGGTTCCTAAGATACCGGCCAGCATCATCACAATTCTGGCGGCCATGCCGGGGGCGGGGAACAGGCTGTCCAGCACATTTTTCATAAAATCAGCGGCCATGCCGGTAAAAAACAGGTTGATAACGGTGGCGATGCCAATATAGTGTTTTTCTGTAAAAAACACTCCCACAAGCAGAGTGCCTGTGACAATAATATAAAAGACGCCGTATGTGGAGTGAAACAGGCTGGCGATTCCCGTCACAAAACAGGTGAACGGGTCAGCCCCCAGACCGGCTTTCTGGAATGCGCCGATGCAAAAGCCGGTAACGATGACGCCGAAAAAGGACATGGCGATTCGTTTTTGTTTCTGTGAATGCTCTTTTTTCATTTATTTTCTGCCTCCAGCACGACGATTTTTGACCAGAAATCGCAACAGGGTTCTTCATTCCGGGGAACTTCGCCGGCAGAGGCGTCTGTGGTGATCATGCCGATATGCATCAGCTCACTTCCGTAAAAGCTTCCTTTTTCCGCGTGATTTTCGGTCATATGGTATAAAAATGATTCCTCCAGTCCTTGCAGTTGAAGTCTGCGGTACTCCCGGTTTACGTCATTTAACAGTTTGAAATAAGCTATCAGCGCCTGTTTTTTATCCTCCGAGACGACCATCCAGGCAGTGAAATTGCCCTCAAAGGGACTTAACAGCCGATAAAAGGTGCCGGTATGGATTAATTTTCTGTATTTTTTAACAAAACGAATCTGTTCTTTTACCAGTTCCCGTTCTTCGGCGGTAAGTCTGGCCAGATCCAGTTCGTAGCCAAATGCGCCGAAAGCAGCCACATCTCCCCTGGTTTTCAGCGGGGTAATACGGTTCAGCTGGTGGTTGGGGGTGATGGATACGTGGGCGCCCATGGAGCTGATCGGATATACATAAGAGGTTCCGTACTGTATTTTCTGACGCTCCACGCCGTCACTGTCGTCGCTGGTCCAGCATTGGGGCGCATAGTAGAGGAGACCCGGATCAAATCTTCCGCCGCCGCTTGCGCAGGATTCAAAAAGAATTTCAGGAAATTCCCTGTTCAGCCTGTCGTACAGACGGTATACGCCCAGGATATAGCGGTGGAATATTTCCCCCTGCTGTTCTGCGCAATAGCCTTCGGAGAAGCATTCTGTGATATAGCGGTTCATATCCCATTTTATATAGGAAATTTTGGCTTCCCGCAGCAGCTTTGCCACCAGCTCATAAATATAGTCTACCACTTCGTCTCTGGAGAAATCCAGCACATACTGCTTTCTGCCGTGGGAGGCGTGCCGGTCCGGCGTATGGATAATCCAGTCAGGATGGCTCCGGAACAGCTCGCTGTCCCGGTTGACCATTTCAAGTTCAAACCAGAGACCGAATTTCATTCCCATGGCTTCAATCGTTTCGGAAAGACCTCTGATTCCCTCCGGCAAACGTTCAGGGTTCGGCCACCAGTCGCCAAGTCCGCTGGTTTCGCCGCAGCGGGAGCCGAACCAGCCGTCGTCAAGGACGAACAGTTCCACGCCGTCCTCTTTGGCATTTTTCGCGATTTCGATCAGGCGCTTCTCGGTGAAGTCAAAGTAGGTGGCTTCCCAGTTGTTGATCAGTACGGGACGTTCCCTGTCTCTCCAGCAGCCCCTGGCCAGCCGGGTGCGGTAGAGCCGGTGGAAAGTCTGGCTCATACCGTTCATACCCCCGGCGGAGTATACGATAACGGCCTCCGGCGTCTGAAAAGTTTCCCCCGGTTCCAGGCACCAGGAGAATCCGAAGGGGTTAATCCCGATCATCAGCCGGGTGACCTTAAAGGTATCTACTTCGGCCTGGGCAAGAAAATTGCCGGAATAGACCAGAGACAGTCCCATAACCTCGCCCTGAAATTCATCGGCCGTGGGGCGTTTCAGCATCACAAAAGGATTGTGGAAATGGCCGGAGGCGCCTCTGGTGCTGTTGACAGACTGGATGCCCTGCTGGAGCGTTCTGGTTTTGACATGGCGTTCTCTGCCCCATGCGCCGGAAAGCTGAATCCATTCATAGTCGTCGTCAGGCAGATCCAAAGAAAAACTCATGGCTCTTGTAAGCTGGCAGGCTTCACTGCCTTTGTTCTCAAAGCGGACGCTTCTGGCAATGGCGTTTTCGTCCGTGAAAATCGTATAGAGCAGCGTTACTTCCATGTGGAGCAGGTCGTCTCTTAGGAGCAGCTCCAGGGTGTCCGCTTCCTTGTCTTCCTCCGTGTAGGTGGCCGGAAGCCCCTGTAAAGCAGGTTTGCCCCCGTAAATTTTGTGGGAGACATACTTAAAATCCGTAATCCGGCTGCCGTTTGGCTGCAGAATCTCCAATGCGGGCATTCGAAAATCTGTCGTACCGTAGGCAGGGTATTCCTGTTTCAGATGCTCCAGCGAGAATGAGTAGTCATCGTCAAACACATAGGCGCTGGCCGGCCGGTATCGGCTTTCGAGTAAATAACCGTAATCCTCTTTCAGCGGAACCCGTTTTCCGAAATAGAGCTGCCCCATCTGGCCGTTTTGCAAAATTTTCATCAGGTAACTGATATTATGATTATACAGGTGAAACTCACCGCTTTTTTCGTTAAAAACAATTCCCATTGCAGACCTCCTTGATTTTATTTACGGATTTATTTTATCCTTTTTTTTGTGTCTTTCCAGATAAAAATGTTGTAAAAAGCTATCTGTTTGTTAGTTGAAAGACGAGACAGAGGAAGTCGCGAAAAAAGCTGTGAAAAAGTAAAATTACCTCTTGCCAAACATCTCCGGTTGTGGTAGAATACTCTTTGTCAGGTTTTTGGCAGAAGGAATGGAAGCCGAAGCGAATATTCCTGAATGCCATAGGAAGAAGGCTCCATGGTCAAGCGGTTAAGACATCGCCCTTTCACGGCGGTAACGGGGGTTCGATTCCCCCTGGAGTCAT
>CAJTTU010000100.1 GCA_910579325.1 uncultured Lachnospiraceae bacterium | reverse complement strand
CTATACCTGTAGGTGCATTACATATCTCTAATTTTTCTGATGTGATGAAATCTCCAATTTCTATAAGCGGATTATATGAAATATCCAACTGATATACCGCATTATTTTCCCAATCACTTTGCATAGCTGTAAGAATCGTAGCATCAACAATTTGATTGTATTGTAAATTTAATATTTGCGGATAATAAGAATCGTCCTGCAAATTCAAAAAACTTTTTTCATTTATATCACACCCTCTTAAACTTATGATATAAAAATAGTGTGAAAATAATGGAGATAAATCATCCGGAAGATTGATATTCTCCAAACTAATAGATACTAAATTAGACATATTGCTAATAAATGAAATATCTTTAATGGTATCGGCAATATCAGTTCCCATAATATCGAAACCATTTTCGCTTAAATCAATAGGTCTATTTAATTTAATACATAAACTTGTCAACACCGAAAAGTTTTCTAATTCTTCATAATGATAAATATATGTTTCTGGCTGAGGATTATAACTCAATTCGATGTCCAAAGTCTCCAAGTTACTATATTTTGTAATATCACATATATCTATGCTCCTCGGCACTGGTAATGAGCAAAAGAGTTCTTTGTTATCAACAAAAATATAAATATAATTTTTCATATTATTTCCCCCTCTATCGCCTCCATAAATCCCCAACTGTGTTACCGACAAATAATCCTCCTCAGTCAGCTCTCCCAGTTCTTTCTCCAGCCCTTCCGCCAGCGCCCGATCCAGCCAGGTAAACTCTCCCTGATCGGTTTCACTGCTCTCTCCGGCTTTACCCAAATCTGTCACGGTTCTGGCCTCTGTCATAGTCTCCGGAATTGTTTCTAATGATTCCATTATAGTTTCCGTAGCTGTCTCTGTTTCCGGCGTAGATCCCTGCCCTGCCTCCAACATTTCAGAAGAAACCTCTGCCGTTGGTTCCACCCCTGTTTTTCCACCATCTCCCTTATGACACGCCGCTAACCAAAAAGTCATTAACAGGCATCCCCACATCATAATCTTTCTTCTATTTTCCATACTATTTTTCCCTCCGTCACATTGAGCCATATCATTCACTTATCATATCATAAACCCAGAATTCATGATCGACATTAGCCGCTCGCCAGACATGCAGGCATGCTCTCCTTGCTAACGCTCATTGTATCATGGTTCGTTGACAATAGTATTAAAAAACGATTACAAATTCCTTACATTCAAATTAGTCCGGAATACAGGTTCATTTCCCACGCATAAAACATGCCCGCAAAAGCCGGTTCCTGCCACCGGGTTTTGCGGGCATGCTTATCATATCCCTTTAAAGGTCAAATATTTCAAATTCATTCTCCTCTTTTTCCTGATCCAGCTGGTTCAGCATAGAGCTGAGCTCGCTGGCATTGGGCGGGGTCGGCATGGGCTGGGAGGAGGGTTCTCCCTGAATAGGCGGCACGGACTGCTGCCCGACGCTGCTTCCATAATCCGTTCCGGTATCACGCCTGGTCCCGGCTCCCGATTCCCGATGGCCGCCGTAATCATTCCTGCGCCTGGATTCCCGCATCCGGGCGATCCGGTCCTCGTTCTGGTTTCCGTTATTTCTCAAAAACAGCATTACCAGCGCCAGTATAATAATCGCCGCAAGAATGCCAATCACCACATATTTTACCCATCCCGGAATCTTTGATTTTTCTTTTTGATTCTCCTGATCTGCTTCTTCCAGCTTGGACTGAAGATCCTCAATCGTCGTCTCCGATTCCTGCTCGTCTCCCGCGCCCGCCGCGTACAGGCTGCTCATATCTGCCCGCTGCATCGTCCTCTCCTGAGAATCATAGCGATATAATGCTTTTTCCCCGTTCCAGTTCATGGCATAGATCAGATAGTATATCCCCTCCATATCATCATTGGAACGCCAGGCGCGGACATCCAGTCCGTCGATCTCCACCGTAATCTCGTGATAATTGTCAGGGAGTACCACACCTGCATCTAACTCCACTACCGTGTACAGATTGGAGGCCGTCTGAATATTCATCATGCGGGAAAAGGTCTGATCCGCCTCATTATACAGATAAAACTGAGGATTTTCCCCATCCTGGTCCGCCAGGTAAAACGCAATCAGATTACCTGTCAGACTTCTGGCCGCCTGAACCTGATGACCGTCAAACTCATAATCGCTCACCTCATACCCTTCCGGCAGTGTAACGCCGTCCAGGGACGTGACAAATATTCTGATCTGGCCGCCTATCATAACGGTAATATCTTCGGACTCCTCTCCCTCGCTTTCATCCTCCTCGGAAGATTCCTCCGCTTTTGTCGTTGTACCGGAGCTTTCCAGCCGCTTTACTTTAATTACATAATTCTTAACCGTCTTTCCGTCCTCAGCCGTAACCTTAACGGTAATCGTATTATCTCCCACTGCCAGGTCCGTGCTGGAAATCACGAACTTCGCTTTCGCGTTATTGGTTTTTGCGCTGACTGCGATCTTGGACACATCATTATTCACCTGAATCGAATATTCCGTCCGGTCCGGAGAAAATGCCGGACTTAAGCTTCCGGGAGAGATCTGCAGGGCAGAGAGTCTGGCGTCATTGGAGGCGCCGCTTTCCGCCCCAATGGCAATCGCGGAGCTGGCCGCGCTGGAAGAAAGCACATTACCGTCCGTATCGGCAATCTCCTGACTCTCCACGGTCACTGCGGTAGAACCCGCTTTTAAAGACTTAAAAGTCAGGCTGCAGTTCAGGGTTCCGGAACCGGAAGCATTATACCAGTTCATAATAATAGTTCCTCCGCCAGGACTGTTATAGCTGCCCGGCGACGGCACGCTGCAGGACACCAGCTCCAGATAATCCGTCGGATACAGAAGTACCGCATCCATAGCCGCCAGCGTAGCGCCCGACGCATTGACCGACATATTGATTGTAAAAGTCTCCCCTACTCTGCAGCTGATATCCGAAAAAGAAATCCGGGCGCTCCCGGCCGCCCTGGCCGGAAAACCAAACCCTGCTGCAGCCATGCATAGCAGGACCGCAGCCAACAAAAAGTTTCTTAAAATTTTCTTCATATTCCCTCTCCTTATATATCCGGTTCCGCCTTTACCCGTCTCAGTGCTGTACCAGTTCGCTCAGCTTCAGGATATGCTTCTGAATTTCCAGAAGATCCGTTGCGGTAAATCTGCCGTCATGATTCGCGTCACAGGCTGTCAGATACACACCGCCCAGCTCCTGCATCTTCAGGATATGTTTCTGCACTGCCAAAAGATCGGTAGAGCTGATCTTGCCATCTCCGTTAATATCACCATAAATGAGAAGCTGATAACGCTTCGTCTCATTCCCGGCTTCATCATACAACGCCAGCCAGTCTCCGGTTCCCGCTGTTCCCGAAGTCGCTTCCGAACCGTCATGATTCAGCAGCTTTGCGCTTCCTCCCTCTACATGTACGTTGGCCAGGAATGTCTGCACCGGCGTAGACGGCTTGATATCTGTGATTACCATAGCATTATCATCAAAACGATAATCGGAAGACGGCTGGTTCTGTCCGGGATCCGACCCGACGTCCCCCTCTCTTGCAATGTTAATCACATAAGTTTTTGTCGTGCCATTCTGGGCCGTTACTTTAACCTCACAGGAGTTTACGCCCACGTTCAGATTGACGGAACCAATTCCCGAAATTGAAGCGCTTCCGTCATAAGCAGATGCGCCAATGCTGACGCTTCCCACATTTTCCCCCACAATCACGTTGTACTCCGTCGTATAACGCTCAAAAGCGGGCGACAGATCATAGCCGTCCACATGCAGATCTGAGAGCAGATAGTTAGGACTTCCGTTGCCGCTGGGCCTCGGGCACGGGTTTCCGGGCATGTTCTGAAATACCGGAATCGAAAACTCCAGCGTAGCCTGACGGGAATCCCCCGAATAAGCCTTGGACAGCTTCACTGCTTCTTCATAAGCTCCGCCCACATTGGTCATATACTGATGACTATAGGGATTGGAACCCTGCACGTTGAACTTTTTCAGATAAATGGTATTCTGGCCCACACGCACATACTGTTCGCCATACCACAACGCGCCTCCGACAATCGCTTTCTGCCGGGTATTCCACGGCCGCCCATAGCTGGTAGCGCCGGTTCCGCTGCCCCCCGCATACCACAGGCCTCTCTGTACCGCACTCTGAGTGCTGGTACGGTACGCGCCGATATTATAAAAATTAAACAGGCCGCTCTCTCCTGATATACTGCCGCTGTTCCCGGACGTCCCCATTTCCTGAAGAATCGCCGAAGCCAGCACATAGGGACTTACCTGGGAAGCCTCTGCCGCCGCAATCAGCATATCGCTGTAGCTGGTGCCCTCCACATTACTATTATTCAGAAAAGTATTTGCCACAATATAAGCCAGACCGTCCTTATTCTGTACATCCCTATTATAGGACTGATACAAAAACATGAAAATCGACTGATCTGTCAGAAAATTTCTGGGATCCATATAGTAACGGACGATCTCCGGGGAAGCCATGACCCAGCCGCCGGAATCAAAACTGATCCAGGTGCTGTTGTTCCAGTCATACGCGCCGGGCTGAACAGACTTCCAGGAGGACGGGCTGCTGGAGTTATGTACCAAGTTTCGGCCCAGTACAGTTTCTGCATTCACGGACGCGTTCCAGTCCAGATTCGTATGAAACGCTTTAAAGGACCAGTTGGGATAAGCGGCATGCAGCGTCCGCAACGCCGGCTTATAGCTTTCGGGAAAACCCTGTTCGTTCAGATATGCCTCAAATGCGTCGTCTGAAGCCGCAACCGCCACAAAATCACTGCGGACAAAACCTTCATATTGAGCATTGTCAATATATGTAAATCTGATTTTATACCAGAGACTTCCGTCCGAAGCCGGAGCCTCGTCGATAATCGTCACCTCTTTGCCGTTGGTCAGCTGAACGTCCTGGCCTGCAGCCTGCAGCACCCCATTCCCTGTTCCGGCTCCCGTACGTACATTTACCGAAGAATTGACTTTGATAATCGCCCCTTTTTCATCGTAAGCATAACTGACCCTTTTTTCTCCGGCCAGACCCGCGAAAACAGCAGCCACCAGCATTACGGCCAGGCAGACCGCCCATATCCTCTTATGTATCTTCATTCAGGTATTCCTCCCCATCGGCTCTCCGCCCTGCACAAAGCCGCCGTCTATCGAAAACAGTCAAAAAAATTTCAACCGTCATGTACTGTTTGTCCTGCACATAATGTTTTTATTATAAATTTTAGACTATCACCTGTCAATTCAAAATTCAGAATTAATTTATACAAAAACCTCCATAATTCGCACAATTATTCTCCTATAATGATGGACAGCATCCCCGAAAAGGCATACAATGAATTTGATTACCTGTTCTGAACCAGTTTTCATTCCAGACACCTGACTCACCGCACGCAAACAGAGTAAACATAAATCAAGCGTTCAAAAAAGAAAGGAATCAAACTATGACTGAACTTCATGTACATCTGGACGGCTCTCTCCGTCCCGATACCATATGGGAACTGGCAGAACGCCAGAGCATCGCTTTACAAACCGAGAACAGCGAAACGCTGGCCGAAATGCTGACCGTTCCGGCGGACTGCCGGGATCTGAATCAATATCTGGCTTGTTTCGACCTGCCGCTTCAGGTACTGCAGGAACCGGAATATGTGGCCCGGGCTGTAACTGAGCTGATACAGGATATGGCGGCGGAGGGGGTTACGCAGGGAGAGATCCGCTTCGCCCCTCAGCTCCACGGCTCCAAAGGATATGGCCAGAAAGAAATCACGGAAGGCGCCGTACAGGGACTGCGGGAAGGAACCGCTCTCTGTCCCGGCTTTCGGGGCGGGCTGATCCTGTGCTGTATGCGGGGCAAGGAGAATCAGAATGCCAACGAGGAAACGCTGCGGACCGCCTCCGCGTTTCTGGGCGACGGCGTATGCGCCGTGGATCTGGCCGGTGCGGAAGCTTTGTATCCCACTTCCGGATACGACATTTTGTTTAACCATGCCCGAAAATTGAGCCTTCCCTTTACCATCCATGCGGGGGAGGCTGACGGGCCGGAAAGTGTCCGGGATGCCCTCCGGTTTGGCGCAAAGAGAGTCGGACATGGCGTCCGCTCCATAGAAGATCCCGAGCTGTGCCGTTATCTTGTAAAACATCAGATACCCCTGGAGGTATGCTATACCAGTAACCTGCAGACCAAAGCTGTTGGAACGGAAATTCACCCCATACGGAAGCTGTTTGATATGGGCGTCCATGTGACTGTCAATACGGATAACCGGACCGTCTCCAACACTACCATGACGCAGGAGCGAAAGCTTTTGCAGGAAGTCTTCGGGTTTACGGAAAAGGAACTGGACATTATGGAGAATTATGCGCGAGAAGGGTGCTTTTTATAGGATTCTCAAGCCTTTCTCAATACTGTTATATTGCGCTTTATATTGCTTTACATGATACTTTAATGAGGTTTTATATGGCATCTATACAAACATTTTACCCGACATACTTTGTAACATTTACTGCCGGATCGCTCTTGCGTTTTCCTGCGGCACTGCTGATCATTTATCTGGTGGCCATCAACCTTGCAGGACTCTTATCAATGTTCATCGACAAACAGCGGGCACGAAAGCACCGCTGGCGCATCCCGGAAAAGACCTTATTTTTCATTGCGGCTCTGGGCGGAAGCGCCGGCTCCATCCTGGGCATGCAGCTGTTCCGCCACAAGACAAAGCATCTGTCCTTCTGTCTCGGAATGCCCATGATACTGGCGCTGCAGATCATGGGGGCATGGGCAGTCTGTCATTACCTATTATAATTATGACAATGCCGAACGTCGAAAGCCTGCTCCGCCGGTTCCTGAACATCACGCATTAACCGCAATGCGGTTCCGCAGGGAAAGTTTTCCATGCGTTGACAAAAGTGTAAGATTCCCGTAAGATTTATATCCATCCTTTTGTAAGAGGCCTGCCCTATAATCAATTCAAGCTTGAAGGAGGAGTTCAACATGACCCAATGCATACTGGTAGTGGACGATGACCGTGAAATCGTAAATGCCATCGCCATCCTGCTGGAAAAAGAAGGATACCAGGTTCTGAAAGCCTACGACGGACTGCAGGCTCTGGATCTTCTGGCCACCCGGCCGGTGCACCTGATCCTGATGGATGTGATGATGCCGAAGCTTGACGGGCTGTCCGCCATCCTTAAGATCCGGGAGCGGAAAAACCTGCCCATCATTATCTTAAGCGCAAAAAGCGAGGAGACGGACAAGGTGCTGGGGCTGTCCATGGGCGCCGACGACTATGTGACCAAGCCCTACAATTCCCAGGAGCTTACAGCCCGGGTGCGCAGCCATCTAAGGCGGTACACCAGCCTGGGGGACATCCATGCCGCATCCCTGCAGGAAATTGAAAACGGGCGGCTGTGCTGGCACGGGGAGGAACTGGTTTTATATGCCGACGGCGAGCCGGTGAAGCTGACCGCCACGGAGACAAAGATTATGGATCTCTTTATGCGCAACATCGGGCGGATTTTCCCTGCGGAGGAAATCTACCGCCGGGTCTGGCAGGAGGAAGCCTACGCTCCCGAAAATACGGTGATGGTCCACATCCGGCGCATCCGGGAAAAAATCGAACTCAATCCGAAAGAGCCAGAATATTTAAAGGTGGTGTGGGGAATTGGATACAAAATGGAAAAAATGTAAAGGATGGATCGGCATAACCGCTTTCTGCCTGGGGCTTGGCATGCTGCTTCACAGCCTGCTGACAGGCATTACACAGTGGAACGCCTTGCGGGAGAATGTCTCTTCCATAACGGAAACGGACTATCAGAACACCTGGGATTTCCACAGCTTTATTTCAGGGCGGCTGGAAAGCTTTCTGGGCATGGCCACGGGCGGGCCTGTCAACGCAAACAACTACGGCGGCGCTTATTATTACAGTTACGGGGATGCCTATTCCACAGGCACTGCCGAAAGCCTGTATGATTATGACATCGTTTTTGAAGCAGAGGATAAACCCCCGATCAGCCAGCCGGAGCTGGAGGCCATCGCAGAAGACTTAGGCGTGGCGGCAGAAAGCGGACAGCCTCTCGCCAGGGAGGAGCTTCAGGATATCCTTTCCTCCTATGGCTATAACCTCAGTGAGCCGGCCGATGATAAAGAAATGGCCGAATATTACAAAAAGCAGGCGGAACAGTTTCACCTGCGGATTCAGAACGATAAAAACCTGCTGTACATCATTCAATATGAAGGGAAGACGCTGTATACCAATGCTGAGGGTACCGGGCTTACCGGCGGCGATTCCCCGTCCCTGCCTGAAGGCTATAACTTCCTGTTAAGCTTCGACGGTGAAAAAGCCAGAATCCTCAAGGACGGCCAGGATATCGACATCTATGGCGACGGCTACTACCAGGAATCCAGCGACTGGTATGTGCCCGGCTACAAAAACTTTACGGTGGATGAAAATACAAAAAAAGCCAGCGTCGTCATTGCTGCCGCCAGATCCCCTATTATGTATATGAACGGGGATTATTCCACCGAGGGCTATGCCCGGTCCTTAAACCAGCTGTACTGGATCGAGCGGGAAATGGCCGATACGCGCCGGGCCGTAAGAGGGCTGCAGATCCGCTTTGGCATCGCCGCAGGTTTTCTGCTTCTGGCTCTGCTGCTCCGGAAAGACCGGAGGGCAGGCTTCCGGCAGATCAGCGGCTTCACCGGTAAGCTCTGGTTTGAGTTCAAGCTGCTTGCCGCCGTCGCCGCCGCCTTTTTCAGCATCAGGCTGTGCGGCAATACGGCAAGGTATGCGGTTCAATCCGCAGTCCTTTTTTCCTCCAACGCAGAAGAATTTGGCTATTACTGGCCGGATGTCGCTTACGATATCGCCTATGATCTGCGGTCACGTCCACTGTCCGGCATTGCGGGCATTGCCATCTTTATATTTGTCCTCTGCCTTCTGATCGGAGATATGCGGTACAATGAAAAACCCTGGAGGCACGGCCTGTTTGGAAAGCTGTTTCGGCTGTTTAACGCGAAGAGCCTGACGATGAGCGTCCAGAAGCAGCTGATATACCCTTATGCCATATTGACGGCGTTACTGTCAATGGTGCTGATCGTATATCTGGTGATTACCGCACACTTTTTCACCTATATCGACCCGGCCGCCAACAGGCGGTCGATGCCCTATTGCATCATATTTCTGGCGTTCCTGCTGATCACCATAGCCTGGACCATATTTTTCGCGGCCAAAAGCAAGCGGACAGCCCAGGATCTGGGCAGCCTGACCAGGCAGATCGCAGCGGTAAAACAGGGCGACCTGACTCATCCTGTCAGCCTTTCCGAGGACTCCCCTCTGGCGAAGGCCTCACAGGATCTGAACGAAATCCGGCAGGGGCTGGACACTGCGGTAGAGGAGCAGATCAAAAGCGAGCGGATGAAGGTGGAGCTGGTGTCCAATGTGTCCCACGACATCAAAACGCCCCTCACATCCATTATCAGCTATGTAGATTTGCTGAACCAGGAGGAAGAGCTGCCGGAGCATATTCAGGATTATGTTAAAGTTCTGGACGACAAATCTCAGCGGCTGAAAGCCATGGTACAGGATGTGTTTGAGATCAGCAAAGCCGCTTCGGGACAGCTTCCGGTGGAGATGGAACAGATCGATTTAGGCAAGCTGCTGCGGCAGACGCTGGCGGATATGGAGGAAGTGATTAACGGCAGCAGCGTGTCCTTAAAAACCGACATCCCTGAATCGCCCGTTATGATTTATGCCGACGGGCAGCGGCTTTACCGGGTGTTCCAGAACCTGATCCAGAACGCCCTCCAATATTCTCTGGAAAGCTCCCGGGTTTACCTGACGCTGGCCTGTGACAGCGGAAGCAAGACCGCTTTGACCGTGGTCAAAAATATTTCACGGTCTGAACTGCGAAACGACATCGACTTTACGGCCCGCTTCACCAGAGGCGACGCAAGCCGCACCGACGGCGGCTCCGGCCTGGGGCTCTCCATCGCCCAGAGCTTCACCGAAGCCTGCGGCGGCAGCTTCCGGGTGGAGACCGACGCGGATTTGTTTACGGTGACGGTGGAGTTTCCGATGGTGGAAGAACCGTGCTCTTAAAATACCGTTCCAGGCAGGCTCGGTATCAAAATCCGCCTTTGGCAAATGGGCAGAACAATCCGTAACGCAAAAAGGCAGACGCAGTTTTGAAATGGGCAAGATGCCCCTAAAGCTAAAACTCAAAACTGCGTCTTTTTATCACGTCTATTCCTTTTCTTTAAACATACGTTCATTTGACATCAATCACTGCGTAATCACCAAACTCCATCACATCGCCGATCTGAAATTCCAGCGGTTTATGAAAAACAGGGCCGTCTGTCGCCAGTGTGTGATACTCCCCGTTTTCACCGCAGATATCTACGCCCGCCGCTTTCATCACTTCAATCGAATGATTGTCTATGCTGGTTCCCAGCAGCTCTCTGGGGAGCAGCGTCTGATTGATGCTCTTAATCAGGCACCGGTAGCCCAGCGCGACCAGCTCCCGGACATTTTCCTCCCGCCCGTTCTGCCACAGCGGAAAAAAGGGTGTCAGCCCGACTGCGGCACAGCGGTCCTCCTCCCATTTCCGGTTTTCTTCAATATCAATATCGCCGAAGCAGGCGGCTTCCGCCCCCATCTCCTTCGCTTTTCTCAGCCCTTCCTCAAAAGCCAGATGATAGGTTTCCCCCGCCGTCGGACATAACACCAGCGGCAGCTGCAGCGCCTCGGCATACCGGTTCATCATACTGTAATCCGCTCCGTGAAAATAGGAACGTTCTTCCGCTTCGTTCACTACGATTACAAGGCACACCGGCCTGTGGCCCTGCTCCACCATTTTGTGAAGCGCTAATGTGCTGTCTTTTCCACAGCTGTAGGACATGGCAAAGTTCATGGTTCATTTCCTCGCTTTCTATACCACTGCCTCCACAATCAGCCTGCCGTCTATCTCTATCCTCTTTACTCCGACCTGCTTCCTTTTATTAAAATTAAAGCTCACCATATACCCGTTTGTCAAGTGGTAATCATCCAGGTAGCCGATCAGCTGCTGTTCCCCTCGCTGATTATATTCCTGTCCACGCCAGATTTTCAGCTCACAGACGTATTGCCTGCCCCGGTAGTCCACAATCACATCGGTTCTGCGCATATCTCTGGTACGGGCTTCGATATAATAATTCCCCACGCCGTTGATAATCGGTTTCAGATAAAGCAAAAAGAACCTGCGGCCGTTTTCTTCCACGAATTTTTCTTCCGCATCCCCATAGATTTCCGTAAAAGATTCCGCAAACCGTTCCAGAACCAGTTCCATGTCCAGCTGCCCGTCCCGAATAAACTGATTTTTATCCAGAGCCGCCGCCTTATAAATTTTACTGTCCAAAACTTCCTCTGAGATAAACAGATTGTACAGCAATGTCTCAAAAATCCGATTGGCCACCTGCACCATACCCTGGTGATTCTTTACGAAACCAAACATGTATCCCATGTTAATCGCATAGTTGTACACATTATATGGAATCCTTTCTCCCTGAAATAAGACAACATAAAGCATTTTCTTTAATTCCGGGAAATCCGCCAGTTTTTTTACGATATCGTCAAACAGAGTATTCGGCTCTGTCAGCAGTATTTTTACCGCCTCCGTCAGCCCTGCGTTTGTCCAGGCTGCCGCTTTTGTTCCAAATCCTTCCTCCTGCGGCACAAGCTCATCTATTATTTTACACAGCTGAGAAACCAGATACGGATATCCGGAAGTATACGCATAGAGCGACAGCGCCATGGCGTCAATGTCCATTCCGGTCTGTTCATCTTCCTCATATTCCTTCAGCATTCCCCCAATATCCGCTGGGGAAAAGCTCATATCGACGGTAAAGCTTACAGCAATGTTCCATGGACTATTGTATTGACGTTCGGCATCCGGCCTTAGCTTCAATTTCAGGTTTTTTATATCGTAAACGCCTGCCAGAATCACGGACTGGAATGTCGGTTCTTCATCCCTGTTTAAATATTTATTCCGGAGCATTCCCAGAAAAGAAAGAAAGATTTCCTGATTACTGGCCTGATCCACTTCATCGACTATCAGTACAACCGGTTTTTCTGCTTGAATACATAAAGCAGAAATAAAGTCAGATAAATCCGCCAAATTAGTTTCCCTATGGCACATTTGTTCTAGCTGCGCAGTCAATTTTTCAGAAATAAACTCTGTACCGTCGCGCCGCACCGACGCCCGTTTATATAAAAGCCTGCAAATTCTCCGGCAAAACGGAACCGTCCCGGCATACACTTCTTTTTCTATTCCCTCAAAACTGATAGAAAACACAATATACCGCCCGGACAGCCACTCTCGTAACAGCTGGATCGTCGTCGTCTTCCCATACTGCCTTGCCCGATTTATGGTAAAATACGCGCCCTGGCCGATTAACGCCTCAATTTTGCCCAGCCGCTCATCTATGTTAACCATATAATGTTTATCAGGCCTGCACACTCCTGTCGTATTAAACATTTTCCCCATCAATTACCACCTATGCCGTTTCCGGTTCATTCTTTCGAAAATATGCGCGAAGCACATGTCCGTTTATTCCTCGAACATTTCCGATTAGTTTCTTACCCATATTTTATTATCCGGCCGCCGGTTTTGCAAGGAAAAGTTATAAATAAAATACCCCGCAGCAAAGGCAGGGAGCCATAAGGAAACATTCACAAAATTATGACAAATGCCAGGTAAACGGAAAAATAAAACGCAGCCGTTACCGCAGGTAACGATCTCAGGGGTTTGGGGACGTGTCACCAACAAGTATGTTCGCAGGCTTTCCAGGTACGGAAAATCCGCGAACATGAGCCTTCTGTACAAGAAGGCATTG
>CAJTTU010000099.1 GCA_910579325.1 uncultured Lachnospiraceae bacterium | reverse complement strand
TATAATTTATCCGACTTCCTGGAAAAAGTCAATACTTCCCTCTTGTTTTTTTCAAAATTTGTGGTATATTATTAATATGACTATACATAGTATTTAAAACTACATTATATTTTTTTAATTACCAGGAGGTGCGTTATGAGATTGAAAATCAAAGACCCGGGCAGCGCCATCACTCATTTTATCGGCTGGCTTATGGCGGTTTTTTCCGCGGTACCGCTGTTACTCAGAGCAACTCATAATCCGGATACCATTCATCTGATCAGTCTGGCTATTTTTATCGTCAGTATGATTCTGCTTTACGGGGCCAGCACGGTTTACCACACGCTGGATATCTCTGAGAGGGTAAACAAAATTCTCAGAAAAATCGACCATATGATGATCTTTATCCTGATCGCCGGCACCTATACGCCCGTATGCGCCATTGCCATCGGCGGCGTCACCGGACGGCGGCTTCTGATGCTGGTGTGGGGCATCGCCATCACAGGCATACTGATCAAAGCGCTGTGGATCAGCTGTCCGAAATGGTTTTCCTCCCTGCTTTACATCGGCATGGGCTGGGTATGCGTGCTGGCTTTCACCCAGATTTTAAACGCCCTCTCCTCCGCCGCCTTCGCATGGCTTTTAGCGGGAGGTATCATCTATACGATCGGCGGCGTAATCTATGCGTTAAAACTTCCCGTATTTAACCAGCTTCACAAGACATTTGGCTCCCACGAGATTTTCCATCTGTTTGTGATGGGGGGAAGCATCTGCCACTTTATTCTGATGTACTGTTTCGTATCGGTTATGCCGATACACTGATAACCGGAAAAAACAGCTTTGATAGATGCCGTATCTGTCACTGCCTGTAACGCTTTTCTGATAACGCTATCATTTTACAAACGCAGATACGGATGCTGTGATAACCGCATTAAAGCTTAAAAAATAGCGCTGACAGGCAAACAAAAAAATTTTACCTAAATATGAGCCAGGTGTAAACTGGCCCGGCGTTTGCAGGAATAAGGCTGTCATTTACGACAGCCTTACTTAAATATAACCGGTTCTTCCCTTTTTTCTGTTTTCACGACTATGTAAGGATAAGACGCTTTTTGCTGTACCGTTTCATCTTTTGAGGGACCCATCAGGGTAGTGTCAAACACAATCGAGGTCTCGGTCAGATAGCATTCGTTGACGGAAATACTGTATCCTCCCGTCTCCTGCTCTCCAAATCCAGTAACCAGATACAGGCTTTCATCATCCGTGTAAGTAAGGCGAAACTCATTCAGCTTCTTTTCCTCGATCAGCTTCGCCAGCTCTCCGGGAATAGATTTTTCCTCCACCACGGTAAATTCCAGATCCTTTACCTTTTCTTCCCCCGCATCGGAACCGCAACCAGCGAAAAGAACCATTGCAGCCGCCAGAACGCCTATCAATATCATCCGCTTTTTCATATCAATTTTATAAACCTCTGCAAAATGTATTTATAAAATTATATGAAAAAGGGGACGGATATATAACTGGACAGTACGATTTGAACACAAAAAAGAATCTCCAAAAATATTTACCATACAATCAGAGATTCTTTTCCTGTTAAATAATCATGCTGTTATACGCACAAATCATTTTAATTTCTACACCTCAAGCAGCTTCATCGCCACGCTTCCCAGCGCTTCCGATTTCCTGGCCGCATCCTCCAGAGAGGTTCCCTTTACGCCGTAATACAGCTTGATCTTCGGCTCTGTCCCGGAAGGGCGCACGCAGAGCCATGCGTCGTCGCTCAGGTCGTAATAGATGACGTTTGATGAGGGCAGTCCGGTACCTGTTACCTGTCCCGTAGCCAGGTCTGTCACCTTATCCAGCTTGTAATCCCTCATGGACAGCACTTTGTAGTCGCCGATAGTTTCAGGGCACTGTCCCCTTAAGCTCTCCATAATGCTCTGGATCTTGGCAAGCCCCTCGATGCCTTTCAGGGAAACGGACTTCACATCATCCTTATAATAGCCATACCGCTCATACATGGCCAGCATAGCGTCCCACAGCGTCATATTCTTCGTTTTATAATAAGCCGCCGCCTCGCACAGCGCCATCGTAGCCACAATCGCGTCCTTATCCCTGGCATGGGTTCCGATCAGACAGCCGTAGCTTTCCTCAAAGCCGAACAGATAGGTTCCCTTGCCGCTGTTCTCAAAGCCCAGAATCTGCTGTCCGATATACTTAAAGCCTGTCAGCACCTCGATCAGACGGATTCCATAATATTTCGCGATGGCATCCGCCAGATTTGACGTTACAATCGTCTTAATCAATGCGCCGTCCGCAGGCAGTCCCTGCTTTTCCTTAATCTGGCTGATCTCATACTCGGCCAACAGACAGCCTGACATGTTTCCTGTCAGGGTGATATACTCGCCGCTCTTTGTATCCTTTACATACACGCCCAGACGGTCCGCATCCGGGTCCGTGGCCAGCACCAGGTCCGCATCTTTCTCCTTCGCCAGCTTCAACGCCAGCTTAAAGGCTTCCGCCGCCTCGGGATTCGGATAGCTGACGGTAGGGAACTCTCCGTCCGGCAGCTCCTGCTCCGGCACTACATATACATTGTCAAAGCCGATTTCCTTCAGCACTCTTCTGGCCGGAATATTCCCCGTTCCGTGCAGAGGCGTGTAAATCACGGTGATGTCTTTTCCCACCTGCTTGATGGCTTCCGGATTCTTTACCTGTTCCTTCAGCTTCGCGATATAGGAATCATCGATCTCCTTCCCGATGACCTGGTACAATCCTGCCGCTTCGGCCGCCGCTTTCTCCATGGTTTTAACTGTATTAAAATCCGTGACAGCCTTTACCTCGGCCATAATACCCGTGTCATGAGGCGGCGTAATCTGGGCGCCGTCCTCCCAGTATACCTTGTAGCCGTTATACTCCGGCGGATTATGGCTGGCCGTGATATTGATGCCGGCAATGCAGTTTAACGTGCGCACCGCATAGGAAAGCTCCGGCGTCGGACGCAGGCTCTCGAACACATAAGCCTTGATGCCGTTTGCCGCCAGACACAGCGCCGCCTCGTCGGCAAATTCCGGAGACATCCGTCTGGAATCAAAAGCGATGGCTACGCCCCTGTTTCCCGCGCCCACCTTTAAAATATAATTGGCCAGGCCCTGGGTAGCCTTCCTGACCGTATAAATATTCATCCTGTTTAAGCCGGCACCGATGACGCCCCGAAGGCCTGCCGTGCCGAATTCCAGCTCCGCATAAAAGCGTTCCTTAATCTCATTCTCATCTCCGGCAATGCTTTTCAGCTCTTCCTTCGTCGCCTCGTCAAAATAGGGGTCTGCAAGCCAGGCCTCATACGTTTTTTTGTAATCCATTTCGTACCTCCCGACATAATAACATACTCCCGAAAGTCCGGTCCCTTGCAGCTTTTTTTTCATGGCCGCCAGGTCCGGGCTGCGAGAATACATGATGTGGATTCCTGTTCGCCGCCCAACATGCGGCGGCTGTTTTTATACCCGTGAAACAAACACCTGCCCCTTATGGGGATAAGTATGCTCATGGGTATATTATAGTTGATTTTCTCATAAAATGGAACTGTTTATTCTCAAAAACTGTATAAATTGTTGACGGATTTCCTGCTGCCGGATCAGAAGCCTCAGCTTCTCCACATTCCGCTCCGGAATCCAGGCCTTGTTGGAATTATAGTAAAAATTCAACTGTTTCCAGTATTTTTCCGGATACAGAAACAACAGATAGAGATAGGTCCATTCTTCCTTTTTTACAGGCAGAATCCGGTCATAAACCTCCAGCATTCCCTTGCCGAGACGCAGATTCCAGTTATGTTTTTCCAGCGCCTTTCTCATAAAGTGATATAAATCCCAGATCTGTACGTCCAGATGCATTTTCCCAAACTCTGTCACTGCCGTCTGCTGGCCATCCATTAAAATATGATGGTTATTGTAATCTCCATGGCAGAGAAAAAGCTCTCTGCGTTCCGATATCTTCGCCATCTGCTCCGCCGCCAGCAGCGCCTGACCGTAAAAGTCCTCAAAGGAACCGGTAAACAACAGCTCAAAATCCGTCTTTTTCCGACGCTGCTTGACGAAATTACGGATTCTCCTGAATTCCCGGTTGCGCTTTTCATAGACGGCAGTCAGAAGCGACGGCTCAACCGATTTCTGATCCCATAAAGGCGAGGGCGGTACTTTGCGCAGCTTCAGATGCAGACAGGCCAGCTGGCGGACGCCTGCCAGAATATCGTTCTGGCTGCGCATATCACACTCGCTGCCCCCGTACCAATGTTTCAACAGATATTTGCTGCCGTCCGCCCCGGCGGCCAGCAGCTCCCCGGCGGCAGTCCTTCTATAATCATCCACAAATATAGTTTCATTTTCTTTCAGACAGGACAGAACCTCATCCTCAAACTGAATCCGCTTCTCAGACACGTCGCACTGTTTCAAAAGCATCATGCCCTGATCCGTCTCGCAGATCACTGCCCCTCTTCCTCTTTTTAACGAAATGATCTCCAGATCATACTGGCTCAAGCATTCCGTTCCCCGTAATTCACCCACTTTAATCCCTCCTTAAAAGGACACCTGTTCCAGGCCACATCTGACTTTACAACATATGAAATCGGGCCTGTAAATAGAAGTACTTTTAAAAAAGAATCTCCCTGGACATGTCTGGTCAGCACTGAAATTCTGTTTTTCAGCGTCTTATTTCAGCACCGATATCTGAAATCTGTCTCCCCCTGTCCGGATTCCGTGAATCTCAAATCCCTGTTCCAGATATGCCTTTACCCGGTCGGCACAGGCTTCCGTAATCTCCTCTCCCGGAACCAATATGGGGATGCCGGGCGGATAAGGACAGACCAGTTCCGCCGCGATTCGGCCCTGGCTTTTTTCCAAAGGAATCAACTCACAGGGAGCGGCGGCAGCCAGAAAAATGGGCAGCCGGGCGACGGGCTTTTCGGTGTTTTCTGCTTTTTCATCTTTTATTTTCATTCTTTTTTCTGTCTTTATATTCTTTTGTCGATTGTCTGATTCTCTGCCTGATTTCCGGCTCATTTTCCGATTCATTTTTTGATCCATTTCCCGGTCTGTTTCCTTCACCGCTTCCAACAGACGATCAAACCCCTGCCGGCTGTCATTCACGGATGTCATCAGCGTAACCGTACGATCCGTACACATTTCCGGCTGCAAATGGTACCGTTCCCGAAGCCGCCGGTACAGCTCCTTCCCGGTCATGCCTGCTCCTCCGGCAGATAATTCGACAAAAGGCGTCACCGGAGCGGTTTGCCGAACACTTCCCAATACCAGCTTTCCCGGGTCCAGCCCATAAATTCCATAATTCCCCACCACTCTTTCATCCAGCAGCCTGATCTGTTTCAGCCCGGACAGCTTCGCCCTCACATCCGTAAGATGCTCCACATACCTCTCCACAGACTCCTTCCCCCTGCTGTCCGTCATAAACCGGATGCACTGGTCGATGCTGGCCAGCAGCACATAAGAGGGACTGGAGCTCTGATATACGCGCAGATAAGTCTCTACCCTGTTCCGGTCGATCCTGTTCCCCCTGATATGGAGAAGGGCCGTCTGCGTCAGGGAGGGCAGCGTTTTATGCAGACTCTGAATTACCGCGTCCGCTCCCAGCGCAAGGGCCGACCGGGGAAACGCCGGATGAAAAGGAAAATGAGCGCCATGGGCCTCATCCACAATCAGAATGGCGCCATGTCTGTGGACAATCCCGGCAATTTTCTCCACATCGGATACCAGCCCTTCAAAGGTGGGAGACGTCATCACAACGCATCCGATTTTCCGCTCCACATCCTGCCGCAATGCCGCTTCCGTCTGTTCCGCCGTAATCCCTCCGGCACAGGAAAAGTCCTCTAAAATATCAGGATACAGATACGCCGTCTCCAATTGGTTTATCAATGCTCCATGATAAACGGACTTATGGCAGTTTCTGGTCATTAAAAGCTTATCGCCCGGATGAACGGCGGCGGAAATAGCCGCAAGAATCCCACAGCTGCTTCCGTTTACGAGAAAATAAGTGGCGTCACTCTGATAAAAGGCCGCCGCCTCTTCCATCGCCTCCTTTAAAATACCCGTCGGATGATGGAGATCGTCAAAACCGTCGATCTCCGTAATATCCCAGTCAAAAGGATTTTCAAAGACCATGTCTTTTCGTTTATGACCCGGCATATGAAAAGGGTAATAATCCGATTCGCCGTATTTTTTCAGACGTTCATAAAGTGATTTACTGTTTGGCCAGTTTTCCTTGTTCATATTATCTGCCTCCTTTTTGAGTTCCCCAGCTCCCGGAGCTTGTCCGATCCGTTGCTGTTTTTCATTCTGACCGATAACTCTATTATGGCATAAAAATATAAATTCCGCAAAAAAAGACGCGGCACATTTCCTGTTCAGAAATGTGCCGCGTCATATTATGTTATCCGATCGGATGCTCGACGGCAAACTGTCTTCCGTATTTCTCCAGCTCATCCATGACAATTGAATTATTCCACTCTCTGAAACAGATGCCGTTGGGAATTGAAGGGAAGAAACGACCGCCCGGGCAATAAGTGTCGACAGCCCGCCGGACCTCAGCCCGAATCTGCTCTTCGGTAATATTCTCAATATCCACCTTAGGTCCGTCGATGCCGCCTACCATAGCCAGCTTTCCTTCGGTAACACGCTGAATTTCCACGATATCATTCTGCGCGATGGCGCCCTGCCAGATATCAACGCCGATTTCCACCATATCGGTGACGATGGGCTGGCAGATACAGTCCGCATGATGCATATAGATCATGCCGCATTCATGGATCACATCCGCGATCTCCTTCTGAAGCGGTTTGATAATAGCCCTCCAGATACGGGGCGGCAAAAACAGATTTTGTTTGGAACCCCAGTCGTCATGATAGAAAATAATATCCGGACGCACTTCTTTCGCCATCATCCTGATATATTTGATCTTATAATCCGCGATCACCCGCAGAAGCGCCGCCATCTCGTCGGGATAATCCATATAGTTGATCAGAGCGTTTTCCATACCCATCAGATGATGGGAACGCTCAAACAGACCTCCGGCAAACATAAAGCCTACAAACTTTTCTTTTCTGTCCACGGATTCGGCCACTTTTTTTGCCATGGAAAAATCCAGATGATCCAGATCGGGAACCTTTAACTGTTCTTCCCACTTTTCGATATCCTTAATGACCGCGTTGGAATCATTTACATGGGGATGAGGCCCCGGCGAACCAGGCTTAAAAATATAAACGGTTCCCCAGGAATCAGGATGCTCCAGACCATCCTGAGGCGGCAGATCGCCCATCAGAACCGGATCGGGAACCAGCTCGATGGCATTCATCAGATCTCCGTAGAAATCCGGCTGCTGCCGGTTTAAAATCGCCATAGCGTTTTCTCTTAAATTCATATTGATCTCTCCTGATATAGATTCAAGGGTGTCTTTTAACCGCGATGATACAGTTTATTATAATATTCCAGAGAATAATGATACAGCTCGTCCCTGGCGATTACTTCCTGGTTTGGATCGCTCATATCCGTCATAATCCAGGGCATGCAGCGACCCTTCGCGCCGAAATGATCCACGAAATCTCTGATTTTTCTGCGGATCTCCTGCTCTGTCTCACCTGGAGCGATATCCAGATTGAAGCAGAAGGTCATCTGATCGCCGTAAGTTTCATACAGATAATCCGGCTCGTTGATACCGATCTGAGGCGTCCACATATCGATTCCCATCTCCAGCATTTCGGGCACATACTGAATATTTTTTCCGCAGGAATGCAGCTCGATAAATTTACCCTGATCCTTTATAAATTTCAGCAGCCGGGTTGTGGCGGGCATAATCTGCTCCCGGAACATCTCATTGGAGAAAAACCCGGCTCTCTGGGTACCCCAGTCGTCATGATAAAGCACACCGTCCACCTGACCGTAATACTTAAATACATTGTCGCAGCACTCGATCTTATAATCTGCCATCTTCTGGAAAAATTCTTCCAGAAGCTCCGGTTCTTCATAAAAAGCCACCAGTGTTTCATCAAAAGGCATCATCTCATGCAGCCGCTCAAAGATACCTTCCACACACTCATAAATATGGGGTCTTTCAGGATCCATCATCTTCTGCAGCTTCTCGCCGTCCGTCTTAAAATCCACCAGGGACAGATCCGGCCATTCCACCTCTTCCTTCCAGTTGACGAAATCACTGATCACTCTGGTGCCGGGCTTGGTAATCATGCCGCCCACCTTTTCCACCATGGTCCAGTATACGCCCCACCAGTCATAACCGTCTACCTCCGGTACCGGATGTTCCTCCAGAGCATCGGGCCATACCGTATTTGACTCGTAAAAATATGCCGGCATCCAGTAAGGCTGTTGGCCCTTCACACATCTGATATAATTTTCCCTCACACTGTAAGGTCTGCCCGTAATCGGCTCCTTCGGTCTCTGGAAAATCCAGGGAAATGAACCCGGAGCCTGCCACTCCCTGGAATAATCTCTTTCTGCCGCCTGTTTCATAAAAGCGCCCACGCTCATCAGCTGTTTCCTCTCTTTCTATTAATTATTTATAAAACTGGCTTCCATATTTTTCCGCCTCGTCCATAATCCAACCGTTTACCTTCATCGTAGTCTCGTCTCCTGCTTCGCCCAGAACCATGCCGCAAAATGCGTAACCGCCGCCCTGCGCCAGCGTATCCATGGAATAGCGAACGGTAGAGCGTACCCATTCCTCGTCCACATCCGGCCAGGTATCGGGAACCTTAAAGTCCCAGCCTCCGGCAAGCGCCAGCCTGTTTCCATATTTCTTTTTCACGGCCGCCAGATCATTCATCGTCTGAGCCGGATCCCAGATACATACGCCCAGATCGTTTACCATATCATCCAGAAAATCCTCGCAGCGCCCGCAGTTATGGAACTGAATCGGGATTCCTCTGTCAATGGCCGGCTTCGCCATCTTTTTGTAATAAGGCATCAGAAATTCACGGAACATATCCAGAGAGATAAACGGATTCTTCTGGGTCGCGGAATCATCCAGAATATAGTAGATATCCGGCGTGTAATAATCCATAAAGGCATTCTGAGTCTCCAGATAAACATCCGTGATAAAGTCAAACATGGCCTTTACCTCTTCCGGCTCCTCGTACATCGCGCATAAACCTTCCGTAAAACCCATAAACGCTACCAGCTCCTGGAACACGCCGGCCTGGGCGTTCAGAACAAGAGCCGTCTGTGTGGGATCGATACCGGCCATCTGCAGATCCTTCTTTGCCATCGCCTCCCAGTCCACGCCGGAATAATCCGGTTTTTTCAAAACATCCCGCCATTTCGTGATATCGTCAAGAATAAAATTGTTCGGCTCGGGAATAGCGCCGTTATTCGTCGATTCGCTGGTCACATACTTTACGCCCCAGGGATCGATACCACCCTGAGGGCCCCGGAAAGCGCCCAGCAGACTGGGACTGTGCATTGCCGCCGCTACCGGAGGCATACCGGGAATCTGCATCATCGTATAGATCGGCACATATTCCGGGCACTCCCCTCTGGTCAGCCGCATATAGTTTTCTTTTGGTGTCAGTTTTGCCATATTTCATTTTCTCCTGTCATGGTTTTTCAGCTCCCGGAGTCTGTCCGGGACACCGCTTTTTTAACCGTCTGTTACTGTATTTTTATTACAATTATAATCGTTGTCTATTTTTAAAACAACTGCAGAAGATTGTTCTTCTGCAGCTGTCAGCGGTTTTTATGAATTTCGTGCTTATGTAGCCGATAAAATCCTATCGCGCTTTATTTTTTCTTAAACGGATTGTACACGACAAACGCCGCTGCCGTAACAAAATGCACGACGATGCCCACAATAATCGCGCTGTACAGATTTTCTCCCACTACCGCATTCAAAAACTGCAGCCAGAAAGAACTGATAAAAGCGCCCATATTCATCAATGCCAGTATAAGGGAAGTAGCCGCGGCCACCGTACTGGGCGGCGTCGCCATACCGGCCCATGTCATAATACAGGGCATAACAACGGAAAAACCAAAACCGATCATAAGCAGTCCCGCAGTCATAATAACGCCTGTGCTTCCCGTGTATACGCAGAGAGCGCCCAGACCGCATAATGCGTAACCGATAGTCAGACACCATCGCTGCGCAAACTGGAACAGCTTGCCGAAAATCAAACCGGCCACACAGCCCGCTACCGTATAAAGAGACAGAGAAGTCGCTGCCGCCGCGGCTCCGCCGGCATTCCTCACCTCAAACAAAACAGAGATATTCATCATAACCGGATAATTCAAAACATTGAATAAGCATAACAAACCTGCCATGATCCATACAAGGCCACTCATCTTTTCCTTTGACTTGGGCGCGTCTGCCGCTGCCGACGCAGGGGCAAGCTCCGGTTCCGGCAGGAAAAATGCCATGATCAGACCAAGGGCGCCAAATGCATGACCAAAAAATACATATTTCCAGCCAACCTCAGGAATAGAAGCCAGAGAACCGCCCAGCATCTGCAGGATAATACCGCCAGCATTCATACACAGCGTGCCATATCCCAACATAGAAGCCTGCTTCTGTCCTTTATACAGACCGATAATCAACGCGTTTCCCAGAGGAGACATAAGACCCAAGCCAAGTCCCAGGATTCCGCGGCAAACCAGCGTCAGCGCGTAATTGTCAAAAAAAGCAGGTCCGCAGCCGCCTGCCAGATACAGGATACTGCCTCCGATGGCCAGCGTGCGGTACTTTACCTTTTTCCCCATGATGTTACCGGCGATAAAAGTACCGATTACCACAAATAATGTGGGCAGCGTGGAAATCCAGGATACATCCTTCCCCGCGAAATGCTGTGCCAGCGTAGCCATGGCCGGCGTAACAACCGAGAAACCCATGGAAATCAAGAACAATGTCAATATTGACGCCGCGCCCAGTCCGCTTACTTTCTTTTCTTCCATTTGTAAAAACCTCCTTCTTGCATTTTCTGCATTTGCTTTCACCATTCTTGCAACCTGGACTCATTATAAAAAATCGGATTCTTCAATACTATGGATGGAGGCTACAATTTTCCCGCCGGATTTGATTGTTAATTTTGTAGGAATTAGCACTTATCTTTTTATAGAAATTTGATAGAATGTTAAGAGGATATTTAGGAAAACAGGTTCATCGTTATAAAAATTACCAAAGAAAGCAGATTTGAATGTAAAATTTAAAATCTGCCCGGATTATGCGGCATACGCGTCAGGAAGAAGAAATTATGAAATTAAGTATGTGGAACATTGCCAACAGGCTGTCCTCTTTTGACCTTGAACTGAATATCGATGAAAAAGCCCCGGCTATCCTGAACAGTGCCAGACTGGCTTACGCCACCAACTGTGTCCACGTATATTCGGAAAAAGATTGCGTGGTGTGCAACGGCGAAGGAAACATTATTAAGATACATAATATGAAGCTTACCCAGGCCTTTGAGATTATACAGGGGACGTTCGACTATTTTGAAGACTGGTCACAGCAGATTGGAGAAGCCATCGATGAAGGAAATTACCAGGAAGTGATGAATCTCTCCTGGTATGTTTTTCAAAATCCGCTGGTTTTATTTGACGGCAATAACAAGATGCTGGGCCTGACAAAACAATACGGGCCGGATGATCTTGACAACGAATGGGCTTACATATACCGGTATGGCTACTCTTCATTAAACGCAGTGAATATGATGAAGCGTCAGTATTCCAACATAGCCTTCCACCGTCACGGTTCCCAGTCCTACAAATTTAACAGCAACCAGATGATGCGCTATTCCGGTATCTATTACGGCATGTATTACAATGACATGTCCTGCGGCCATCTGAATCTTTTGGCCAGAGACCGGACGCTGAATGAGGGAGACTATCAGCTTTTAGATTTTCTGGCCAGACGTTTAGAACCCAGCCTCGGTCAGTTTCATACCAACATAACCCAATCGAATCATAACGTTTTTTACAATATTCTTTTTGGAAAGCCCTATGATGAAAAAAAGCTGAACACGCAGATGCATTACCAGCAATGGAATGCCGATGATATTTATCAGCTTGCCCTGATTCAGTTGAAATCCGATTCTGACAAAAAAGAATTTCGTATCAATCTGGATACGCTGGCCCATATGATTCTGCGGAAAGCCGCAAAATGCATTACGCTGAAAAAAAGTCCTTATATTCTGATTCTGGCAAATTATGATCTGAATGCCGATCAGACCATTATGACATTCTTTAAAGATCTGATAAGCAATAATCCTGTCAGCATCGGTTTCAGTCTCCCATGCAAGGGTTTAAAGCGGGCAAACCGCCTTTACAAGCAGGCCAGATCCGCCATCTATTACGGATCTCTCTTTTGCAGGGATAAACGGTTTTATCATTTTTTTGATTATGCCTTTGACTTTATTGTGGATTCTTCCTCCCTGTCCGACTGTGTAAACGCATGTATGCCAGGTATTGTGGAACTATGGGAAATGCAGCAAGGCTCCGGGGATGAAATGCTTTCCACCTTAAAATGTTTTCTGGACAATGAACGGTCAGCTTCCAAAACAGCAGCCAAACTGTATACCCATCGCAATACGATTCTGTACCGGATTCAGAAAATTCAGGATATATTAAAATGTGATCTGGATGATGTGTATGTAAGAGATTACTGCAGGATATCCATGAAAACATTGGAACTGTATCAGCAAAAATCAACTATGGGAACACTTTGTTCTTCCGTTTCCAATTACCCCCCCCCGAGCGAAAAAAAGCTGTCACCTGACTGAGAAAGAATCAGGCGGCAGCTTCTTTATATCATTAGGAAATTCTTTTTCACTACATATCCCAGGGATCAACCGTCACAATCATATCCCTGTCATAAGTCAGCACCGCGGCAACGGGATCGGTCCCTTCTGGCAGCTCCATCTTTTTCTGTCTGAAAGCCCAGCCCTCGTCGTCGTCTTTAATGTAAAAGATAAAGTTATTCAAACTCTCATCCACCTGAATCCGGCCATTTTCCACAGACGCGCCGGTGGCGCCGGTAATACCGTCGGTGATACAGCTTTTCACGGGCATCCTGCAGTAAATTTCCTCATCCTCGCCGAAGATCTTTTTTGCCTCTTCTCCCATACGGAAACCGAATGCCAGTCCCACGCATTTATGCCCGTGAAATTCCACGGCCTTCTGCCATAATTCTATATTCATCCTGTTCGCTCCTCCTTTATTTTTTATATTTTTCCAAATGTTATTCGCTTAAGCAATTTCCGGTGAAAGGTCATATCGGTCAAAC
>CAJTTU010000098.1 GCA_910579325.1 uncultured Lachnospiraceae bacterium | reverse complement strand
CCCCTCTCCAAACTCTCCAAGTTTTTCCACAGTAATATGAACCGGAACATACCGTCCCGATTTTACCGCATGATAAAATCCAAAATCAACAGTAACGCCAACCTGGCTTTCCTCGCTGCCCACGGCATGAGCAGGAAGAAAGCACATAAATATCAATATCAGACTGGTTATGAAAGAAATCATCCTTTTATTCATAGAGACGTCCTCTCGGTTTATTCCTGATCTATATCAAAGTCACGAACTAATTTTACAATAAATTCAGTTCCTTTTAAAGAGCTTTCCGCGTAAATTGTTCCACCGTGCAGTTCCGTGATATCTTTTGCAATAGCCAGCCCCAATCCGGTTCCGCCTGTCTCCTCGGATCTGGACTGCTCCACCCGGTAAAATTTATCGAAAATATAAGGAAGTTCCTCTTCCGGAATAATCTTTCCAAAATTAATGATACGGACCGTAACATATTTTTCTTCTCCGATTATGATAACCTGTACTTTTTTTCCGTCTTTTCCATACTTGATCGCATTGGAAATAATATTATCAAATAATCTGGCCAGAAGATTTCCGTCTCCGTTGATCAGAATTCGATTTTCATTTGTCTGTAATTCATAATCCAGATCATTTTCCATAAAGCTGGGATAAGCTTCCTCCAGCAACTGTTCCAATAACTTTACAATATCAATCTGCTCTATATTCATCGTGATCTTTCCGTAATTCAATTTCGTCAGGCCAAATAAATCTTCAATCAGACTTTCCAGTCTTTTTGCCTTAGTAAGCACAATGGCCGTGTACTGCTTTCTCTGTTCGTCTGTCAGCATATCATTGGTGTGAAGCAGCTCCACATATCCGATAATTGAAGTAAGAGGGGTTCTCAGATCATGAGCAATATTGGTAATCAGTTCATGTTTCGTCTTTTCTGATTTTCTTTCTTTTTCAATCAGATCCTTGATTTTTTCCCCAAGGTGATTCACTTCCAGAGCAATTTCCGCAAATTCATCATCCCCGACGATCTCCACATGAGTATCCAGATCTCCGTCCGCCAGTCTGCGTATTCCATGATAAACATCCGTAATAAAACTGATCTTCCAGTTTTCCAAAACAAAAAAACTGATTGAAAATATAATAATCCCGATGAGTACCAGGAACATGGCGGCGATCAGATTCACACTTCCGCTTTCCAGACTGGCCTTGTTATAATAATTGCGAATCTCAAGGATCCTTTTGATGATCGTTAAATTCATAACCAGAAAGAACTCCGCCACACCTGTGATTACGCCACTGACAATGATATTTTTCAAAACCTGTTTTTTAAATCTGGTCTGAAAATTACTTTTCAATTTTGTACCCTACCCCCCAGACAGTGGAGATAATCTTGTCCTTCCGCTGATCTTCCTTCAGCTTGCTCCGCAGTCTTCTGATATGTACCATAACCGTATTATTGGCTTCGTACACCTTTTCATTCCATACTCTTTCAAAAATTTCATCTGTACTGAACACCTTGCCGGGATTCGAAGCCAGAAGATAAAGGATATCAAATTCAATCGGCGTCAGTCTAACCTCTTCATCTCCCACCATAACCATATGGTTTTCTTTGTCAATATTGATTCCATGAATACTGATGCAGCCGCTGTGATCCTTGAATTTCTGTCCGCCGGGATTCAGTTCATGATACCGGCGAAGCTGTGATTTTACCCTGGCTCCCAGCTCCAGCGGGCTGAACGGCTTGGTCACATAATCGTCCGCTCCCATTCCCAGACCCATAATTTTATCCAGATCCGTAGAGCGGGCACTTAAAAATATAATCGGAATATTTTTTGTCTTCCTGATCTCCTTGCACATCTCCAAACCATCCATCTCCGGCAGCATAATATCTAATATCGCCAGATCTACAACATCATTTTCTATATAAGAAAGGCCTGCTTTCGCATCCTCTGCTTTTAAAACCCGAAATCCGTCGCTGACCAGATAAATTTCCACAAGGTCGGCAATTTCTTTTTCATCGTCCACAATCAAAACCGTATTCTGCATATCTGTTTTCCTGCTCCTTCAAGAACTGATATATTGAAATGTCTTTTCATATTTTATCATATATTTTATACAATTTCATTAAATAATTCTTACAAATAAACGGATATAAAAACTTAATTTTCATCTGACAAGCAACGACATATTTCCTTTGTTTTTGCATATGCATTTTCGTGGAACATTTTTATATCACAGTGAGGATCGGAAGATTTATCTATAGATATTCTACAGGTAACAGATAAAAAAAGGAGTGAAAAATCACTCCTGAATTATTTATCTTCCATCATTTCTTTATTTCTTTACTTCTTTATGACAATGCTTTTTTCAATGCCGCTTCTTCTTCCTTGCTCAGCGTAATTTCAGACGTTCCGCCAACAATCTCCTTAGCATACAGATAACATCCTTCTCTGCTGTGAATGGCGTTCATCAGCACGCCGTTATCCTGCTGATCTAAGATGGCAAAAGCAAAACTGGACTGTCCGCCCATCCCTTTAAAAGCGTCATATCTGATCAGTCCCATCTTCTGACAGGTTCTCTGCAAAGTTTTATTGATCGCTTTGATAGCATCTTTGTTGCTGTGGTCCTCCAGATTCAAGTTTTTAATTTCTCCAATCTGTTCTAAAATTCTGTCTTCCAGCGATTCCGCATTTTTTCCTCTCATAAACGCATCATATTTCTGATACAACTTCTTAGTCCGAACGATACATACGATCACAGCAATCAGCAATACAAAAGACAAAACGCCAAGGCCAATGATCAGGTAAGCCGGATCAAAAAGTAAATTATTCAATATACTGTTTTCCATATTTTTTTGTACCTCTCTTCTTCTTCGCTAATATGTTTTATGTAATTTATAATAAAAGTACATCAACAGAGCAGATATATCCTTTTATCTGATATGATCAAATAATTCCATCAGCCGCTCCAGTTCATCCAGAGAATAATATTCTATTTCTATTTTTCCTTTGTTATGATTTTTATTTCTGATATTCACTTTTGTGCCCATAATAGCTTTTAACTTATTTTCCGCGTTTTCATATATCAGCTGATACTGTTCTTTCCGGGAATCTGACTGTTCATTTTTTTCTTCTTTCGGCGGTGTATTGATTTTTTTGACCAGCCGCTCTACTTCCCGTACGCTGAGACCTTCGTCGTAAACTTTCATAGCCGTCTCATATTGAAGATCTCCGTTCTCAATCGCGAGCAGCGCCCGTGCATGACCGCTGGTGAGTAATAACTCTGAAAGCATATTCTGCACCCGCTCATCCAGCTTAAGCAAACGCATGGCATTGGTAATAAATGTTCTGCTTTTAGAAACTCTGGCCGCTATATCTTCCTGTTTTAAATGAAATTCCTTAATTAAAAGCTGATAGGCCATGGCTTCTTCAATGGGATTCAGATTTTCTCTCTGAATATTTTCAATCAACGAAATTTCCATAATTTCTTCATCCGTATAATTTCTGATGACCACGGGAACTTCTTTCAATCCCGCCATTTTTGCGGCCCGCCATCTTCGTTCTCCGGCAATAATCTCGTAATAATTTTCCTTTTTTCTCACGATCAGAGGCTGAATAATTCCATATTGTTTCACAGATTCCGCCAATTCTTCCATAGCGTTTTCATCAAAATTTTTTCTGGGCTGCTTTCTGTTTGGCTCAACCTGAGATATTTTCAAATAAACGTCCGGTCGATCCACTTTCTCAATTTCCTGCGGTACACCGTAATCTTCAATCAGAGAATCAAGTCCCTTTCCTAATCCTTTTTTTCCTTTTACCATTGTTTCCTCTTTCTATTTTATTACCAAATTTCTGTTCCTCTGTCGATAACCTCTCTCGCCAATAACTGATAAGCTTCCGCGCCGGCTGATTTCGCATCATACATCTGAATAGGAAGTCCATGACTGGGCGCTTCTGCCAGACGGACATTTCTGGGAATGATTGTTTTATAAATATTTTGATGGAGATTATTTTTTACATTTTCTACAACCTGAAGAGATAAATTGGTCCGGGCATCATACATGGTAAATACTACGCCTTCCATCTCCAAATCCGGATTCAGACGTTTTTTCACCAGATTAATCGTATAGATCAACTGGCTCAGTCCTTCCAGCGCATAATATTCACATTGAATCGGAACTAAAATTGTGTCTGCCGTTGTCATAGAATTAATTGTAAGCATACTTAAAGACGGCGGACAGTCTAGAATAATAAAATCATAATTTTCTTTGATTCGATCAATTTGCCGCTTCAGCATGAATTCTTTTCGTTCAATTCCGATCAATTCAATTTCTGCTCCTGACAGCTGTACATTCGATGGAAGCAAATCCAGATTTTCAAAAACATTCTTTATGATACAATTTTCAATCTCTGCATGGTCAATTAACAGGTCATATACCGTATATGTAAGATCGTTTTTGTCAATTCCTAATCCGCTGGTGGTATTTCCCTGAGGATCCATATCAATTGCCAACACTTTCTGTTCCATAAACGCAAGACTTGCAGACAAATTAATTGCCGTGGTTGTTTTTCCCACACCGCCTTTTTGATTTGCGATCGCAATCGTCCTTCCCATCGGTTCCTCCTACTATTTTATATTGCGTAATTTTTCTTTTTGTCTAGAGATAAAAATTTTATTGTATATTTTTGTTACGTATAGATCATACCATAAAAATGTTTCACGTGAAACATTTTTAAACAAAATTTAATAAAATAAATTTTTTCCGGTAAAATGTTTCACGTGAAACATTTTCATAGCTCACAACAGTCTAAAAAAATAATGACCTATGGGCATAAAATCATACATCAGCCGCAATATTACCGCACACTTCATAATTAATAACAGGTTTGGCAAAACAGCAGTCACTGAACAGTAACCGCTTCAATCAGTTTGCCAATATATCCATATCCTATTGACGTAGATTTAATATTGGCATAAAATATGATTAACATTCTAATTTAATGAAAATGGAGGTCCTTATGAAGAAAAAAAATTCTTTCAGAAGTCTGGTTTTATTTTCCGGTCTCACGGCTGCCTCTATAGCCGGAATCAATCAATATATTTTTATGACTGCCGTCTCCAAAAACGCTCTTTCTACTGATCATGATCTCTATTACAACTGGAAGCTTGGAAAAATATATTTTACAAAAGAAGGAACAGGAAGTCCTCTTTTATTGATCCATGAACTGGACTCTATGTCATGTGATTTTGAATGGAAAAAAATAAAAAAGAAATTAAGTAAAAATCATACCATATATACGATTGATTTACTGGGCTGCGGCCGTTCTGAAAAGCCGCATTTTACCTATACCAATTTTCTGTATGTACAGCTGATCATTGATTTTATCAAACATATTATCGGAAGTCCCTGCGACGTTATTTCCAGCGGCCGAACCTCCTCTCTTGTTGCCATGTCCGCTCTATATCAAAAAGAACTGTTTCACAGTATTATTTTTATTAATCCGGAAGAACTGTCGGAAACATATAAACTTCCGGAAAAACAGGAAAAAATTTTAAGAGGCTTCCTGCAGCTTCCTATCCTGGGAACTTTATTTTATAATATTGTACATTCCCGATTTATGATCAAAAGAAAATTAAAATACAGTCTGTTTTATCAACCTGCACATGTACAGGATGTTGATATTCAGGCATTCCATGAAGCCTCTCATCTTGGAAACTATAGCGTCAAATACTTATACGGCAGTCTGAAAACCAGCTACACACAGATTCCTGTCGCCGCTGCCCTCCAAAAATTAGCCTGCCCTGTCCTGATTCTCGGAGGGACAGGAGAAACAAAAATCGAACAGACGATTGCAGACTATAAAAACTTAAATCAAATGATTAAATCACGGCTGATTCCCGATACAATACACTATCCTCATATGGAAGCGCCTGAAAAAACAGCAGAAACGATAGAATCATTTTATTTTGCAGAACATTTTGCATCAAACTAAATTACACACTTTTCACAAAACAACCACAAAATAACGATACACTTTATCTGCCTAACGGTGTTTTCCCCGGAGTTCCTGCTTTCCGGGGATATTTTTTTGAGGTTTCCTTTACCTTTTCAATCACAACAATCGATCTCTGACAAATTTCTTCTTTCCCCACAGGATAAGAGAATTTCTGAACCTCAGCTACACGGCCGCCTAACATCTCGATGGCCTTTATACTGTGATTCAGCTCCTCCTCAACGTTTCCACCTTTATAAGAGAGAAACTTTCCCCCTGTCTTCACAAAAGGAAGACAATATTCAGAAAGAACAGCCAAATCTGCTACCGCTCTGGAAACTGCACAGTCAAACTGTTCCCGATATTCCGGATTCCGTCCCAACTCCTCCGCCCTGCTGTGGACAGCATAAATATCAGTCAGACAAAGAGCATCAATCGCCTCTTTTAAAAAACCTACTCTTTTATTCAGAGAATCCATCAAAGTCACTTTTAATTCCGGATAACAGATTTTCAGTGGAATGCCGGGAAAACCGGCGCCGGTCCCCACATCGATCACAGAAAGATCCGGACAATGATCCGCCATCTTATCGCCGCAAATACTGTCAATCAGCCTGCCGCCATAAACACTGTCCAGAAAATGTTTGCAGACAACCTGAGGAAATTCCGTAATCCCGGTCAGATTCATCACTTTATTTTTCTCAATTAACAATTGATAAAAACAAATTAATAAGTCTGCCTTTTTCTCACTGATCTGAAAATTTTCTCTTTGAAATGCTTCTGTTAAAAAACACTTATCCACAATTTCTAAATTTTTTTCCAAATTATCCACAATTTTATCCCCAATTTACTATGAAAAGAATCCAAATGTATATAGATGTAACTGTAACACAAAAGCATCTGTCATTTGACATATTTTTAAATATATACATATAAATTATTAATAAAACAATATACAGTTTTCACTGCTTCAAATATACCAGCAGAACAGAAATATCCGCCGGAGAAACCCCGGAGATTCTGCCGGCCTGTCCTATAGACATCGGCTTATACAAATTCAACTTCTGAACCGCCTCTTTCCGAAGTCCGCTGACCTCCGAATAATCAAAAGAAGGATCCAGCCGCTTTTCCTCTAATTTTTTAAACTGTGCCACCTGCTGTTTCTGCCGCCTGATATATCCCTCATACTTCAAATTAATATTAACCTGCTCCCGCACATCCTCCGGAAGTGTCGGTCTGCCAGGATCCAGACAGTCTACCTGCTCATAATCCAATTCAGGCCGTTTAATCAGTTCCGCCAGAGAAACTCCGTTTTTCAGCTCCGTACTCTGATGATTTCTCAGAAACTGCTGCACACTTTCATTGCCGCCGATTTTCGTATTCTCCAGTCGTTTTACTTCTTTTTCAATTTCCCTGATTTTCCATCTCACATACTGAATACGCTCTTCACTGACCAGTCCTATCTGATATCCAATTTCTGACAATCTGATATCCGCATTGTCCTGGCGCAAAAGCAGTCTGTACTCTGCTCTGGAAGTCATCATTCGATAAGGCTCATGATTTTCTTTTGTCACCAGGTCATCGATCAAAACGCCAATATAAGCCTGAGAACGATCCAAAATCAAAGGCCCTTTCCCGCTGATTGAAAGCGCGGCATTAATCCCGGCCACAAGCCCCTGAGCCGCCGCTTCTTCATAGCCGGAGCTGCCGTTAAACTGTCCGCCGCTGAATAATCCCCGGATTTTCTTAAATTCCAGCGTAGGATTCAGCTGTCTCGGATTGATACAGTCATACTCGATGGCATAAGCGTTTCTGACAATCTTCACATGTTCCAGTCCCGGCAGTGTCCTGTACATGGCGTACTGTACATCTTCCGGCAGAGAACTGGACATACCGGCCAGGTACATCTCATTGGTATAAAGTCCTTCCGGCTCCACAAAAATCTGATGTCTGTCTTTATCCGCAAACTTTACGACTTTATCCTCAATAGAAGGACAATATCTGGGTCCTGTCCCCTCGATGGCGCCGGAAAATAAAGGAGAGCGGTCCAGATTTTTCCTGATAATCTGATGGGTCTCCTCATTCGTATAAGTAAGCCAGCAGGAAACCTGCTCCTTCTGTACGGATTCCGGATCCGTGGAAAAAGAAAATGGCACCACTCTCTCATCGCCAGACTGTTCTGACATTTTTGAGAAATCAATGCTTCTTCTGTCCACTCTGGCTGGCGTTCCCGTCTTAAAACGGAACATTTCGATTCCCAAAGCTTTCAGTGAATCTGTCAGATGATTGGCAGCCTGCAGACCGTTAGGTCCCGTCGCATTGCTGACATCACCATAAATACATCTTGCTTTCAGATAAGTTCCGGTACATAATACGGCCGCTTTACACCGATACAAAGCGCCGGAAAATGTTTTTACTCCCCGCAGAACTCCATCTTCAACCACCAGTTCGGAAACCTCTGCCTGCCGGATTGTCAGATGATCCGTATTCTCCAGAACAAACCGCATCTGCCTTGTATAATCCTGCTTGTCCGCCTGCGCTCTTAAAGAATGTACCGCCGGCCCCTTCGACCGGTTCAGCATTTTCGACTGAATAAATGTTTTATCGATATTTTTTCCCATCTCGCCGCCCAAAGCGTCGATCTCTCTTACCAGATGCCCTTTAGAGCTGCCGCCGATATTCGGATTACAGGGCATCAGCGCAATACTGTCAACGCTTACCGTAAACATAATCGTCTCCATACCCATCCTGGCTGCAGCCAGCGCCGCTTCGCAGCCGGCATGCCCGGCTCCCACCACCGCCACATCATAAACTTCCTCCACCCGTCTTGTGGAATCATAGACAGACGCCGCTTCATCCTTCAAACTATTCCCTGACAATTTATTCTGACACTCCATTTCATTATCACCTGAATCCTATATACAATCTCACTCATACTCAGACAAACTGCCTGAACCGCCATTATTTTCCCATACAAAAATGGCTGAATATCTCATCCACAAGATCATCCTCCACCGCTTCTCCCAGAATCAGTCCCAGTTTTTCATAGGCGTTCATCAGATCAATGGAAAAGAAATCCTCCGGCATTCCGTCTTCAATACTCTGCTTCACCAGCTTCAGGCTCTCAAAAGCCTCTCCCATCGCCTGTTTATGCCGCAGGTTTGTCAGACACCATTCGTCATTAAAGGACAATTCTCTGTTTAAAAACATATCCTTTATGGCATCTTTCAGTTCTGAAAGTCCAAATCCTTCCTTTGCAGAAAAAATGATAACCCGTTTATCTGTCAGTCTGCACAGCAGTTTGCTGTCAAGAACCCCTTCCAAATCCGATTTATTCAACAAAACGATTCCTCTTCGGTTCCTGATCAGTTCAATAATTTTCCTGTCGCTGTCATCCAGATTCACCGAAGAATCCACCACATACAAAATCAGATCCGCATCCTCCGCCTGTCCGACAGCTTTTGTAACCCCGATTTTTTCCACAACGTCCTCAGTCTCTCTGATCCCGGCCGTATCGATCAGCTTCAACCCGATTCCGTCCAGAAGTATCTGTTCCTCCAGCGTATCTCTTGTTGTCCCGGCAATCTCTGTCACAATTGCACGATCCTCCCCTAACAGAAGATTCAGCAAAGAGGATTTCCCCGCATTCGGCTTTCCCAGAATCACAGTCTTGATTCCTTCTGACAGTATCCTTCCGTTTTCCGCATTGGAAATCAGTATATTCATATCGAAAAGCATGGAATCCAGCTTTCGGGAAAGAGTCTCCCCATATCCTTCCAGAGTTATATGTTCCGGATCATCCAGCGCCGATTCAATTGTTGCGATCTCAAATAAAATCTGTTCCCGCAGCTGCCTGATCTTTTCCGATAGTCTGCCTGACAACTGCCCAACCGCGCTTTTCATCGCAAAATCATTTTTGGAATTGATCAGATCAATGACGGCCTCTGCCTGGGACAGATCGATACGTCCATTCAAAAAAGCTCTTTTGGTAAATTCCCCAGCCTCCGCCAGTCTGGCGCCGTTTTTTAAAACAGTTTCCAGAATTCTTTTCATCACCAGCACGCCGCCATGACAGTTAATCTCTACCACATCCTCGGCCGTATAACTGTGGGGTCCTTTCATCACGGAAACCAGTACCTCGTCGATTACCTGACCTTCTTCCACAATATATCCATAATGTATCGTATAGGTGTCAACCTGAGCAAGACTTATTCTCTTTTTTTTAAACTGAAAAATCCGGTCCGCCACTGCGACAGCCTCTTCTCCGCTGATCCGCACGATCCCAATTCCAGAATGACTCATGGCCGTGCCAATGGCCGCAATCGTATCATGATACATAAAACCGCTCCTGTTCATCTTTATGATGTACTCTCGAAATTTAACAAAAGCAGACGCCGCAAAGCTCCAAAAGTACATTATGCGAAAAAGGAGCTGCTGCAAAAATTCAAGTATTGCGACAGCCCCTTACCTTTCATAAACCTGACATACAAATCAGGACTTATGATATCTCTCTCTTTTCAAAAATACAACCACATGCCTGTAAGGTTCTTCCCCTTCGCTTCTGGTCAATACATACTTATCATTCTGGAGAACAGCATGAATCACCCGTCTCTCATAGGGATTCATCGGTTCCAAAGATACAGGCCGCTTTGTCCGCTTTACCTTATTGGCAATATTCTTTGCCAGCGTTTCCAGCGTCTCCTTTCTCCGCTCTCTGTAATTCTCCGTATCCAGCTTTACTCTGACATAGCTCTCTCTCTTTTTATTCACCAGAAGACTTACCAGATACTGCAGAGAATCCAGTGTCTGCCCTCTTTTTCCGATCAGGATTCCCATGTCGTCGCCGACCAGATTGATATCCAGCATATTATTTTTCTCATCAAATTTGCTTTCGATTGTCACTTGCATATCCATAATTCGGAATATATCATTTAAAAACTTTTCATACTCATCAGAATCAAATTCTGAACCGTCAGCCGACGCTTCCGGATTTTTCTGAGACTCGTCAGATAAGGACTCTGTTTTCGGGTTCTCAGTCTTTTCAGCCTTTACCGGTTTTTCAATCCTTTCAGCTTTTTCGGTTTTCTCAGTCTTAACATGAACAATCTCTTCAGCTTTTTCCACAGCAGGCTTCATATCTGTCTCTGCAACAGAGACTTCTTCCTTTACTCTCGCCCTGATCACAGCGGGTCTGGAACCAAATAATCCCAATATTCCTGTACTGCCCTTTTCGATTACCTCATACTCAAGATGGTCGCTGGCCGTCTCCAGTTCAATGGAAGCCTTAATTACGGCATCCTCTATCGTCTTTGCGGAAAATTCTTTATACTCCATTCTGATAACCTCCACACTGCGCCATTTCAATACGATATATACCTGATAACCATATTTTTACTTTTTCAGATTTTTCTTATTATACTCTTCCACCATACGGGCTTTTGACGCAATACTTCCCTCTTTAATTCCATGTTCTTCGTAATACTTTGTATTATCCTGTTTTTCGACAGGCTTTGACGGCTCTTTTTTCTTCCTCGCTTCTTCCTCAATCTGGGCAAGGGTTTTATTATAATTTTTTCTCACATTGATATTCGCATTGTCACGGATCGGAGGCAGACCTTTCTTTTCCCGCTTCTTATTTTGCTTCTCAATGTTTTTCTTCATAATCTCGCTCATATCCAGTTTATTCATATAAGCGTTGATTCCGGCCTGCATCACGATTCTTACCACACTGCTGGCCACCCAGTATAAGCCTACGCCCGCAGGAAGCGTAATACAGATCACCACGGAGAAAATAGGCATATAAATATTCATGCTTTTGCTCACGGCAGCCATCGGATTATCTTTATCATCCATGGCTGGCTGAGTGCTTGACATCAGCTTCGTGCTGTACCACTGACTTAATCCGGCCAGAATAGGAATCACCCAGGCAATGCTGGGAATAAATCCGGGAGCCTCTGCCAGATTGATACCGCCCAAAAACAGATTCATGTGGATAATCTTATCGATAAAGGGCTGAGCCTGGTCCGCTATCGCCGGAAAAGTATCCAGAAATTCGTTCCAATTCGCCCGGTCGAATTTATATAAAAGATCCACGATTCTGTCCAGGGATTCCGCGGTCGCCCCAGTATAATCGAATTTTTCCAGCTTAAAGGTTTCGGCAAAAGTCATCAGCTTATCCGTAAACCCATTCTGGGTAACCACCAGATCCACCACGCCCATAAACGCGTTTTTCACGCCGGATACATAACCGGGTATACTGTAAATCACCCGATACAGCGCAAGAAGAATAGGCATCTGTATCAACAGAGGAAGACAGCCCGCTGTGGGAGATACTCCGTATTTCTCATAGACCGCCTGCTGTTCCACCTGCTGCTTCATCATGGAATCCTGGTCCTTTTTTCCCTTATACTTCTCCGTAATCGCCTGAAGCTCGGGATTCATAATCGAAGTCATTTTTGAAAACTTCTGCTGATTAATAGTCAGAGGCAACATCAGAAGATTCACCACGATCGTGAATAAAATAATACAAAGGCCTATATTCTCAATCCCGATACTACTGCATACATTAAAAATAAAATCCATAATAACGCCCAATAATCTCGCTATCGGACCTAATATGGAACCACTATATTGTGTCAAAACAATCGTAGTCAACGAAACTTCCTCCTTGCTCCGGTAAATAATAACAAAATGTCAGGCGCTTTTATGCCCCGTAAGGCTGGCTGCATCATGAAAGTTTATTTAAGGAACGGGATCGTATCCTCCCTTTGCGAACGGATGACAGCGCAATATCCTTTTTACAGCCAGAAAACTTCCCTTCAGCAATCCATGTTTTTCCAGCGCCTGAATCGCATACAGCGAACAGGTGGGCACATATCTGCAGGAGGGATATCTCTTTAATGGAGAAATATATTTTCGATACAGCTTAATCAAACCAATCATTAACTGTTTCATGCACCCGCACCCAAAGAACATTCCTTAATGAAGGATTTTTGTTTCCCCTTCTTCATGAGGCAGTCTGATATGATGCAATCCCATCAGATGCAGCACTGCGCTTTCAATTTCATCATAGCTTCTGCCCGCCGCAGCCTTTCTGGCGATAATCGCCAAATCATATCCCTGCTTAAACTGAATTTCATGTAAACGGCAGCTTTCTTTAATCAGACGTTTCACTCTGTGTCTGACTACGCTGTTTCCCACCTTTTTACTTACCGAAATGCCAATTCTCATACTGTCCGTTCCATTTTTCATCGCATACATAATCAAATATCTGTTGGCATAGGATTTACCGGAATGATAGACGGCCGCAAAATCGCTGTTTTTCTTTAATCCAAACATACTTAATGAAAAAGGCCACAAACATGCGGCCTAAGCTGACAATCTTTTTCTTCCTTTTGCCCTTCTGGCCTGCA
>CAJTTU010000097.1:6693-13488 GCA_910579325.1 uncultured Lachnospiraceae bacterium | reverse complement strand
ACCATGGAAGCCGGAAGTCGAAACACCCTGTCCGTGCTGTTTAAATGTCTGATCGAATGGTGTGGAATATCTGAAAAAAAGCTGGTGCTGATAATCGATGAAACGGACAGCGCTGCCAATAATCAGGTTTTTTTCGACTTTTTATCACAACTGAGGGGCTATTATATCAGAAGGGAACAGACCGCAACCTTCCGGTCAGTCATTCTGGCCGGCGTATATGATATCAAAAATCTCAGGCAAAAAATCCGGCCAGACGATGCGCATAAGCTGAACAGCCCATGGAATATCGCTGCGGATTTTCTGGTGGATATGAGTTTTTCCGCAAAAGAAATTTCCAAAATGCTTACGGATTATGATAATGATCATCACACAAAGATGGATATCCCAGCGTTATCACGGCTACTTTATGACTATACGTCCGGTTATCCGTTCCTTGTATCGAGAATCTGTAAATTAATGGATGAAAGACTTGCGGACACGGACGAATTTTCCGACCTGGACAGCATATGGACAAAAGAAGGATTTTTAACCGCTGTCCGGATTCTGTTAAGTGAGAAAAACACTCTGTTTGAATCCCTGTTTCGCAAACTGACAGATTATCCGGAACTTCGAAGCCTCCTGTATATGCTGTTATTTCAGGGGCAGAGTATCCTGTATAATCCTGAAGACCAGGCCATCGATATGGCAATCATGTTCGGATTTGTAAAAATCAGCAGCGCATCTGTCATTGTCGCGAACAGAATTTTTGAGACTCGTTTATACAATATGTTTCTCGCCTTACCGGAATTACAGACAAATGAACTATATCGAGCCGCGCTTCAGCATAAAAATCAGTTTGTGATAAACGGACATTTGGATATGAAACTTGTTCTTGAAAAATTCACGGCACATTTTGATGAGATTTACGGAGATCAAAAACAAAACTTTATTGAGGAAGACGGGCGCAGATTTTTTCTATTATATTTGAAACCGATTATTAACGGACAGGGAAATTACTATATCGAATCCCGGACACGCAATCTTGAGCGCACGGATGTGATCGTCGATTACGGAGGAGAACAGTTTATTATTGAGATGAAAATCTGGCATGGAAACGCTTATCATGAAAGAGGAGAAGCGCAGCTGCTGGATTACCTGGAGTATTACCATCTTGAAAAAGGATATTTGCTCAGCTTTAATTTTAACAAAAAGAAAACAGTTGGAGTAAAAGAGGTTTTTATTCATAACAGAACAATTATTGAAGCAGTCGTTTAAAGATATCCATAAACCCGTCGACTGCCTGTTTTCAACGGTGGGCTCAAACATATTACCAGAAGGCGCGATCTTTGTCAATCGCGCCCTCAGATTCCCTAAAACCCCTTTTTCACGGCCGCCAGCACTTCTTTTAAAAAGTCATAGGTCCTGGCTGTGGATGCGATATTCAGCCGTTCGGACGGCGTATGCACATCCCTCATGTCCGGACCCATGGAAACGGCGTCAAGCCCCGGCATTTTTTCCATCAGCAGGCCGCATTCCAGGCCTGCGTGGATCGCCTGTACCACCATCTCGTTCCCGGTCACTTTCTTATAAACGTCACAGACCAGATCACGCAGCTTGGATTCCTTCTGGTACTGCCACTCCGGGTAATCTCCTTCCCGTTTGAACTCGCCTCCCAGAAATTGGATCAGATATTCCAGCCTATCGGCCAGCAGTTCTTTCCTGGAGCCTACGCTGCTGCGGACGGCATAACGGACATGGAAGGTTTCCTGCTCCAGTTTTAAAATTCCCAGATTCAGGGAAGTCTCTACAAGTCCCTCCATCTCCATGCTCATATGCTGTACGCCGTAGGGCGCTTCCATCAGAAGAAACAACAGCTTCTCCTGATCCACGGGGGAAATCACAGCCTCCGTTCTCTCCCCCTCATCCGTCACGGTAAGAAGGATATCCGGATCCGCGCTCCGATACTCATTTTTCCAGATATCCCGCATTTCCTGAACGGCCTTCTCGAAAATCGGGCGGTGTTCCGCTTCCACGGCGATCACTGCCGAACTTTCCCTGGTAATCACATTATCCAGAGCGCCGCCTGCCATTTCTTTTACGGCAAAAGGAACTTTTTTGGAGAGGAAATACAGGAAACGCCCCAGCAGCACATTGGCATTTCCCCGTTCCAGGTTGATATCGCTGCCGGAATGGCCGCCCAGAAGGCCACTGAGTTTTACCATATAAAAATGGCCGGAGAGCTGAACCCGGCGTACCGGCAGCGTCAGATCGCAGCGCATGCCTCCGGCGCAGCCGGACAGCAGATATCCTTCTTCCTCAGAATCCAGGTTGATCAGATAGCGGCTTTCGCAGTCTGAAAGATCGATGCCTTTCGCGCCGTCCATGCCCACCTCTTCTTCAGTGGTAAACACGCATTCCAGCGGCGGGTGCTCCAGCGTGTCATCCTCCAGCAGCGCCAGGCACAGAGCGACGGCGATGCCGTTGTCCCCGCCCAGGGTGGTGTCCTTCGCCCCGATCCAGCCGTCCTCCACGAACAGATCCAACGGGTCTTTCAGAAAATCATGGGAAGAGCTGCTTACCTTTTCGGCCACCATGTCCAGATGCCCCTGGAGCATCACTGTGGGAGCGGCCTCGAACCCCGGCGTTCCCGGTTTTTTGATGACAATGTTATTCCATTCATCCTGGCGGCAGCACAGTCCCATCCGCTCCGCCTGAGCCTTACAGTAATCACTGACCTCTTTCGTATTCCCGGAACCTCTGGGGATCCTGCTGATCTCCTCAAAATAAAAAAATACCCTGGACGGTTCCAGGCCTGCCAATTTGTATTCCATATCAAAGCCTCCTCGTATATATGTTAAAATTGAATTGTATGTGAAACACAGCTTCATTATATACGATGTTTCTCATAATAGCAATCAAAAGCCTGTTCTATCCGCCTCAGCCTCCGAATAAAGTAAACCAATAACATTTCATCTTCCGGAGCGCTGATTTGAATCATCGGAAACCGAAGCGGCAAGAACTGAAAAAAAGAGGAATCCATATCCTGCTCTGCCTGGTTTTTATTTTTCTGCTCTGCTTTCCCCAGACTGCCCGGACCGGCGCGTACGCAGGGCTGACACTGTGGGCCAACACAGTTATTCCCGTATTGTTTCCTTTTCTCCTGGCCTCCAATCTGTTCGCTGCTTTAGGAATGGCCTCAGGAAAATGGTATGCGGTGCTTCTGGGCTTTCTGTGCGGTTATCCGATGGGGGCGAAAGCCGCCTGCGACCTGGTGAAAGAAGGTTCTGTCTCGCAAAAACAGGGACAGTGGCTGATGTGCTGCTGTAACCTGCCAAGCCCCATGTTTCTGACCGGGTTTATCCGGATTCCGGTTGTGACATGGGCTGTCTATATGCCTGCGGTTGTCCTACTGGTCCCGGTATTCTTTTTTCGGAAGCATAAAAATATGAAAACTTTTTCAAAAATTCCGGCAGAAAATCAATCAAAGGATTCATCGAAGGCTCAGCCCGAAGATCTACCGGGAATCATGCCGTTTCTGGAACAGGCCATGGAAGCTTCCGTTAAAATTATGATCAAAATCGGTATTTATATGATGGTTTTTTCCATACTATCCGTATGGATTCAAAATTTTTATTTTCTGAGTCCTTTTATGAGGACGCTGCTGCTGGGTTTAAGCGAAATGACCATCGGCATCAGCACCGCCAAAAGCGCAGGCTTTCCCGCGAAACAACAGGCCATATTATGTGCCGTCTTCTGCACCTTCGGCGGCTGCTCCGGTTTGTCCCAGACAAAAAGCGTAACTGACGAAGCGGCTTTTTCCATGAAATTTTATTTATTGATCCGGCTGCTCCATGTGGCTGCCGCCGTTCTGATCATTACTCTCTGGCATTTTTAAAGACAGAATCCAGAATCTTACAATGTCCCCAGAACCTTCTAGTGTATTCCCGGACAGACGGAACATACTATGGGTGTAACATAAAGTTACAAAAACAAAAAGAAAAGAAACCACACAAGAAGGAGGCGTTTCATTATGTCTAATACGACAAGAAACAGAATCGAAGTACCTGACGCAAAAGAAGCAATGGATAAATTCAAAATGGAAGTAGCGGACGAGCTGGGAGTACCCTTATCAAACGGCTACAACGGCAACCTGACCTCTTACCAGAACGGCTCCGTAGGCGGCTATATGGTGAAGAAAATGATCGAGGCGCAGGAAAAGCAGATGTCCGGCAAATAAGCTGAGAACAAAATCGAACACTGTTTGAAAATCTGAAAAGGGAGGACCGGGAAATGAGTATACTCATTTCCCGGTCCTTTCCCTTACTTTACCCCGTTTTTCTGACACAGATCCGCAACGCAGCACTGACCGCAGCGGGGCGTCGTCCGGGCCGTACAGACGTCCCGGCCGTGGTTCACCAGCCTGTGGCAGAAATCGCTGCCTTCCTCCGGCGGTATTATTTTCCACAGGGCCATCTCCACTTTTTTCGGCTCCTTTACGCCGTCCACCAGCCCCATTCGGTTTACCAGACGGATACAGTGGGTATCCGTCACGATGGCAGGCTTTCCGAACACGTCGCCCATAATCAGGTTGGCGCTTTTGCGCCCCACGCCCGGAAGCTCCAGCAGCTGGTCAAACTGATCCGGCACCCTGCCGTCATATTTCTCTTTCAGCATCCGCATACAGGCGCTGATATCCCTGGCCTTGCTGTTCCCCAGACCGCAGGGACGGACAATCTCCTCAATTTCCGCCGGTTCGGCCGCCGCCAGCGCGTCCACATCGGGAAACTTTTTATACAGCTCTTCCACCACCACATTCACTCTGGCATCGGTACACTGGGCGGCCAGACGGACGCTGACCAGCAGCTTCCAGGCCTCGTTATAATCCAGCGTACAGTCCGCATCCGGATATTCCTCTTTCAGCCGCCGGATGATCCCAAGCGCCAATTCCTTTTTCTCCCGTAATTTTTTCTCTTCCGCTTTCGTCAGCTTCTTCTCTGTCTTTTTTCCGCTGTTTTTCTTTTCCATATCCTCTTTCGGCTCCTCGTTTCGCTTTTGTTTCTTTTACTTCGCGCCCTTTCCCGTCGCCACCATCACAATCGTTTTCAGCAGGATTTTAATATCCAGCCCAATCGACCAGTGATCGATATATTCCAGATCCAGCCTGACCACCTCTTCAAAGTCGGTGATATCGTTTCTGCCGCTGATCTGCCACAGGCCGGTGATACCGGGGGTAATACTCAGACGCCGCTTCTGATAGCTCTTGTATGACTCAAACTCCTCCACGGTCGGCGGCCGGGTTCCCACCAGGCTCATATTTCCTTTCAGAACATTCCAGAACTGGGGCAGTTCATCGATGCTGGTCTTTCTGATGAAATGCCCCACCTTCGTCACCCGGGGATCATCCGTCAGCTTAAACATGTTGCCCTGCATCTCGTTCTGCTCCATCAGCTCGGCCTTGTGTTCCTCCGCATCCGCGTACATCGAGCGGAATTTGTAAATCTCAAAAATCCTTCCGTTCTTCCCCACCCGCTTCTGTTTGAAAATCAGCGGCCCGGGAGATTCCAGCAAAAGCACCGGAGCCAGAAAAACGGTGACCGCCGCCGTTACCAAAAGTCCGACCACGGCTCCCGCCACATCCATACACCGTTTGATTAAAAGCTTTCGATAATCAAACAGCCGGCTGGAAAACACCAGCGTATAATAATCACCCATTCGAAAGATCTGCCGGCTGTCGTCCAGACCCAGATCGAACATATCAATATTCAGATGAATCACCACGCCCATTTTCTCCAGTTCCAGAATCACATGCTTTAAATCATTGTTTTTGATATCCGGCAAATGGATAAACACCTCGTCGATGGCTTCCCGCAGCACATAATCCATAAAATCCGTTTTACCGGCCACTACCGGAATATTCCGCACGCTGTGACCGGTCATATCCTCATCCGTCACCGCCGCAGCCACTACCCGATAGCCCCAGTCCGCAGGCCTGTCCAGTCCTTTCAGCACATCCTCCAGCCTGTCCTTCACCGTAACCAGCAATACTTTGCTGGAGGAGGCATTATACCGGTATATATGGGTCATATAATATTTATAGCACTGATGGGCAATATAGATCGTAATCTGACAGAAAATCACCGTATACCCCGCCGTCAGCCTGGACAGCATAAAGGCATTTTTGATGATGAATGTCACCGCGGTAATCGAAAACGTAAACAGCAGATTATATTTCAGAATCTTTATAAATTCTTCCAGATAGCCCCTAATGCATATATTTTCATATATTTTGCTCAGATAAAAACTGGACGCATGGACGAGTATCATGCATACCAGGATATAAGAAATATTCGCTTGCTGATCAAATATCTGAAAAGACCTGTAACGCGCGAGTCCCCCTAGCAGAAAGCTGAATCCCACGCATATCCCGTCGATCAGACAGACCAGAAGCTCCTGTATCTGATTCCGTCTCTGGTACATCGCCACTCCTCTGGCCAGGAGAATTGTCACTTATGCCGCATTCCCCGCCGGCCGTTATACTTGTGCAAGTATATCATATTTTATTTCAAATAACAATTCATCTTCCTTGACATTTTTATTCCCCTTTGTTATCCTTTTACTGTTCCGCAATTTCCGTACGCCGCAAAAAGCGCTGCCGGTCATACAGGGAACGGTAACCTGACGTTGTCATACAAAAGAACCGCACACAGGGAGTTCCATATGAATCATAATCACGCACAGGAGAGTTTTCCGGCTTTTGGTCTGTCTCTCCTTTTTAAAATACTGATCGCCACCCTCATACTGTATCCCGCCTACTCC
>CAJTTU010000097.1:0-6683 GCA_910579325.1 uncultured Lachnospiraceae bacterium | reverse complement strand
TATTATATACGTTTGGTACTGCCCAATATCATGATCGTCATCACACTGGTCTGGTACCTGCTTTTCTGTCCCAGACAGTACGCGGCAGATCGGACTGCCCGTATCTTCTCCGCAGTCTGCATCGTCACGCTGATTTTATATAATACGGTCTGTTACTATTTCAACGGCCTGTACGGCCAGTGGTACTGGGATCAGGTAAATTATTCTGTCGGCATTCTGTTTTTTCTGTTTCTGGTTTTCTGTATGCCTGGACAAAAGATTAAAGAGATGGATTTACTGCGTTTTATCCTGTTCGTCACGGTAATCTCCACCCTCTGCTGTTTTTTTATGTTCCATAAATATGAACTGCAGTCGTTAAATATCCGCTGGGACGCCGCGTCCCTGAACGGTCAGAAAGAAGAATATGGCATCCGCTGCAGCTGGCTCTTTCCCCATAAAAGCCAGTACGCGCTGGTACTTCTTATGAGCATCTTTCTTGTTTTGCGCCACCGCAGAACGTTCACCCGACAGTGGGTCGGCTGGGGGTTCTTTCTTTTTCTGCTGTACGGATTGTATATCTGCGACACGATGTCCGCTTTCGGCGGACTCATACTCGGCCTTGGCGGAATGCTCTTAGATGATCTGAAAAAGAAAGGACTGCTGCGATATAAGTATACTTTTATCGGCGGAGGGATACTGGCGGCAGCCGGCATCGCCGTTCTGGCTCTGATCGGCCGGCAGCGGAGCCTGTACACATTAGGCGCCAGAATCCCCATATGGACGGCATCCATTCAGAATATCCTGGCAAACCCCGCAGGGATAGGCCAGCGCTTTGGGTCCCACTTCGGAATGCATGCCATGGGAGAGCTGTATGTGGACAACTGCCATAATGTCTTTCTGAATCACGCCCTGCGTTTTTCCATCCCTGCAGGCATCCTGTTTGCAGTACTGATTCTGCTGATTGCCGCCTATACGATTTATGTCAGCCGCAGCTTCTTCGCTCTGGGAAGCTGGCTTGGCATCCTGTTTCTCCTGAACATGGACCAGACTGTAAACCCGATCCAGTTCGCCTACTTTTTGCTGCTGACTTTTTTCGTTTATCTGTATAAACCGTCAGACTGTGACGCATCGCCAACAATCCATTCGTCAGCTGATTCGAACGACGCATAAAAGCACCCCCTGACAGCAGACATTTTCAAGAATCATTTAACAGAAATGATTCTTCTGATATCCTCCGCCAGCATACTGCTGTAACGGACGGCGCCCGGCGTGTTGCAATGCATCACGCCGTTATATATTTCTTCCTTCAGCATCATCGTATTTCGGATATCTGTGATCACCGGAGCCGAAACCTGTTCCCTGAGCCATAGATCAAACGCTTTCAGTTCCTCCTCGCTGTTCTCAACCGCTTCGTCCAGAATAGTAGGATAGGTCAGGCAGAACACCGCTCCCCTTTCTCTGCAGAATGTGTCAAATTCGTTGAGAAACGCAATGTATTCCTGAGAATATGCCGCTCTGTCATACCGTTTCTTCTGATCTTCCGGCACAGCCTCCGTCCAGCTTTCCAGCCGCAGGGCTTTCATCGTCCCTTTTTCGTCAAAGGAATCGATATTATAGATCGGATCCACGCCGCTGTCAGCCCGTTCCCTTTCAGCAGGAAAAAGCATCCTGCGCAGCGGCTCATACAGCTTCTTTGTGATAATATCCCGGCTGCCGGCCAAAACGCCTTTCACAGCCCCCGGCGGAAGAGAAAGCAGAAGGTCCGTTCTGCCTTCGATACCTGAAAGAATCAGCTCAGTCCCATAATAATCAATATCGGACTCCCATATCGGATACACCACGATATCTCCCTCGCCGATCCACTCTTTAGACATATCGAAAAAATATCTTGTTCCCATCCCCAAATGGCATCCGAAAATCTGACAAGGCATCTGAAGTTCCTGCTCCAGCAGATCCGCATCCACGGAAAAGGTCACATAAGAAGTGCCAAGTACAATTACCTTCGGCTCCTGAATTTCTCTCAGACTGTCATACTGACGCACCACCACGCTCTGATAAGAGTCTTCATACAGAGGCGGCAGCAGACAAAAAGCTGTCAGGAAAACACAAACATAAACAATCGCCGCTGTCAGTCCGACCCCGGCCGCCCGAAACGCCAGTCTTAACAGTCCACGGCCGCTGCCGCCCGGCGTTATCACATCGTCCGGACGCGGCCCCTTATGAGTCCCGCATCGATAATCTGTCTGTTCAGACATATCGCTCCCCCATCCTATATTTTCAGTCCGCAGCTTTCCTTATGAAACCGGTCCGGTCTGCTGCGGCCAGTCAGCTAAAATTGAAAATAGATAAACTGACTGGGATCCGTAATGCCATACGTCCCAAAAACCAAAATGGCCATAAGCGCCGCCGTGTAAAAAGCGAACCGCTGCCAGCCCTTTAACCGTCCGATCCGCTCCCGTACTGAGACCCCCCTGTTCTGCATTACTTCAACGACAGCCAGCACGCTGATTCCCGCAAAAGCACAGAACAGCGCCCCGAAATTCTCATACAGCAGCCCCGCGAAAGGCTCCCATCCCGGAGAGCTGAACAGCAGACTGATAATCGCCAGAGCCTCTCTCACAGAGGACGCCCGGAAAAACAGCATGGCAAACGAAAACAGACAAAAAGTACGGACCATCTGAAAACAGGGAAACCATCCGGCATCCTCCCGGATATGCAGCCCCCGCTTCATTCGTACCGACAAAGGCTGTAATACTTTGCCCGACACGATGTAAAACCACTGAATCAGACCGCTCGCCAGAACAAACTTCCAGTCCGCCCCATGCCACGCGCCGATCAGAAACCAGAGACAAAACATACCGGCATAAGTCGTAACCTCTTTTCCCGTTTTTTTCCCGAATATCCGGCGGCAGCTTTTCCCAAGGCCCGCCCACAGCCGGGATTTCAGCAGCGGATAAAAAACATAGTCCTTAAACCACTCTCCCAGACTGATATGCCACCTCTGCCAGAATTCCTGGATACTCCGGGAGAAAAAAGGATTCCGGAAGTTTTTGAACAGCCGGATGTCAAGCATCTGGGAAACCCCTTCCGCGATATCCATATAACCGGAAAAATCCGTATACAGCTGAACCACAAACGCACAGCCGCCGAACGCAGCGCCAATCCCCGGATATGCCTCAAAATTCCCGAAATAAGCGTCCACCGCCCGGCCCAGCTGATCGGCGATGACCAGCTTTTTAAACAGCCCCCACACCGCCAGCTTTAACCCCCCGGCCACCTGCCCCGCGTCAAATTTATGTAAGGCATACAGTTCCTTTTCCATCTGAGGATACCGGCCTACCGGTCCCTGAAGAATCTGGGGGAAAAACAGGACAAACAACGCATATTTCCCCAGATTTTTCTGCGGCTCGTAAAGCCCTCTGCTTATGTCGATTACATAGCCCAGCGCCTGAAACGTATAAAAAGAAAGTCCGACAGGCAGCGCGAACCGAAGCGCCGGCAAAGCGCCTTCCAGGGAAATCAGCGCAAACAGACCGTTTATATTTTCCGCCAGAAACGCCGCATACTTCATCAGAAACAGCAGGCCGATGTTCCCAACAAGCGCCGCGCCCAGCCAGACACGGCTGATCCGACGGTATTTCGCCTGAATCGCCTGCTTTTCTTCTCTGGGCAGATCCCTGCCCCTTTCTCTGATCCGCTCCTTCATCCTCCGGTTGTTGTCGCCGATCTGCAGGGCGCTCCAATAAGTGAGCAGTACGGTAAACAGCGGGTAAAACAGCATACCCGGCCCTGCGTACAGATAAAAGAACAGACTGGCCGCCAACAAAACTATCCACTGGACTGAAGGACTGACCATATAGTAAATTCCGATCACCAGAATAAAAAATAACCAAAATTCTACCGAGTGAAATACCATTTAAGCTTCCTGACTTTCCTTGCGCATTTTTTTCTCAGAAGTCCCCAGTTGATCAGACGCCGTTTGTAAAACTTTTTGATCATGGCCGCCGCCGTCTCGTCCTCTGTCTCCGGGTCCTCCAACAGCCTGGCCAGCCCCTCGCAGGGGATAAACCGATTAGGCACAATCAACAACGCATCTGCCGGCCGATTTCCGGCCGGCAGCGCCATTTCCCTTTTCTGCAGATGAATATACATAAATTCCTGCCGCACATAATCCTTCTGATCCCGGTAATAGCGAAAAATCCGGCACCGGCCGTTCATTTTACGCCACATAAACACCTGGGGACGCCGCTTGTCCCACTTATCTCCATTTACTGTGAAATGATAATCATCCGCGTAGATATCTGCTACTACCCCGCCGTCATAAACAGGAATTTTCTGCTCGTCAAAAATCCGGTCGATTCCCGTCCACTCGTCAAATACCCGGGAGGCGCCGTCCTGAAACACTTCCCGGTATAAAGGCTTTCCCTCCACCGGGCAGCGGTACAGTCCGTTAATCTTCTCCGTATTCCTGTACAGACTGAAATGTCCCCGGTAAAACAGCTTGTCGTAACGGTCCAGCAGCTCTTCAGACACAAACTCCCGCAGCGCCCCCCAGACTACATCCAGGTCGCAGTGCCCCCAGAAGTCGTATCCCGCAAGTTCATCGGCAAAAATCTCCCCGTAGGCCGGGCGGTAATCGCAGAGCTTGTAGGGCCGGGGTATTTTTACCGGAAAATCAAAACAGCTCCGGATCCTTTTCTGCATCTGCTTCCAGCCAAGATACGTCACCTTCACATTCTCCGGCCAGTCAAAGGAACGCCTGTCATCCGTAAAAACCAGAAAATCAACGTCAGGATTACAGCCGCAGGATAAAAGCCACAGCGGAAAATAATCCGGGAAGGTTCCGAAATAGGGAACCAGCATCGCAATCCGTTTCACCAAACCCCTCCTAACATCAAATCAGCAGCCGGTACAAAGACAGCGGCCCTTTATTCGGTCCATACGCCGCCGCCGGAAATCCGACAAACGCGCTACCGCTGCAGCCGGTAGAGATCGAACTCCTCAAGGTCGCTGACCAGCTCATATCTGGTTTCCAGCACGGCTCCCAGATATTCCAGCTCACTCTTCGCCTCCTCCACATTGTAAACCACAATCCATCGAGGGAAAACCGTATCCAGCATCGTATAGATCTCATCCACTGTTTCCGGAGCCATACTCACAAAAGTTCCCTGATAGGCACAGAAACGGTTACAGGGCTGAATATCATTGATATAGTACCAGGCCGGATGAATTCCGTATCCCCATACCAGTTCTCTCTCCTCCTCCGGAATCAGATCCCCCTGGGACCTGACGGCCTCTGTCCATTCCCGCCCGCCTTCCGGACTGATCACCACATTCAGATTATTGGAAATTTTGCCTGTAATCCCTCCATGATAATTCATAAACGTGCTCCCAAGCACCGCAACAAACGCCGCCGTAAGAAATAATGGCCAGGGAGCCGTCCTCAGCTCTTTCTCTGACAAAAGCTGTCCCGCCATCGCCAGGCCCACCACGTAAGAGGGCATCACCAGCGTAAAATAATGGGCGGAGGTCCTCCCCATATTCAGCGTCACAATCAGAAGAAAAATGGAAAAGGCCATCATATAGCCCGTATACGCTTCCTTTTTTCTTGCGTAAATTAGCGCTGCCAGAAATCCTGAAAGCGCCGGACCGATATAATAGAGAATTGTCATCCATGTACTGGCGATCCTGTTTGTAACGCCGTCATTGGAATAGAGAAAAGGAAATACAAAGGTACCGTATATCATTTCCCCGAAAGCGCCTTTTGTAAGAAAATACAGCGCTACAGGAGCGAAGCACAACGCCGCACCGACAAGAAAGCCTGCCATATTATGCAGCAGATTCCTCCATTTTTTTGTAGCGATCAATACTACCAGGACAGCGCCCACGATACCGCAGATAAAGGCGGCGTTGGTGATACGGATCAGGGCCAGATACATAAAGCAGAAGCCGTAGACAGCCGCATAAAGCGGCGGATGCTCCGCCTCCCCGGACTCCCGCAGACTCCTGTCGCATCTTTTTGCATAGATCACCGCCAGCAGCTCGCACAGCAGCACGGGCGGAAGGGAGAATTCCTCGGTGAAATTCCCTCCCGAGGAGGTTGTCGACAGTACAAAAAGATTCAGCAGAACCACTAAAAGAGCGGGCGCTTCCTTCACAAACTGTCTGGCAATGCCATAGGAAAGACCCGTCGCAGCCAGAAAAAACAGATTCTGAATCAGAAAGATTCCCATTTTCCCGTCGATCAGCCGCTGGCCCAGCCCCTCTATAAAAAAAAGAATCGGCCCTTTCATATCAAAAAAATCCAGGTACGGCACTTTTCCGTCCGCTACCATACGCCCCGTCATCATAAAGAACGAGGAATCCAGGCCGTGAACATATGGAAAAAGCGGACTGGTGGACTCATAGGCCAGCAGCAGAAACAAAACCGAAACCAGAACCGTAATTCCCAGGTACTGCCAGTCCTTTTTCCGAATACGCGACAAATTTTTTCCAATCACATTTTTCATTCCGTCAATCCTGCCCTTTCTGATTTATGATCCAATATGATCTCACAGATCTCGTCCACATCCGCAAGGGAAAGATCCGCATACAGCGGCAGCGTCAGCACCTGTCGGGAAATTTTAAGCGCCGTCGGCGTACTGTCCGGAGAAAAACGCCTTCTGTAACAGTCGCAGGCATTGGTCAGCGGATAAAAATATTTC
>CAJTTU010000096.1 GCA_910579325.1 uncultured Lachnospiraceae bacterium | reverse complement strand
TCACAGGAGAATAAACCATGAACTCTGCTCTGTTCGATCAGTTTGACCAGATTTTAGACTACTGTTTCCATTTATTCCAGCACAAAAACGCAGATTACGGCCCGACGTGGCTTTTATACCGGTATTCGTCATTGAACGATGAAATCTGGAGAAAGGCGAAACGAATCCGCACCTTAGAAGAGCACAACGACCAGGCCTGCATTCCGGAAGGAAGAGATGAGGAATATGTGGGCATTATCAATTACTGCATTATGTTCCTGATTAAGCTGGACCGGACCGCCGGGATTCCCTCCAACGAAGACCTCACCAACGATCTGTCTGTGCTCGACGGCATCAATGAGAACGTGATCTTTCAAGCCTATCAGACCCATATCAAAGCGGTGAAAGAACTTCTCGTCAAAAAAAATACGGATTACGGAGACGCATGGAGAAGCATGTCTCTCACCTCCATGACCGACCAGATTATCATCCGGGTATACCGGATTCGGAAAATATTGTTAAACAATGGGGAATGCGCCGTATCGGAAGGGATCTCCGCCCAATTACATGATATGATCAATTACGGCATTTTTGCTCTGATTAAGATGGACAGCGGGCTGATGTTCAAGAAGTGAAACATCCCGCGGGAATCAATCTGTCAAAAAGGGGGATGTCCCTGTTCTTAACAGGAAAATCTCCCTTTTCACATGGACGCGTCTTAAGTCGTATCCTTTAAAGTCTTATTCACAATCAATTCTTTTCATGACAAATTCTTCTCAGAACAAGTTTTTACAAGATAGAATCGTTCCCTGCAATTCCTGCTCTGCCAGCTTCTGAATCTGCGCCGCCCGGTCCGGACATTTCAGCTTGCGGTAAATCTCTGCCGACTGCATATAACACCCCCTGGCCTTATCCGCGTCACCCATGGCCCGGTAGATATTCCCGCGCCACTGCAGGCTGTTTGCCATATCCGCATGCTCCGGACCAAGCTGCGGAAGAAGGGCATCCCAAACCATAAGACTCAATTCCAGAGCCCTGTCCAGCTCTCCCTGAGCCATCTTCACCTGACCGAGTAAATCGGAACCGAGACTTACCGCCCAGTCGCCTCCCAGCTCGCGAAAGCGCGCAAGCGCCTGTTCCAGCACACGCTCACTCTCATCCAGGTCGCCCCGCATATATAAAGTGCGGGCCAGATGGTATTCCGGCCAGCCCTGGCTGTGGGCAGGAAGAAGATGCTCATATTCCATACCCCGCCTGGCATAGGAAACAGCGGCATCATACTCACCCAGATCCCGACTGGATTCGGACAGCCGGGACATCAGCTGTGTATAAGGTATCGCCAGATGATCCGGCACTGGCGTTTCGATTAATGGAAGGGCTTCCAGAGCGGCGTCACGACACCCGGCCGGATCTCCGCTGAGCTGGCAGCACTGCGCGATCCGGTCGTACAGATCCAGCCGTCTGAGCAAATCCTCTGTCTGGGGAATGGCCTCCCGGAAGAAACCGATGGCGTCCCGGTACAGGGACAGATGATGCATCATCTTCCCCCGCGCCTGAAGCGTCAGTCCTTTCAGCGGATGTTTATCCGGCAGACGGTCACAGGTGCTGCCCGCCATATCGAACAGCCACTGTTTATATTCCCAGGTCGTATTAAAAACACTTTCCGACGTTTTCTCCAGATTGGTCAGGAATTGCTCACAACATCCGGGGTCCTGTTCCAGCGCCTCCGCCATCAGATCGGAAACAAGCGGATGAAGGTGAACCTCGTCCGCTACAGGGTCATGAATCACCCAGCTGCGTCGAATCAGGTCATCGATCAGATCAAAATCATCCAGTCCACACCAGTCGAACAGCGTTTCCACCGGAATCCCCCGCAAGGGGACCAGTGAAAGATTTTTGAGCAGGTACTGTTCCTCCTCACTGAGAGTAGACAGCTGAAATACCTGGCGCAGACGACCGAAAATCAGATCCGCCGCCCTGGCATTCTGATGAGCCATGGCTGACGCGCCTTCTCGCAGCAGGGCGTTCATTTTCTCCGGCTGAATGCGCCGGCTCTGCATCGTGGAGGCCACCAGCCTGATGCTTAAAGGATGACCGTCCAGCTGATCCAAAATTTCATTCACACAAGCCGTTCCCTTTTCATCAGAAGAACGGGTATATTCCGCCTGAAACATGGCCATCTGTTCTTCCCGGTCCGCAACGGGCCTTATGTCAATTTCAGGCAGACGGCCGCTGTCCTGATGACACCGTGTGGTGAAAATCACAGCGTATTCCCCGCCGGTAAACGCCTCCAGATCCGGATCGTCCGGTACGTCAAAGTTGTCCACAATCAGAAGTACCCGCCGGTCGGCAATCTCTTTCAAAATCCGCAGCTTGCGCCGGAAATAATCCTCATCGGAATCCCCGGGGAAATCTGTCCGGCTGAGACCCCGTATGGGGAAGGCCGTATCGCTGGCCAGCGTATGGCACAAACTGCGTTCATAGGACAACCACAGCATTACATCATAATTTGGGGCATAGCGCTTTAAGTACATCCTGACGATCTCGCTTTTTCCAATGCCTCCCATCCCCACCAGGAAAACCTTATTCTCCTGCTCCTCCAGCTGCTCATGGATGGCGGCAAGCTCTGCCTCTCTGCCGACAAAACGGCTGTCAGGATAGACAGTGGAGCCTACAATACGGTAAGTAACCGTCTCTCCTTTCGCGGCAGGCCCAGGCAAAGAAATATCCCTGGCCGATTCCCTCCCCAGCAGCCGGGACACTCGGTCCACCAGTTCCTGAATACGCAGCAGCTCCGGCGGCAGCCCGCCGTCCATAATATGAATCCGCCCCAGATAATAATAAATATCATCGCTTAAGCCGCACTGGTCAATTCGGAAAGGAAGCAGCGTGATATCCTCGTGATTCTTAAACCGGTCAAAGGCACAGTTAATCTCATTCAACACATGGGCCGAAACATTAGATTTCTCATTGAGCACCAGCAGAAACACCCGGCAGCCCCGAATTGCTTCTACAATAGACTGGGCATAGTTGGGGCCCACATCCCGGGGCGCGTACCAGCAGGAGATGCCCACACCCTCTAAGGCGGCGCAGATCTTCCGCACGACGTCCCCACCGGTCTCCGTGTGATAGCTGATAAAAACCTCTCTTGACTGTCCCTCCATAAAATCCCCTTTCTAACCTGGTTTTGCAGCTCCCCTCCCGCCGCTGTGAGCACTCAGGGTCTGTCTTTCAAACCCATACTATTTTCCGGAGCCTGTACGATCCGTTACTGTTTTTCCAAATCATTTGACATTCTCGTCAACCAATTGACAGAAGAATACGGATATTCTCCCTGTCCTTTTCCTTTTCCTCATCGCTCAGTTCCTGATACGGAACCAGATCCCTGTGGATTCTCAGTCCTGTGTCTTTCCGCTTTCCATTCTCCGGGATGCCCTGACGCCAGTTATTTAAGTAGTGATACCGGCACCACCGAATATGTTCCAGTTCCGCCAGACGTTCCAGAAGCCCGGGTGAAAGGGCCTCCCCGCTGACTGACGCTCCCATCGCTTCCAGCATTGCCAGACGAATCTCATGATAATCTGCCGCGCTGATATTGGAATATCGGGTGAAAGAATCTAACAGCGCCCATTGCTTCTCCCGGTTCTCCTCATTTTCCGGGACATTATCATAAAGATGAGCATAGCGCAGGTTGATTTCCTTGGCCCGCCGGTAAAGCGTGTCGCTTAAGATATGCTCCGGCGACCTGGCCTCCTGCCGCCAGGAAAAAATATGCAGCCGTTCCTGCCCGGCCAGCAGGCTGATTCCCGCATGCTCGGCGGCAAACACATGAAACCGTGGACGGTTGGTGGCCAGAAGCAGTCTTTGCAGCAGAGTCATCTGATTTTCCTGTTCCAAAACAAGAATGAGATCGGCGTCTTCCAGCAGTGAAAGCCGGGTATACCAGGGAATATTGTAAAACAGAACCGGATCGCCGATTTCCTTAAGCCGGGTGTGGGTAGCGGAAAAAGAATCGTCAGCGCCGAATATATGATAGCTGATCTGCTGATCCGGCGCAAAAATATTGTTTTGAAGCCCATAGGACAGCAATTCCTCTCCCAGCCTGCCGAAGCCCATAAACAGAATATTCAGCCGATGCTCCCGGGCCGCCGACCACTCATACAGCTTTGCCTGTTTCCAGAACAGGCGCGCGGCAGTTTCCTCCGGGCAGAACAGGTGAAGGCCGGGCGTGGAAACCGACTGGGCCGGCAGGGAACCACATTGCAAATAGACTTCCCTTTCTTCCAGTTTTCTCAGATTCTGAAAATAAAAATCAAAGCCGTCCTCCCCCAGCAAAATATATCTCCGGGCACGGACGAAACGGGTCCTGCCGTCAATGCCGCAGCTGCGCAGCCGGGCAAGCAGCTCCGTTTTCTCCGGTTCCGGACCATAGACGGCCACACTGTCTCCCCGGCGGTAACACAGGTATGCCCGAAACCGCTCCCGGAGAGTGGTTGCCACCATAAAAATGCCACTGGCAGTTGCCAGTGGCGCCGTCCAGCGGCCCGCCTCCACCCAGAGGTTCGGAGGCGGGTCCTGATAGTTCATTGCATACATACAAATACTGCTGAACAGAGCATTAAGAAAAGATTCTCCGGCCTTGAGAAAACCTGCCAGACCAAAAAGCATCGGTATGCCCAGCAATGCCAGTTTCAAAAAAGATAATAATCGATGCATCCTGAACGCTCTCCGTTCTTATACATTACACAATCCCCTGTGCCTTCATAGCGTCCACTACCTTCTCAAATCCGGCAATGTTGGCCCCGGCCACATAGTTTCCGGCCACGCCGTAACGCTCAGCGGCATCGGCTGCCTTGCGGTAAATGTCTTTCATAATGCCTTTCAGCCTCTCGTCCACTTCCTCAAAGCTCCAGCTTAACCGCATGCTGTTCTGGCTCATCTCCAGCGCGGAGGTAGCCACGCCGCCGGCATTGGCCGCCTTGCCGGGCATGAACATAATGCCGTTCTCCTGGATGTAATCTGTGGCCTCTCTGGTGGTAGGCATGTTCGCGCCCTCGGCGATGGCGATACAGCCGTTTGCTTTCAGCGCTTTCGCGTCCTCGATTCCCAGCTCGTTCTGGGTCGCGCAGGGCAGGGCGATATCGCATGCGATTGTCCACACGCCTTTGCCTTCCGTGTAAGAAGCGGACGCTACCTGGTCGGCATACTCTTTGATTCTTCCCCGTTTCACTTCCTTGATCTCTTTCACAATATCCAGCTTGATGCCCTCGGGATCATATACATAGCCGTTAGAATCGCTCATGGCCACAACCTTCGCGCCTAACTGCTGGGCCTTCTCCACCGCGTAGATGGCTACGTTTCCGGAACCGGAAACCACCACGGTCTTGCCTGCCAGGCTCTGGCCGTTATGGGTCAGCATCTCATCGAGGATGTATACGAGGCCGTAGCCCGTCGCCTGGGTGCGCACCAGGGAGCCGCCGTAATTTAAGCCCTTGCCGGTGAGGACGCCCTCATACAGGCCGGTCAGCCTTTTATACTGGCCGTACAGAAAGCCGATCTCTCTACCGCCCACGCCGATATCGCCGGCAGGAACATCCTGGTCCGCGCCGATGTATTTGCTCAGCTCCGTCATAAAGCTCTGGCAGAATGCCATCACCTCTCTGTCTGACTTGCCCTTGGGATCAAAATTAGAACCGCCTTTGCCGCCGCCGATGGGCAGGCCGGTCAGGGAATTTTTGAAAATCTGCTCGAAGCCTAAGAATTTTAAGATACCCTGGTTTACGGAAGGATGGAAGCGGAGGCCGCCCTTGTAAGGCCCGATGGCGCTGTTAAACTGCACCCGGTAGCCCTTGTTTACCTGAACCTGGCCTTTGTCGTCCACCCAGGGCACCCGGAAGGAGATGATCCGCTCAGGCTCCACCAGCCGCTCTAAAAGACCCATGGCCCTGTATTCCTTCTCATTCGCATCTATCACCAGCTTTAAGGAGTCTAAAACCTCCTTGACAGCCTGGTGAAACTCCGGCTCACCCGGATTCTGCTCCACAACTCTTGCGTAAATTTCGTCCGTATATGACATGATTTTTCCTCCATCTGCGCTTCTTCGCGCCATAATTTCTCGTTTCCCGACGCTTTTTGCGCGCCGGCCGGAAAGTAACAAAGAAGCATTTCCAAATCCTGCCTGATTGGATAACCGGTCGCATCGGACGACACTCCTTCGCATTTCCCTGAAAACTGACGCATTATATTATACACACATACTGCGCATTGGTAAAGTGTTTCAGGAAAATTTTCATCGTATTTTTTCGCATTTCACGGCATGTTTTTTCAGGGATTTGCAAAACCCCCGCCGCAGATTAAATCATTTTCCGGTTCCTGGCCTCGTTTACCGCCGCTGTCTTGCCGTTCACGCCCAGCTTCCGGCATGTCTCCCGGCTGTGGTATTTCACGGTGCTCGGGGAGATTTTAAGCGATTTTGCGATCTGTTCCGTGGAGCAGCCCTCCGCCTGCAGGCGCAGGATTTTCAGCGCATTTTCCGGGAGGACGATCTCTCCTTTTCCCTTCTTTTTCAAATAGGCGGGATAATATGCCGCCATCTGCCTGCACTCGGCGAATACCTGCTCCTTAAAAGAAGCATCCTGGAAGACAAAAGGCTCCGCCTCCAAAAGCTCCAGCACCGCGCCCCCTTCCCGGGAAAGCAGCCTGACAAAATGATAGGATTCCGCCTGGGTAATGCAGGCCTGCAGGGTGTCCTTCCATTCTCCCGCGCCCATCCGGCGGCGAAGGATCGCCGACAGCAGCAGAACCTCCATGCGGATATAAATCCGCTGCTGCTGCTCGGCATAATAGGACAGCTTCTGCAGCAGGCCGTAAGCTTTCTGATTTTTTCCTTCCTGTATGTAAACACGGATTTTTGTCAGATACCGCAGCCGCTCCAGGCTGCAGAAATCCTCATTTTCATTGGGCGCTTCCCTCATCCACTCCTCGATCTCCGTCCGTTTGCCCAGATAAAGGTCAAAACGGCACCGCACAGCCCGCAGGTTCGGCAGAAGGCGGGGAATTTCCTCCCTCGCGCTGCGCTCAAAATCCCCCAGCATTTCCAGGGCGTCCCCCATCTGTCCGCTGAAAACCGACAGCCAGGACAACAGCCCGACCGCCACAAAGCATTGCTCCTTTTTGCCGCCGCTCTCCGCCTGCAGCCGCCCCTTTTGCGCAAGGGCGGCAATCTCATAGCTGTCTCCGCCCTTTTCAAAAAAGCTTTCCGCCAGCGCCAGGCTGACCAGCCCTTTGCCGTATTTCCCCAGCACAAACTCGACCACCCTGCCGATGCCGGCGGCCAGCTCCCGGTCTTTTTTGCTCCACTCGCAAAAATCCTTCCCGCCGTTCATCATGGAAGGAAGGTTCGAGGTGACGGAAAATTCCGGCAGAGCCACCCTCCAGTCCGCCAGCAAAACGCCGGCATTTTTCAAAATGTCCACCAGCCCCACCACCCCTCTGTGTGGCAGGGCGATATCCAGATACAAAAGCATGCTTCTGATCTCCCGCTTTGCGCCCTGGGACTGCCTCTGTCCGTATTCCTCCAGGGCATGATACCAGCGCTCGCTCTCCTCCCGGTTCATCAGCATGGACTGGAGCATGCTCATGCCCGCCATCAGAACAGGATTTTCGGCGATCCGCTCCTCTGGCAGCGCAAAATAATATTTGCGCAGTTCAAAATACTGTCCGGCAGCGGGGTTCTGCCTTGCGCTGGCGATCAGAACCCGGATAATGCCCTCTTGATTTTCGCAGACCGCATACATCTTAACCGCCTCTGACAGTTCTCCTCTGATCTCGTACATATGCCCCGCATGGTAGTAGAGCTGATCCACCTGCTCCTTCGAGCAGCACCGGGTCAGCCGTTTCCGCATGGAGCGCCTGACGACGAGCCGGAACTGGTACACGCCCTCTGTTTCCGTGAGAAAATCTCCCACCTCCCCGACCCTGCCTAACATCCGCTCCACGTCATTCCTGCCGGTGATCATTCTGGCCATTCCCAGATCGAAGCGATCCACCACCGACAGCTCCATAATAAATTCTTGCAGCTCCATATCCCACTGGTCATATACATGGGTTTCCAGATAACTCCATATATCCTCCGTGGCCTGCTCCAAATCTCCGCGGGCCAGCGCCACGATGCGCAAGACAAGGGGATTGCCCTCCACGGCTTCCCACAGCCAGTCCGCAGTCTCCCGGGGAAGGCACAGATTCCATTTCTCAAAATACTGATCCTGCTCCTTACGGCCAAGACGCAAATCCTTTTCCCTGATCAGCACAAATCCATAGCGGACATGAAGGGACATCAGCCACCTGGGCACCTTACACCGGGAAATCAGGATCAGCCACACATCCTGCCGCCCCAGCAGCTTTTCCAGCAATATCGCGCAGGCCTCACGCATCTGCCCGGCAGTCACCTCATGGAGGTCGTCGAGGACTACCGTCTGCAGTTTGCCGTCCGCCGGAATCCTGATCTGCTCCGGGCCTGTCCGGGCCGCCGAAAAATAATGATACTTCCCGCCTCCCAGCAGATTCTCCACGAGAGCCGTCTTTCCGATTCCCGTCACGCCATACAGATAAACTGCCTGCCTGTTGCTCTGAGCCAGTTTCCATTTCCCCGCCGCCTCCCTGGGACGAATATAGGTTTCATCTGCCATGCGCGACTTTTGTTTTTTTCCGCCGGTCTTTCCCATCCCTGACGCCTCATCTTTCTTTTGAGCCTGCTCCGTTCATTGTGCATTCAGAATCCTGCCCGGAGGGCTTGTTATCTTTCTTATTGATACGAAGAGACAGCCCTGCGGTTACTGTTCCGCAAGGCTGACATTCGGCATATATTACTGTCTGCCCCGGCCGGCTTTTAGCTGCAGGGCAGCCAGGCACAGCGCCGCTGACGAGATGGCACAGGCCGCCCACAGACCGGCGCCGTCCCGGTCGCCGGTATAGGGGCTGGCGTCCAGCACTTTTGTCCCTGTATTGTCCGTGCTGTCCGAAGCGGCAGCCGATTCCGTCTCGGTCTCCGTTTCCGGTTCGCTCTCCGGCTGCTGTTCCGTAGCCTGAGGTTCGGGAGAGTCGCTATGGTTATGCCTTTCGGAACTGCCGGTATCCGGTTTCACTTCCTCCGGCGCAGCCGTTGTGGTTTCTTCCTCCTCAGGCCACTTCAGGGTCAGGCTTGTGGCGACGGTTCCGTCGGGTTTCAGGACGGTGTAATAGGTCCAGCCAGTACCGTCAGTTCTATTATCTGTCCATTCCCCTAAATAATATCTGGACGGCAGACATCCTTTGATTCCTTCCAGCACAGCCGGATCAAAACCGCCAGTAGACAAAAACTGCGCATATAATGTGGGTGTCCCATCAATTTGAATCATGGAATCTTTTCCCAGTTCAATCTCACCGGACACTCCTACGGGACTTTCGGCAATCAGTTTAGCGCCCCCTGTGATCCTCAAAAATTTTACGAGCGTATATCCATCATCATAACTATCATTTATGATTCCGTCCCCGATTCTTAACTCACTGCCTGATCCGTCCACGGTAATTTGGGCATTCTGGGCCGCGGATGAGCCTAGATTAAAAGCTCTCACGGCAATCTTCGAACCGCCCCTGACTGTCACCCAGTCCTGGTCTGAACCGCCTGAAACCGTTCCATTAACTGTTAATGCCGCATTATCAAAAATCAGGTGAAACTCATATTGAGATCGGGCGCCCATCAGCCAAATGCCGCCATCTAAAACAGAAGGCTGGTTCCCTTCTGTTTTGACCAAAATATCCGCATTACCGGATAACTCTATCTTAAACGCATAACTCGGCCCATTTGGGTCTGGTTTCTCTCCTTTTATATGTACATTTTTCAGTGTAAGCACATAAACATCCCCCTGTTTGCTCCAGGTATAGCCGTCCCCACTGCCGGGATCTATATCCGATGTATCGGCATCAGCTAATGTTACCATACCAGTAATCTCCCGCAGCCCATTCGCGCCATTCCTGTCCGCCTGTCCTCCCTCCACGCCCGGATCCGACGGATTTTGTACAACAGTCCCATTCATCTGGCCACCGCTCACAGAACCCTGTCCATTTTCCTGCACCTGCCCTCCCTGCCCGTCCGGATTCTCCTCTGCCAGAACAGGGCAAAAAGCAAATAAGCACAGCATCATAACACAACAGAATACTTTAACAGCCTTCCTTTTGATTTTCATATTCCATCCTCCCACCCATGTTTATTTCCACAGGCAACAAGCCAGGTGACCGCGTTTACATGGGTATTTCACTGAAATCTTTCCGGTTTCCCCGGATCTGCCTGAACCTCCCGTCCTTCCGCTGACTATGGGTTTCCAGACACATTTTTCATTTATATTAACAGAATACATAGAAAAAAGGAACTGACCAAAAGGATAGTTATACATTCCATCATAATATTCTTGCAAATGGTTTTTCGCAAAACAAAAGGGGACAAACCAGCCGCACTCCCGCATCGTTACTGATTTTATCCCCATCCTGCCTTTTCCTACGCCGGGCTCTCCATCACCGCGCACAGCTTTTCCAGCGCCGCTTTTTCGATGCGGCTCACATAGCTTCTGGAAATCCCCATCTGCGCCGCGATCTCCCGCTGGGTATGCTCCCTGCAGCCGAAAAGGCCGTAGCGCATTTTCAGCACAAATTTTTCCTTCTCCTTTAACGCCGTGTCAAACACCTGGTACAGCCGCCGGATCTCCTGCCCCAGCGCCACCACGTCCGCAATCTCCCTGCCATCGTTTTCGATGATGTCCACCAGACGGATCTCATTTCCCTCTTTGTCCGTCCCGATGGGCTCGAAAAGGGAGCCTACCTTCAGATGCTTTTTTTCAGAGCGGAACATCATCAGAATCTCATTTGCTATCCTCTCCCCAATGCGTCTTTATGACAGAATCATCAATATCCTCCTCCGAAGCGCCAAACAGCACCACATGGGCATTCTCACCGTCCCAGACAACCTTTCGCACCAGAGTACGGACTGCGGCACGTTTTTGTTCGATGGTCATCTCATCAATCCCATCCCTGAATACGGAGAGCAGCTGCCGCAAAACGTCAAATTCGGTATCGCTTAAAGCCTGCCGGGAGGTCAGACCCTCCAATTCCTGAATCCGGCTCTCGATCGCCTCTTGCTCCTGATGAAGCTGCTCGATCCGTTTTGCCACATGTACTCTCGCGCTGCTGTCGCCCAGCTCCGTCAGGGAATCGACCAGCGCTTCAATTTTCTTTTCCGATTCTGCTTTCTCCTGTTTCAGGGAAGCGATCTGTTCTTCATATCGTGTGCGGTCGCCGGAATAAAATGCCCGGCTCTGTTCCAGCTGGGCAATAAATGTGCTTTTATCATCTTCCAGCATTTTGATCTGTTCGATCACAGCCATGTCCATTGTGTTGCCGTTGACATTTTTACCATTGCAGATACTGCGCTGGCTGCGCTCCTTCATCTTGCATACATAAGTAAAAATCGGTTTGCCCTCCGCCGTTTTCCGCTTTGACAGCTTCAGATACATCCTGCTGCCGCAGCCGCAATATAAAAGGCCGGTAAGCAGCGCTTCGTTGTTGCGGGGCCTGCGGAAAGATTTGGATTTGTTCTGTTCCAAAATCTCCTGTACACCGATCCATACTCTGCCGGGAATCAGGCCGGGATGCTGCCCCACGGAGACAATCCACTCCTTCATGGGGAGATAAACGGTGGTTCTGCCTTTTTCCTGATCGGTTCGATTATAGGCCAGTATGCCATGGGTTCCGTCAAATTCTTCCCTGCCGGAAAAAAGTTCCGTATCATTTTTGATAAAATAATCATAGGCATCCTGATCGGCAATCATATAGACCGGATTCTGCAAAATCGCCTTGATGGAAAACCGGGTGAAATATTTCCCGTTTTTAGAAACCAGCCTTCGTTTCATCAGTTCTGCCTCCGTGACAGTCAGCGAATTTGACTCCGTAAATAAGTCATAGATAGTTCTGACAAGCTCGGCTTCCTCCGGGATCAGCTTTAATTTACATGATTTTTTCATCTTTCCATCCACGGTCACACTCTTAATACTCTCCGACCCATAACCGGTAGGCGTGACCCCGCCCAGCCAGCGGCCCGTTTTGGCCAGCTCATGCATATTGTCACGGATGCGCTCGGCGATGGTCTCACGCTCCAGCTGGGAAAAAACCGACGCAATATACATCATCGCCCGCCCCATAGGCGTTCCGGTGTCAAACTGCTCTTTGATCGAAACAAAAGCGATGTCCAGATGGGACAATTCTTCGATCAGCCCGGAAAAATCACTGATATTCCGGCTGATCCGGTCAAGCCGGTATACGATAATCATGTTAAACTTCCGTTCTTTCGCCGCCTCCATCATTTTTCTGAAACCGGGCCGGTTCAGATTGCCGCCGGAAAAACCTTCATCTTCATAGATGATGCTGCTTTCCGCCGCCTGGTCTCCATAATGGGTACGAATATAATCTTTGCAGAGTTCTACTTGATTACCAATGCTTTCGCCCTTTCCGGTAAATTTGGACTTTCGGGAATAGATTGCGATGCGGTCGTCATTTTTTTTCATTTTGCGTGCTCCTCGCAGCATTATTTCAGACAATTTACAGAAGAATGATTGAGGCTTCTGTTTTAAATTTGTGCCTGATTTTTTGTATCCTTCTTTATGTGATGTTTGTATATCTATCATATCTTAAAGTCCTATAAATAAACGAATTAGGCAAACGTAAATACTATTGAAATATTACAAATAAATCTCAGATTTAAAGAGAATTAACATTATTGAAAGTATCTTCATTTATTTGACATATAATCTAAATACAATGGTCACAGAATGAACACATGTTTTGTGTATCCTAATTTTGTAACCATATTTTACCACATGAGCTAATGATGAAAGGAGACTTACTATGCAGGATATGGCAAAAGAACCAAGAATACTCGAAATAGACGTATATGGCGGCCCCGGTTCGAAAGCATATGCAAAAATCGGTTATATAGGCGTTGCGGAAAAATATACAAAGCTATGGGACGAATATGGATATAAATCCATTGAGTACACTGCGCAAAATGGCACGAAAAAACGAGGATACATAGCGGGAGGCTCCAGTGCCGCAACTTATCCCGGCGAATTTGCCACAGGATGCAGGGGAACGGCAAACGGCAGTAGTACGGTTACCGTTTACTGGTATCCGGAAGCGAATGACAATTGTTATTTCGGCAGGCTGTCCGGCGGGGAAACTTTCACTTACCTTAAGTATGACCCAACGAAGGATATGCAGTTTATTGAGTACAGTACGGGCGGTGGGACAAAACGGGGGTATATCCGTACTTCAGACGGCACGCCGCAAAGTAACACAATCTTAGCAAAAGCTAAAGGCGACATTAGCACCTATACAACACCGGGAGGCGGAAAAGATGGCTATCTATATGAAGAAGAATATTGTGTCATTTTAGCGCAGAGCAAAAAGTATTACGTAAGCGTCAAATAAGAACGTGTAGTGAAATATATGGCGTTCTCCTGTAAAATCAGGGTTAGAGTTTTTAGGGT
>CAJTTU010000095.1:3157-13584 GCA_910579325.1 uncultured Lachnospiraceae bacterium | reverse complement strand
GGCGATTATAATGGGTTATTTTTACTATTGGATAGTAGTGTCTTCAATTATGCAATATAGTTTTACTTATATAAGCATCAATACTGTAATCAAACTTATATTGATAGTGGTATTATTTAGATTTTTAAATATAAAGTTCAAATTTTGTATAAGAGAGATTTAAAATTAAGGAAAAGCTTATGAAGCAAACAGTAAAAAGCAACGTTAATTCAAACGCAATTCTTAATATTATAAAACAAAGCTGTAATATTATTATTCCTCTCATTACGTATCCTTATGTCACAAGAACCTTGGGAGAAAATGCTCTTGGAAAATTCAGCTTTGTTGATTCTGTCGTATCCTATTTTATTATTTTTGCGGCATTAGGTGTTCCTACTTATGCAATAAGAGAGGGTGCAAGGATACGAGACGATAAAACGTCTTTAATCAAGTTTTCTTCCGAATTATTTTCTATAAATATTGTTACGACGGTCATTTCATATTTGTTGCTTTTAGTATTTTTTCTTATGCAGCCCCGACTGCAGCGTGAACCAATTTTAATATTTATATTAAGTATAAATATTATCACAAACACAATCAGTAGAGATTGGATTAATAATATTTATGAAGACTTTTTTTATATTACTATAAGATATATTATTTTTCAACTTATCTCACTTGCCCTCATATTTATATTGGTACACAGCAGCAAAGATTATGTTACATATACGGTAATTATGATGTTCTCAAATTCGGGCGCATATATATCTAGTTTTATATATACTTTGAAGAGGATTCCCGTACGATTTACTATTAGATTGAATCTTACAAAACATTTAAAGCCAATATTGCTGTTATTCTGTTCAACATTGGCAATCCAAATATATGTTAAGTCGGACATAACTGTTTTGGGTTATCTTAGATCGGACTCTGAAGTAGGTATATATACTGCTGCTTCTAAAATATATACAATTATTAAGGCGCTTTTAAATGCTGTAATTATGGTCGCTATTCCAAGATTATCTTATTATTTGGGAAGTAATTGTAAAGAAAAATATAATGATTTGGTGAAAAAACTTAGAGATAGTTTGATTGCACTTATTATTCCGTGTGTTGTAGGCGTTTTTTGTCTTAGCAAGGAAATTATTTATTTGATTGGAGGAAAGACATATATATCAGGATGTATGCCGCTTTCCATCCTTTGCTTTGCTTTGTTTTTTTCGGTTATGGGTTGCTATTATGCGCAAGGCATTTTGATTGCTAACAGAGATGAAAAAACTTTCATGATTGCGACTATGATATCAGCTGTTATTAATATTGTGTTTAATATAATAGTAATTCCTTTTTGGGGGATGAATGGAGCAGCAGTCACAACAGTTATTGCAGAAGTATTGATCTATGTCATTTGCGGACGAAAATCATCTAAATATTATAAGAGAACAAAAATTTCCGGATTGATATCTATTATTTCGGGTTGTTTTGCAATAATTATAGTCTGTGTTTTATCAAGAATATTAGTTGATAATATTTTGATACGTTCTATGATATCCATTTTCATTTCGGCTGTCATATATTTCCTGATACTTGTTTTGGGAAAAAATTCCGCTGTGCTCAATATAACAAATGTAATTCGGAATAAGATCATGAAGTAATATCTATATTTTTATTTAAGTTCGGCTTGTGAGATTTTGAGGAAATGTATCCACATTTTGAATTATTAATGATGTGTGTTTGAATGTTATTATTACATCAAATGCTTATAGTAGCAATAGCGTAGTAATTAGAATTAACCTTGTTGTGACTGAATATGTCTTAGTTTATCTTATTGTTTTTGATTTCTAAAGCGTATAGCTAAAGTTTGTATATTTAAACTGGGATAATAAAATGATACCGGCCTCCCCACCCGGGAAGCCTTATCATAAAAAATCATATAAAGGAGCGTGATACCATGAACAGGAAAAGCCTCCACAAGCTTTTCGGGCTGCTGTTAGCGGTCATCGTGATGGGAAATTCGTTTTTGGTTGGATTTCCCACATTCGCGGTTAATGAGAAAGGAGAGGTGTCTGAACTGAGCGGGCAGGAGGCGGAACAGTCGGATGATGGCGAACGGCAGGAAGCCGTGTCACAAAACTCGTCCGAAACTGCGGATGAGTCCGCGTCAGAAGACTCTGCCGATACCGCCGGAGCGTCAGAGGATACGGAGATCGGTGACGCGGATGAAGCAGAAAAAGAAAGCGTCGAGAGCAGTGACGCATCAGAGGAACCGGGCGAGGACGTAGCAATTGAAAACGTCCGGGAGCTGATTGCCGCCCTGCCAGAGCCGGATACGGTGAAGGCGCAAAGCCAGGAGGAGCGGGAGGACAGCTACCGTCAGTTGCAGGAAGCTTATGAGGCCTTTGAAGCGTTAACAGAGGAACAGAAAGCGGAGATCGACGAGGCCGAAGAAACCTTCGCTTCACTATTTGCTTATTTTGACAGCCTGACCGCGCCGGCGGACGGGGAAGTCGAATGGGTGGAGCCGGATCTCAGTGATTACATATTCCAGGAAGGCGGATTCAGCGTGCTGGATGAGCCGACGCCGATGGCTCTGTCGTCGGATGACGAGGCGCAGGCTTACGCGTCGGATTTGGAAGAGGTAAAGACGGCTCTGGTTACAGGCATGAGGGATTGGAAAGAATCGATTGATATAAGCGGATATGGGGTTTTGCTGGATCAGATGGACGCTTTATATACGGACGTCGTGAATTATAATCCGGATTTGTTTTATGTGGCCAGTTTCATTCATTCTTATAATCCGGATACTAACACCGTGATAAGCGTTAAGCCTAAATACGATACTGCCTATAGTAAGGCTGATGTCGAGAAATATAATGCCGCCCTTGACGCGGCGTTCGCCGAGGCTTTACCGAATCAGTCAGGCATGAGCGACCTGCAAAAAGCCATGGCGCTTCACGACTATCTGGCGCAGCATATGTATTACAATTATCTTTCCGATGGAGAGACGCCGGGAGATAAACACAACGCTTACAACGCGTTGGTGGAAGGGACCGCTGTCTGCCAGGGATACACGCTGGCTTACTCGGACCTGCTGAAAAAAGCGGGAATCTCTTTTGATTTCGCGACGAGTGACGCCATGAACCATATGTGGAGCTACGTGCTGATTGGCGGAAACTGGTACCACGTGGACGTGACCTGGGATGACCCGTCGGCTGACAAAGTGGGGCGTGTGTCACACAGATATTTTCTGAACAGTGATAGTTTTATTGGGAATGAAGGTGAGGATGGACATTATGGCTGGGTCAGCAAACAGACCTGTAACTCAACCCAATATGATGACGCTTACTGGCAGAATGCGTTGTCCGCGATTTTCCATATGAATGGCGGGGATTATTATTTAAAAGGTGATAGGTCGGGTGAAACTGTCACGATTAATCTGGTACGCAGGGAGGGCAGCGCGGAAGATGTTGTGTACACCCTGGAAACAAACTCCTGGCCAGCGAGTGGCGGTGGTTACTGGCAGGGCGTTTTTTCCAGCCTTTCCCGATATAAGGACCGTCTGTATTTCAATGATTCCACAAAGGTTTATCGTATTTCCTCTGCGGGAAACAGCGCTGCGGATATCTATACCTATAACGATACTGACGGACTTCTTTATGGCTCTTTGGTATGCAAAGAAAATATCACTCTGGGAGTGGCGGAAAGTCCAAATGAGGCAGGCACGACTAAAGTAGTCCCCCTTCCGGACGAAGCCATAAAATCAGTCTCCATAACAGCCAGTCCCTCTGAGGCTGTCTATGGCTATGCGTCCTCATCCGCGCCTGTTCTGACAGCGGAGACCGTAAAGGGAGAGGGCGCGTCGGGGGATGTGTCCTATCAGTGGTATAAGGTAAACAACGGCGCCGAAACTGCAATAGACGGGGCTGCGGGTGTCTCCTATACCGTTGAAACCGGATTGGATGCAGGCACATATACATATCGCGTAAAGGCAGAGCTGGAAGACAGCAGCCAGTCGGCTGATACCGAGGTGACCGTCACCCAGGCTCCTCTGACAGTAACGGCCAGACCTCAGACTATCGTTTACGGCGGCGCAATTGAAAATACGGCTGATCAGGCCACGGCGGAGGGCCTTGTAAGTGGTCATCGTCTGTCCGGCGTAACGCTGACAACCAGCGATAAAAACGTGACGGCTAATGGGACGATTACGCCGGGAACCGCTGCTGTGGCGGATGCTTCCGGAAAGAATGTGACGGCAAACTATGCCATCACTTATAAGGATGGGAAGCTGACGATTACGAGACGGCCGGTTACGGTTACGGCGGATGATAAGAGCAAGACGTATGGGGAAACCGACCCGCTGCTTACTTATGCGGTTGCTCCGGCGACGCCGCTGATATCCGGGGAATCTCTGAAAGGCACATTAACCCGCCGGTCCGGGGAAAACGCGGGCAGCTATGACATTGAGCAGGGTACGCTGACCAATGGGCAGAATCCCAATTATGCGATTACATTTATAAAAGGCACTTTTACAATCCAGAAGGCGGATTATAAAGCCAATGAGCCTCAGGCGGTTTTGGACAGCGCGAGAAGACAGACCGTCGTGGCGGGAATCGGGGCGTTTGCCCAGCCTTCCTTTACCGGCGCGGGCAGTGAGGCTGTTTCCGGAACGCTGACCTATGCTTATGGAAATGCTTCCGGAATGACCTATGACCAGACGGTTAACATGCTGAAAGAGCTGACGGCGGATACGGAAGGAAGCCTGTCCTATACCTTTACGCCGGAGGAAAGCGGAAACTATGAGGGAGAGAAGACAGGAACCATTTCCTTTATCGTAAAGGACGTCAGTTTCTCCGCGGGCGGTTCTGCTGCCGGCGTGGGGAATGGCGTTACCGTGAAGGAAAGTCCCGTATATGGGGATAACTGGGATGAGATTGTCCGGATCGGGAATATTACGGCTCAGGCAGGAAATGCCACAGACCCTTCACCCCGATATACGTTAAGCGTGTCCGGAAAGCCTGACGCCGGGAACCAGACGTTTCGGGTGTTATACAGCGGAACAATCAACGGTAAAGCTTATACAGACGTGACAGTTTGCGAAGGTACGGTTGAAGTAGGACAAAAAAGGGTTACTGCATCCGCAGGTACCTGTAAGGTGAGCAAGGTTTACGACGGAACGGTCTCGGCAGGAACAGTTTCCGGCGCTTTGGCGGTCACCGGCCTTTTGTCCGGTGATTCCGGCGTGATTGTGGCGGCAGCTCCCGCAGCTTATGAAAGTCCTGATGTGGGCGGGCAGTCCACTGTGAATGTTGCTCTGACGCTGCGGGGAAATGGCAGTGAAAACTACCGGCTGGCGTCCGGAACGCTGACGGTTCCCTGCGAGATCACGCCCAAGGACATCACTCCCACAGTGGAAATCACAGGGAGTTACCAGTACACCGGCGAGGCCGTGCTCCCGACGGTTACGGTGAAGGATGGGGAAACGCTGCTGAGAGAAAGGGATTATGAACTTCTGCTTTCTGACAATATAAATGCAGGCAGCGCACGGGTGGAGATCCGCGCGAAAGAGGGCGGAAATTATACCTGGGCGGATCCTGTGGTTCAGACCTTCCCTGTCGAGAAAGCCCCTTATACGAAAGAAGCTTCCGCGGCACTTTCCGTCAGATATGGCGGCAGCGGTACTTATGACCTGGCGTCGATTCTGCCCGAGGGCGCGAAGCTGGGCAGTCCTGCGGTGTCTGACGGCGGCGATGTGTTGACGGAAGCGCCTGGTCTGGACGGCACCCTTTTATTCTATTCTGCAGTCAACAGCCAGGCAAACGCAGGCAAGACCGCGGAAATCATCATACCGGTTACGGAAAGTACAAATTATCTTCCGTTTGAGGTTATCGTTACGCTGACGGTGACTGACAAGCTGCCACAGACGGAGTTCCGTTTTGACACTGCGGTTCAGAACAAATCTTACGGCAGTGAAGACTTCACTTTTGCGGCTGCGGGCGCGGTCGCGGGCAGCAGTGTGACTTATGCCAGCAGTGATGTAAAGACAGCCACAGTGGATAATGACGGAAAGGTACATATTCTGAAACCGGGAACCGTGGTGATCACGGCGACGGCGGCAGAAACCGGGGATTATCATGAAGGAATCGCAACCTATACATTAAATATCGCGCCGGCGGCGCTTACCTGGGATACCGGCGATCTGTCGGCGGCTGACCGGCAGGAGAATGTAGATAAGGACAGCAGAACTGCCACATTATTCGGCAGCCTGAAAGTATCGGGTATTTTAGAGGGCGATGCGGCAGAGGTGCAATTCATCTGTACGGCCGATCAGTTAAAGGGCGTTTACATGAAAGCGGATCCTGGCGTTCAGAAGGTTGCTCTGTCCTGGAATGACGGGGAAAATCCGGTCCTTCTTCAGGGTGCGAAGGCGTCTTATTATACCCTGCCCGCCGCGCTGCCGGAAATATCCGGAATCATTACGGAGGTGACAGACCTGCCGGCTGTTCCGCCGGAACTGGAGAAGGACGAATATAAACTGACGTCCGAGAACGGTATTTCGGAGGTTCCTGAGGCACTGGAAAAGATTGAGGAACTGAACACGCCGGAAAAGATTGTAAAACGGATGAAGGATGTGATGTTACAGATTGCGCAAAACAGTATTTCGTCTGAGAACGTGGCGGTGTATGACGTTACGCTGATGGTAAAGACAGGAGACGGAAGATGGGAAGCAGTATCTCCGGAGGATTTCCCGGAGAGTGGTATTACCGTTACCCTGCCTTATCCTGACGGAACCGGAAAGGATACTCATACATTTACCGTGGTTCATATGATCACGGCGGGAACCGGGGCAGGAAAGACGGAATCCCTGGCGGTGACGAATACGGCAAATGGAATTCAGTTTAAAGTGTTCAGTCTGTCTCCCATAGCCATTGGCTGGAAGGAAGTGAAGAAGGACACACCTGCGGATACGAACCGGCCAAACACCGGAACGGATCAGAATGGAAATAACAAAGGTTCGGGCAGCGGTCAGAACAGTACAGGTTCCGGCACGAAGACCGAAAATGGAAACAGTTCCGGAAATAACGGAACTTCCGGAAATCAGAACGGATCGAACGTCGGAACGAATACTGGCGCCGTTTCCGGACAAAATGCGACTTCTGCGAATACAGGAGATCAAAGTCCCATCGCTTTCTATATGCTGCTCCTTCTGACAACGGGAGGAATTCTGCTCAGTTATGGGATCAGGAGAAGAAAGAACAGTCAGGTTTGAGAAACATCCCGATTGGGATGACTGAGAAGCAGCCTGTCGAACTGTCAGTCTTCTTATCCACCATGGATAGGTTGAACGGCAGCCCGGCGGGCTTCTTTATATTTTTCTCGTTTTTCTTCTGCGTTTATGCTATACTGGATACAGACATAATTAATTGAGAATAATTTACATGAGCAAATCAAACAGATGATTCTGCCTGTAATGAAAGGGGTGTGCTGGCGGTCAGCCTGAGATGGATTCCCACATTTATCTAGCAATCGATTTAAAAAGCTTTTACGCCTCCGTGGAGTGTATGGAACGGGGGTTAAATCCGATGACCACAAATCTGGTGGTGGCGGACGAGAGCCGGACGGAGAAGACGATCTGTCTTGCGGTATCTCCTTCTCTGAAAGCTTACGGAATCTCAGGCAGGGCAAGGCTGTTTGAGGTGGTGCAGAAGGTGCGGAAGGTGAATGCCGGGCGCCGCGAAAGAGCGCCGGGGCATGTTTTTACCGGCTCCTCTTTTGACGACAGGGAACTGAAATCGAATCCGAATCTGGAACTTTCCTATATTGCGGCCCCGCCCAGGATGGCCCATTATATCGACTACAGCAGCCGGATTTATCAGGTGTATTTAAAATATGTGGCGCCGGAAGACATGCATGTTTATTCTATCGACGAGGTGTTTATGGACATCACCCATTATCTCGGCGCCAGCCGCCTTTCGCCCCGTGAATTTGCGAAAAAAATCCTCCGGGATGTGGAACAGACTACGGGGATTACGGCTACGGCCGGGATCGGGGAGAATCTGTATCTGTGCAAAGCGGCCATGGATATCGTGGCCAAGCATGTGATGCCGGATAAGGATGGGGTGCGGATTGTGGAGCTTGGCGGGCGGGATTACCGCAGCCTGCTGTGGGATCACCGGCCGCTGACTGACTTCTGGCGGGTAGGAGCCGGATATGCCAGAAAGCTGGAAGCCCATGGTATGTATACGATGGGCGATGTGGCCAGATGCTCTATTGGCAGTCCTGAGGATTATTATAATGAGGACCTGCTCTATAAACTGTTCGGGATTAACGCAGAACTGTTAATCGATCATGCCTGGGGTTGGGAACCCTGTACGATTGACGATATCAAGGCGTATAAACCCAGGGAGAACAGTCTGTGTTCCGGCCAGGTGCTGCAATGCCCCTATGATTTTGAGAAGACAAAGCTGATTGTCCGGGAAATGACGGATCTGATGGCATTGAGTCTGGTGGAAAAAGGACTGGTGACAAAACAGATGGTGCTGACTATCGGTTATGACATCGAGAATCTGACGGACCCGCAGCGGCGAAAAGATTACCATGGGGAGATTACGACGGACCGTTACGGAAGAAAGATTCCAAAGCATGCCCACGGCACGGAGAATCTGGACCGGTATACGTCCTCGGCCCGGCTGCTGACTGAGGCGGTCCTCAAGCTGTATGACCGGATCATGGATCCTGGCCTTCTGGCGCGCCGGGTTACCGTAACGGCAGCTCATGTCCTGGAGGAGAGCGCCGCCCGGGAGGCAGAGCAGGAACCTGTGCAGCTTAATCTGTTTACCGATTATGAGGCTCAGGAACGGCAGCGCCGGGAGGAAGAAAAGGCGCTGGAGCGGGAGAAGAGGATGCAGCGGGCAGTATTGGAGATTAAGAAAAAATATGGAAAAAACGCTATTTTGAAGGGTATGAATCTGGAGGAAGGGGCGACTACCACAAAGCGGAACCGGCAGATTGGGGGGCATAAGGCATAAGGCGTGTGGGCATGGTAATCTTATGGGCTTTTGCGTGATACAGGCATTTTGATAGAACGAAAAGGTGATAAGCGATGAAAAAAACAGGAACGACAGGCATGGAATCGACAGATCCTCACCGCTATGACGATATGCTGGATCTGCCCCATCATGTTTCTTCCACCCGTCCTCATATGTCCCGGGCAGACCGGGCCGCGCAGTTTTCCCCCTTTGCCGCTCTTACCGGTTTTGGCGCGGCCATACGGGAAACGGGCAGGCTGACCGGGGAAAGGCTTGTGCCGGAGGAAGACGTGAGACGGGAACTGGATGAAAGACTGCGGCTGTTGAAAGATCGGATTCGGACCTGCCCGTCAGCTTCCTTTACATATTTTCTGCCGGATGAAAAAAAAGAAGGCGGAGCGTATGTGACGGTTGTGGGGAATGTGAAAAAAATCAGAGAGTTTGAGGGAATTGTGGTTCTTACCGACGGGACAGAGATTCCTGTCGGTGAGATTATTGAGATAGAGATGGAATAGCGGCGCGTTTTCCCGGGAGGAGAGTTGTGGAACTATATAGGGAGGAAAAGTTATGAACAGAAAATGGTGGCATGACAAAGTGGCCTATCAGATTTATCCGAAAAGTTTTCTGGACACCAACGGAGACGGGATCGGAGATCTGCGGGGGATTATCTCGAAACTGGATTACCTGAAACAACTGGGAATCGACATGATCTGGCTGTCGCCGATTTATCAGTCTCCTTTTATCGATCAGGGGTATGACATCTCGGATTATTATGGAATTGCTCGGGAGTTCGGGACGATGGAGGAGTTTGACGAGCTGCTTGCGGAGACGAAAAAGCGGGATATGTATCTGATTATGGACCTGGTAATCAATCACTGCTCCGATCAGCATGAGTGGTTTAAAAAGGCGCTGGAAGATCCTTATGGGGAATATGGAGATTATTTTTATTTCCGGAAAGGAAAAGATGGTAACCCGCCCAATAATTACCGTTCTTATTTTGGCGGAAGCTGTTGGGAGCCGGCGCCGGGGAACAGCGGCCTTTATTATCTGCACATGTTCGCGAAGGAGCAGCCGGATCTGAACTGGGAGAACCCGAAGCTTAGGCAGGAGCTGTACCGCATGATTAACTGGTGGCTGGAAAAGGGGCTGGCAGGCTTCCGGATCGATGCCATTATGAACATCAAAAAAGATCTGGAATTTCCGACCCTGGAACCGGACGGACCGGACGGTCTGGCAGCCTGCTGGAGGATGGTGGAAAGCGTGGAGGGAATCGGGGAATTCCTGGACCAGTTAAAAGAGAATACCTTTCAAAAATACGACGCTTTTACCGTAGGCGAGGTTTTTAATATGAGGGAGGGAACGCTTGGTCATTTTATCGGTGAAAACGGATATTTTTCGACGATTTTTGACTTTAGCGCCCATATC
>CAJTTU010000095.1:0-3084 GCA_910579325.1 uncultured Lachnospiraceae bacterium | reverse complement strand
CGAAAGGCTGTGATTACCTCCCAGCTGGAAGGACTGGACGCCGGTTTCAAGGCAAATATCATTGAAAACCATGACGAGCCGAGGGGGGTATCCCGTTTTCTGTCGGACTATGCCAGAACGCAGGCAGGGGCCAAAATGCTTGGAACCGTCAATATCCTGCTTCGGGGAATTCCCTTTATCTATCAGGGGCAGGAGATTGGCATGGAAAACGTGGTGCGTAACGGCATCGAGGAATATGACGATATCAGCACCATAGACCAGTACTATCTGGCCAGAAGGGCAGGCCTTTCCGACGGGGAAGCGCTAAAGGTCTGCAACCGGATGAGCCGGGACAATGCCAGAACGCCGGTACAGTGGAGCGCCGGAGAACAGGCGGGATTCACCACGGGGACGCCCTGGCTTAAGATCAATGAGAACTACAAAAGAATCAATGTGGAAAGCCAGGAACAGGATCCGGATTCAGTGCTGAATTATTACCGCAGGCTGGTGGCATTGCGCAAATCGCCGGAGTATAAGGATGTGTTTGTGTACGGCAGTTTTAGTCCTGTATATGAAGACACGGAATATGTGATGGCTTATTACCGCTCGGATAAAGAAAAGCGAATTCTGGTAGCCGCTAATTTTGGACGGGAAGCGGTTTTGCTGGAACTGGATTATCCCGTGAAAAAGCTGTTGTTGTCCAACCGGGAAAACGCGCCGGATGAAGAATTGCCGAAACAGGAGCTGAGGCTGGAAAGCTGTGAAGCGGCTGTTCTGGAAGTGGGATGAAAGAGAAAGGAAGATTATATATGACTTACGATTTTACCAGCATTATAGACCGGCGGGGCAAGGATGCCGTGGCCATCGACGGACTGGGGCTGTCTTATTCGGCGCCGGACGGACCGAAAGAGGGGTTTGATCCGATTCCCATGTGGGTTGCCGATATGAATTTTCCCACGGTGCCCACGGTTCAGGAAGCGATTATTGAGCGGACGAAGCATCCGGCTTTCGGATATTTTACGCCCAGAGAAGAATATTTTCAGTCGATTATCCGGTGGCATGAACAGCGCAACGGGGTAACGGGACTGAAAAAGGAACACATCGGTTACGAAAACGGTGTGCTGGGCGGCGTGATCAGCGCGTTGAACGTGCTCTGTTCCAGAGGAGATCATGTGCTTCTCCATTCCCCTACCTATATCGGATTTACCGAAAGCCTGACAAATAATGGATATCATATCGTTCACAGTCCGCTGACGCCCGATGAAAAGGGCGTATACCGGATGGATTTTGCCGATATGGAGAAAAAGATCAGGGAGAACCGGATCCATGTGGCAATTTTCTGTTCACCTCATAATCCGTGTGGTCGTGTCTGGGAGAGATGGGAAGTTGAGCAGGCGATGGAATTGTTCAGGAAACATGACGTGATGGTGGTTTCCGACGAGATATGGTCGGATATTATTCTGGATGGTCATAAACATATTCCGGTGCAGAGTGTCAGCGAGGACGCCAGAAACCGGACGGCAGCTTTCTATGCGCCGTCAAAAACCTTTAATCTGGCAGGTCTGGTGGGCAGCTATCATATTATCTATAACAAGTGGCTTCGGGAACGGGTGGAAAAGGAGTCTTCCCTGTCCCATTACAATGAGATGAATGTGTTGTCCATGTATGCTCTGATCGGCGCTTATCAGCCGGAAGGGTATGTGTGGGTGGACGAGCTGTGCCAGACCATCAGCGGTAATATTTGCTTTGCCTGTGCGTATATCGATCAGTATTTTGACGGTGTTTCCGTCTCAAAACCTGAGGGCACTTATATGCTGTTTCTGGATTGTACAAAATGGTGCGAGGCACATGGGAAAACCATCGATGAGCTGGAGAAAGCCGGGTGGGATGTGGGCGTGGCCTGGCAGGACGGCAGAATGTTTCACGGACCATGCCATATCCGCATGAATCTGGCGCTGCCCCTTTCAAGGGTTCAGGAAGCCTTTGAACGGCTGCGCAGATATGTTTTTGTGTAAACGCAGCCCGGCCCGGTTCGCGGTAAGCGAAACCGGGCCGGGTTTGTCTGATTTATATCCGGCGCTGTCCACGGCAGACAGACATGTCCGTCTAGAACATAATCTGCAGCGGCAGGCGGAAGTCGTCAGTAACCTCTACGCCGAATTTCTCTTTGTTATACTCGTCGATGCAGTCAGCCAGAGCCTGATAGGAACCCTTGTATACGGAACCGGGTCCCCCCTGGGTGATGCAGGGGATGTAATATTTCATGCCACAGCTTTCCATGGATTCAATCGCCGCGCGGCGGCAGTCCTCTTTGGTCCAGCCTTCAAAGTCCACATATTTGTTGTCGATATCGCCCATGAAAGAAATCTTTCCGCCGTATTTCTTGATCAGGCCGGGCACGTCGTTGGAACGCATCGGTCCCTGCCATACGTCGATGCCCATCTCGATCATAGCCGGAACAAAGGTAGCCGCATAGCTGTCAGAATGGTGGAATACCAGCTCTACGCCGTGGTCCTTGTAGTAGCCGTAGATCTGCTTGTATGCGTCAACAAAGAAATCTTCAAACATAGCCGGGCTCATAAAGGTGCTGCGCTCGCCGCCCCAGTCGTCATGGTGGAACAACGCGTCAGGCTTTAAGTGAGAGCATACCAGTTCAGCCATTTTTAATTCATACTCGGTCAGATACTTGATCAGGTCATGCATTTCGTCTTCATACTCGATGTAATACATCAGAGCATTGGAAATCTCGCACAGATGATGGGACTGCTCAAACAGACCGGGCGCGATAAAAGTGGCCTTGAATGCTTTGGTACCGTCAACTGCGTCATACATTTCCTTTACCTTGCCCCATTCTTCTTCAGGGAAATCCAGTGAGGGAGCATGTACATAGTCTTTCCAGTGCTCAATATCCTGTACGACGATTTTGTCAGGCGTATGTACCGGGAACTGTCCGGGCACTCCTTCCGGGAAGGAATTGGTAACGCCCCAGGCATTCTTGACATTTTCCATGCCGGGCTGTAACAGGGCGTCGTGGAAGATGGTAGGGGTAAACAGCAGCTGAATCGCCTCATACTGATTTACAAAACGTTCGGGATTTCCCCCTTT
>CAJTTU010000094.1:10515-13954 GCA_910579325.1 uncultured Lachnospiraceae bacterium | reverse complement strand
CTCCCGTACAGATCACCGCCTGTCTCTTTTCATGACTCTGGCGCAGGTCTTCCATGGCTTCCGTAGTCTGCAGAATCATGGAACGCAGACCATAAATTTGTCCCACTGTAAAATCCTCGGGATACTGAAACAGTTTTCCTGGAAAATCACAATATTTATTCCTGCAATGGATCAGAACCGAACCTTTGTCTACCAGCATAACCGGCCTCTCCTTTCGTCAGCCGATCCCAGGGAATCTGCTGTCCGTTGTCAAACAGCGCCATATTCTGCAAAGACCGCTTCATATCGGTGAGATCACGCTCCAGCCGACAGCAGGTCTCTACCATCCGGCCCAGCTCCTCCTCCGTCACCTGACATCCGCTGCCGCGGGTAAGAAGCCGCCTGATCAGCCGGCGGCGACTGTGCCCTTCCTCCCTGTCCCGCCGACGCAGAAGCTCCGCCTTCATCTGCTCCATATTCTCCCTGTATTGCCGCAGCGCCGCAGCCATGCGCAGAAAAGTCAGGTAGCAAAAAGGCTTCTCAATATTCCGGGGTTCCAGCTTCCCTCCCTGACTGATATTCCGGCCCAATGTGACCGGACACACCGACACCAGCCGTCCTCTCTGTCCTGTGCCGGGATAAAACAGAATCGGAAAAACCTCTTTTAAAATATCCACAAGAAATTCCTCATTCCTTTTATCCGGCTCCACCAGATCATATTTTGTAATGATCAGGCACACCGGAGGCAGCTCCCTGTCCTTTCCCGTTTTAGCGTCCACAGCGGCCCGGTTCAGCATAAAGTTCAGCTCCATGCCGCCGCCGTCACAGTGAATGGCATTGATTATCCCGTTTTTGGTATCATGGTTAAAATGGGCTCCGTCCACACAGAGAAACAGGCAGTCCGCCCCGTCCATATATTCCATCAGCCTGACATTGTCCGGATTATCCTCGTCCTCCTCCACCAGATTACCGGGATAGTCGATCCACTGAATCTCGTCGATGGTTTTCAGATTGTATTTTAATATGAACGTATATTCCTCTATCCGGTCGCTGGGGGCCGGAAAACGCTCATTCAAAGGAAGCCTGGTATCCCCGATCCGTTTGCACTGCCTGTTAAACTGGGCAAAATGATATTTTGGCGTCAGCGTAAACCCGTAAATCCCCTTCATCATCTGATGAAAAGTTCCGTACATAAAGGTGGTCTTCCCCGACAACGTATTGGCACAGATCAATATTCTGCTCATAACCGTCCGATCTCGCTGTTAAAGGCCTGAATCTCACTGTCGCAGCGCTCCAGCTCATTTTCCAGAAGCTGCTTCTGGCACAGCAGCGCTTTTCGTTTCTCCTCCCACTTAGCCTTTTCCTCATATAGCTTCAGCTTATAATGGGCGGCGTCCAGCTCCTGATTCATATGCATTTTCAGCAGCTCATAAAACTTTCCGGGCACGAATTCCGCTGCCAGCTGGGGCATCGAAAAAACGGGGGAGATCGCCTGGCGCAAAGCGTCCGCCGCCGACATGCCCGCTTTTTTCAGTTTTTTTCCATATTTCGACTCTCCAAAGGCCCGCAGATCCTGCTCCGGAATCTGATGGCCCTCCCGCCCCTGGTTCATCACGGCTTTCAGCTGTTTTGTCCGGATCGCCCGCCGGATCGTCTCCTCACTTTTCGGCGCCACTTTGGGATAATGGATATTCAGATATTCCACCGCCTCTGCCACTGAATAGAACTGCTGTTCCGGTACGGCTTCCGCATTACTCTGCCGTTCCGCCGCCAAAGGAGTTTTCAATTCCATTTCCGCATCGGGCTTTCCCGTCTCCACATAAGATACTGTCCCTGCCTTTGAATCCCTCTTTGCTTTTCTGTCCTGATCCATCTCCATCCCCTTTCCTTCGTATCCGCCTTTTGCCGACATCTTAAAATACCCCTTATTTTATCCCTGTCCTATAAAAATCCGTCCGCCATATCGGCCAGCGCCGCTTTCGCGGTTTCCGGCTCTTTCAGTACCCAGTCCAGATATAAAAATGCCGCGGGCGCCGTAAAGCCCCGCTCATCCATCAGCTCCGCAGCGGTAAACCCTTCGTATACGTCCCCCGGCAAGTCTCCTGTCAGAAACCACCGATCCAGCAGCTCCAGCAGCCGGGAATCCATCCGCTCCATTCTGGCCACGGCCTGCTCTGCCTCAGGGTGGGTATATCCAAGCTCCAGCAGACAGGCTCTTCTGTCAACATGCTCTTTCCGTTCCATCAGACGCCCCTCTCAGAATCCTTCCATTACCAACGCCGCGAAATTCCTGGCATCCGCCTCTACCGGCTGGTTATAATAAGCTTCAAAATCCATAGCGGACCTGATATAGTTTCCCGATAAATTCCTGCGCCATATCTCCACCTGGCCGCCGGGAATATACAACTCCAGCTTTCCGCATACCGCCTGCCACTGCATCATATGACGCGCCTCATGGATGGCAGACACGACACATTTTCTCAAAATCCGCTCATCCTCCTGAAAAAGGAAATGACTGTTCAGGTAGATCAATCCATCCTCGAAACCGCACTTTCCCACGCAGGAGGCAATCTCAGCGCCTGAAAAAATCTGATCGGAATCGGTTATGATAACATCGCATGCGGACATTCCGTATAAATCCAGCAGCGCATACACAAAATCCTCGATCAGCGCCATCCGCCGTCCGGGACTCAGCGCCGCCATGGTTTCTCCGGCCACACTGGCAGTCTCATCGGGCTCCGCAGGCATACCGAAAAAACGTTCTGCCGTCTGTCTCGCCTGTCTCACCAGACACATCTCCTCCTCCGACAAAACATATTCTCTGTTTTTTCGGGAGACGCCCAAAAACGCGCCCAGTTTCTCATACACCCAGGCAAACCTGCGGCGGACCTCCGCTTTCACCTCCGCCACAGTCTGCAATAACACACTGACCAAAACCGGCCCCCTGACTGACTTATACGCAAGAGTGTACTGACTGACCTGTCATCTGACTCGTTGGTATATGTCCTCATTCATCTTAATCAATACAATAATTATAACACATTTTATTAAAATTACAATAATATGTTGTAATTCAGTTTTCATATTTTATTTCGATATACTACCCTTTCACCTTTTCCCCTGTCTTCCACGGCACCTGCACCAGAATAATTCCGGCAAATACCAACACGCAGCCCAGGATTTCACGCACCGACATGCGCTGTCCCAGAATCAGCCACCCCGCCAGTACGGAGAAAACCGATTCCAGACTTAAAAGGAGAGAGGCCGCCACAGGATTTGTCCCTTTCTGGGCCACAATCTGCAGAGTATAGGCCACGCCGCAGGAGAGAATGCCCGTATAGAGAATGGGCTGCCAAGCATTCAGAATCACCGTCAGATCGGGATGTTCGAACAGAAACATGGGAACAGCACAGATAATGCCGCAGATAAAAAACTGAATACATGACATTTTCACGCCGTC
>CAJTTU010000094.1:8011-10490 GCA_910579325.1 uncultured Lachnospiraceae bacterium | reverse complement strand
AAAGGGAACACAGTAAAACCAGTATGTCCCCAAAATTAACATGAAAGGACTCTGTGATGCACAGCAGATACATACCTGCCACGCCCAGTCCCACGCTGACCCATATGGGCAGCGCGATCTTTTTCCCCAGGAAAATACCTGCCACAGGTACGATGATCATATAGAGCGCCGTAATAAAACCGGCTTTCCCCACCGTCGTATACATAATGCCGAACTGCTGCAGCGTACTTGCCACCGTCAGACAGAGACCGCAGCATATGCCGCCAGTCAGCAGCATCTTTTTATTCTCCGGAGCCTTTTTCTCACCCCCTGTCCTCTCTCGCCTGTCCAAAAAGAAGATACAGGGAATCAGCACCAGGCCGCCTATCAAAAATCTCACCGAATTAAATGTAAAAGGGCCCACATATTCCATTCCCACACTCTGGGCCACAAACGCCACACCCCAAATCAGAGCCGCCAGAACCAGCAGCAAATTGTTTTTCAGTTTCATCATTTTCTCTCCCAGTAAAATAATTTTGCAGCTCCTCCCCCAGGCTCCTCTGAACCGGGACAGGAGGCGCGTTTTTGCAGATCGCCTGACTCTGTCAAAATAAAAGCCCAAAAACATCCTTATCGACAGCAAGGCCTTCTCAGCGTTCATCTGCCTGCATAAGGATGTTTTTAATATAGATATATATCAGGTTATCTGGTCAGTTCCAAAATGCCCAGAAATGCGTCTCCCACCTGGTTCATTCCCGCCGCATTGGGATGAAGCGCATCCGTCTGTCGCTCTACGGTTTCATCCGAATAAGAATCTATCTGTTCGGTGACCGTAGAAAAACCGTTCTCCGTATCCAGCATCGCATATATAGGAACTACGTAAATATTTTCCGCCTTATGGCCGTCGTCATCATACTTTTGAAGAACCTCTTTCAGCATCGTTTTCATGGAATCATTATATTGACGGCTGGTAATCCATGAGCCGAAGGTTCTGCCGAAAGCATTCTGGTCGCCGCCTAACTGACATGCGGCGATCATCACACAGATCTCCGGGTCATATTCATGAATTGACTGAATGATCGGTTCCAGATAATCGTTCATCCAGTCCCTGACCTCAGCCGGATTACAGCCATAAGTAAAATCATTGGCCCCGGTCAGGATCGACACATGAGTAGGCTTCTTTCCGTCAAAGCAAACCGCAAAACGGTCCATAAATTTGGAAAAATTATATTCATAACCCTCCGGCTGCCGTTCCATGGGAATCCACTGGCTGCCGTCCCATTGAATATACCGTTCGCCTTCCGGCCGTTGGTTATCGGTCATGACATCTCCCGGCAAAGGCTCCTTATAAAATCCTTCCTCATCCCACAGAAAATCGCCTTCATCCTTCCAGCCTCTGGCAAATTTTTTATAAAGCGCCACATTATATGCACTGTCGTCGCAGGTGACAATATTTTTCATCGTCTGCACACAGCCCTGATACCGGCTGCCATCGACACCGATCGGAAACAGAAAGGGACTGTCCAGATCTGTCATAAACTGATTCGTATAATGATACAGAGACCAGCCCCCGTGACCAATCCTGGGCAGGTTTTCTTCCGGCCGTTCCATTACGCCCAGCAGATTCAGATGGTCCATCTGTTCCCGGATTCTGCCGCAGTATCCTCCTATTTCTGTCCAGCTGTCCCCGATACACATCAGATTAATCTCATCGTCGGACTGCGGCTCCACAAAATGAAAAATAACGCCCTGGCTTGCCAGCACTTCATTGCCATTAGAAAATAGCCGCATCACCACATCAAACAGGTTATTTTCCACTTCCCCGGTCTGAAACCGATAACAGTCGCTTAACTCCGTACCATTTTGGGAGACCAGTTCAAAGATGTCATATTCGCCGGCCGTAATATTTTTATAATAAATATTATACTGCTGGTCTTCGTCTGTTTTCCTGAAATAGAATACTTTCGGCAAAATCAGCTCCGCCGAAGAATTCGACGGTTCATCCGGCAGCACCGAACCATTTGCTTCCACAGCCTTCGGCTCCGTTTCTTTTGTCGTCCCGGATTCTGTTTCGGAAGCCGACGTCTGGCTCTGCCATTCCGTGCTGATCTGTTCCAGCTCCTGAGCTACCTGCTGATCGATATATTGAGATAAACGAAGTTTCGCATAATTGACACATAATTCTCCTGCTACAAATAAACCTGCCGCCACAACACAGATCATGATCAGAATGGCAAAGCCTGTCCTAAACTTTTTTTTCATAAATCATTCTCCCAACTATTTACATTATATTCCGCCGGCATTTCTTTTATGACAGAATATATGTCCGTTTTCAAATGAACGGCAAATCAGTTCCTCTTATCTGATTTTATTATATCTGATCCTTTTTAACATCCACGAAAACAATTCTTATGATTTTATGAAGTTTGGAAGACTTTTCCACCAAAAAAGCTGCAGAATATTCCATTGATATGAGAAAAAGAACCGCTCCGCTCTGAAG
>CAJTTU010000094.1:0-8001 GCA_910579325.1 uncultured Lachnospiraceae bacterium | reverse complement strand
TATTATCTTTTTTACGGCGTCTGTCTCCTGCAGGCTACTTTTATTCTCCCTTCTTGCGTCTACTGACCGCCATCGGCCGGTTGATTCCCGTCCGCAGGCGGCTGACTCCCGTCCACCGGCTGCTGGCTTCCGTCTGCAGGCGGCTGACTTCCATCCGCAGGCGGCTGACTCCCGTCCGCAGGCGGCTGGCTTCCGTCCGCAGGCGGCTGACTTCCGTCTGCAGGCGGCTGACTTCCGTCTGCAGGCAGCTGACTCCCGTCCACCGGCTGCTGGCCCGCCGCGGCCCAGAGCTGCTGCAGCGCATTCATATCTGCAGGCTGCATCCCCTCCGAAGGAGGTATGGCAGGATTGATTCCTACATTATAAACGGCGCTGGCCGGTATATATTTATCCGTATGAAGCACGGAACGCTCCGTCTCCACGCCGTTTACACGCACGATTTTTGTAAGCGAAGCCACCACCTGCGGGTAGGCGCCCTGAGTTTTCACCATATAACCGTAAGGCAGATTAGGGTCCTGCACAAACTGGGGTTCGGGATAAGTCTCCTGAATCGTCGTCGAGACATAATCCACCTGTCTGGACGAATCTGTTTTCTTCCCGTAAATAGTAAACGTACAGGTTCCTCCGCTTGCGCTGGATTCGATATATATGGGATTTCGGAACCCGTTTTTCAGCTTCAGGTCTATGTTCGGATTCCGGTAATCGTCTCCTCCATAAATCGTGGCATCCATGCCATAAGGCACATAATTCACTGTCTTTACATGATTGCTGCGCTCCACCACATCAAGCTCTGCATATAAAGCGGCACAGTAAAGGGTGCTGGCGGTCTGGCAGATTCCGGCACCGACCATATCCACTGTCTGGTTGCCCACATAGCCCTTCGCGCTGCTGTAACCGCCCTCCGGACTCCGCTCTCCCATCAGCAATGACGTAGAAATCGTATCGCCGGGATACATAACGATGCCGTTCAGACGCTGGGCGGACAGCTCCAGACTCTGGGTACGGCCCGCGTCGGAAGCGTTATACCTGGTAGAATAGGTGGCCAGCACATCCGTGACCGCTTCCAGCTCGGAGGAATCATGCTTGGGCTTTGTCACCTCGCACACCGCATCCACCGAAAGATTGTGATACTCTTCCGCGTTCAGAACGGCTTCTCTGATCGCATCCGCTGTTTTCTGCGCGTCGACCTCCAGGCCCTCGGCGCTGGGCGTTACCTGAAAGCTTCCGCCCTCTCTTGTCAGAGATGGCTCCTTCACTTCCTGATTAAACTCTTCCATATCTTCCTGAATGAAGTCCGTAAGCTTTTGATCATCCAGTACGGTCTCAATGTCATAAACATGATTTTCATACTGTAAAGATATCATGTCTTTATACCGTTTGATCAGATTCCCGGTCTTTCCCAGGGCGGCGGCTTCCTTCACCACATCCCGGTTGGACCACTGCAGGCCCAGATCGTTCAGCTTTGCCTTCACCGATTCCTTCCCGGCTCTGACCAGAATGTTCTCCTGTCCGGCTTCCTTCATATACTGATCTACGGCCGATTTTGCCTCGGTTTCAGTCATGCCGCTGACATCCACCGCTCCTATGTACACGCCCTCTGCTATCACACCGTCTATTACATCTGCCGCCCGCTCCGCTCTCAGGGAGACGGCAGGAAATAATATCACCGCAACGCAGGCTGTCATCATAGAAAATAAAATGTTTCTTATTTTCATCGGTTAAACCTCCCTCGTACAGTTCTCAGACTTTGTTATAGCATATCATATTTTAAACGTCAATGTTTTTAAATTTTTATTACGTTTGTTAAATAATTTTACTATTCTTCTCCGTCCTTTCTATGTTTTTTTCGATATCTCACACATTCTGTCAGCAAATACTCAATCTGACCGTTAATCGAGCGAAAATCATCCTCCGCCCAGGCTGCCAAATCATTCCAGAGAGAAGCGGAAAGACGAAGGGGCACCTGTTTTTTCGCTTTTTCTTTTTCACCACTCTTCTTTTCCATATCCTCCTCCGATTTGCAGTTCCGGTTTGCAGTTCCCGCTGCAACCTGCTCAGTAAATCGTCCCGCTGTTTACCACCGGCTGTACGTCTTTATTCCCGCACAGGATTACAAGCAGGTTGCTGACCATGGCGGCTTTGCGCTCCTCATCCAGCTCCACCACGTCATTTTCATTCAGCTTGTTCAAAGCCATCTCCACCATGCCCACGGCTCCCTCCACGATCTTCTGGCGGGCGGCGATAACGGCCACGGCCTGCTGTCTCTGAAGCATGGCGGAAGCGATTTCGGGAGCATAGGACAGGTGGGTGATTTTGACCTCTTCCACCAGAATACCGGCGATTTCCACCCGTCCCTGCAGCTCTTCCTTCATCCGGTCCGCAATCTCCTGACTGCTGCCCCGCAGGCTTTTCTCATCCACGTCGCCCTCGCTCACCACGTCATAGGGATACATTCTGGCCACATTTCTGATAATGGAATCGCACTGAATGGACAGATAGGACTTATAATTCTGTACGTTAAACACGGCTTTCGTGGGATTGACAATCCGCCAGATTACCACGGCGCCGATAATGATGGGGTTTCCCAGCTCGTCATTGACTTTCTGTTTGTCGTTATCCAGAGTCATGGTTTTCATGGAAACACATTTACTGGCCGTATTGACGCCGCCGCTTACTTTTCCGGTGGTAACCATCTGTCTCTGCGCCGCCGGATTGATTCCAACGCAGAAAGGATTTACATAATAAAAGCCTTCTTTTAAAATCGTGCCGTAATATCTGCCGAACAGCACCAGCACCAGCGCTTCTTTCGGATCAACAATCCGGAAGCCGGCCAGCAGGATACAAAACGTGACGATTCCCAGAGAAGCCGCCACGATCGCGGCCACCGGCAACGCGGGAACAATATCCTTTGCGCTCAGCCTCATACCCGCCCAGACATAGGCCAGAACGCAGACCAGCAGCAAAATGATTTCCAATGCGGCCATCACGCCTCCGGACAATGGATGCAGCTCTTTCTGCTCAACATTCTTTATCGTCGATCCAAAATTTCCTCCCTGGAGTTCTCCCGTTTCAGCATCCTTCCGGTTCGTCATCTCTTTACTCATACGCTTCCTCCCGGCCATGACAGGCCTGTTCTCAATTTCGCTCTCCGGCACGAAAAAATATCTTTCACGAATAAATCCTCCGCGCCTGTGCTGCTATATTTTTGATATCATTTTAATATCATACATTCATGATAACACAGGTGCGGAATTTGTCAAGCCTTTTCGGAAACATATAAAACTTTTTAATTTAAGACAATTCAAACGCTCCGGTATACAGCTGATAATACTTTCCTCTCTGCTCGATCAGCTCTTCATGGCTGCCCCGTTCGATAATCCGTCCCTGCTCCAGTACCATAATCACATTGGAATTCTGGACGGTGGACAGTCTGTGCGCGATTACAAATACCGTCCGTCCCTCCATCAGATGATCCATACCCTCCTGAACAATCCGCTCCGTACGGGTATCGATGCTGGAAGTCGCCTCATCCAGAATCAGCACCGGCGGGTCCGCGATGGCAGCTCTGGCGATAGACAGCAGCTGACGCTGTCCCTGGGACAGGCTGGCGCCATCGCCGCTTAAAACTGTGTGATAGCCGTCCGGCAGCTTCTCAATAAATTCATGGGCATTGGCCAGCTTTGCGGCTGCGATTACCTCCTCGTCCGTAGCCGTAAGACGGCCGAACCGGATATTCTCCATTACGGTACCGGTAAACAGATGGGTATCCTGCAAAACCATTCCCAGAGAGCGGCGCAGATCGTTCTTATTGATTTTATTCACATTAATGCCGTCGTAACGGATCTTGCCGTCCTGAATATCATAAAACCGATTAATCAGATTAGTGATCGTCGTTTTTCCGGCTCCTGTCGCTCCTACGAAAGCCACCTTCTGCCCTGGCTTCGCGTACAGCTTGATATCATGCAGCACGATCTTTTCATCCGTATATCCGAAGTCCACACCGTCAAATACCACATCGCCTTCCAGCTTTTTATATGTGACGGTGCCGTCGCCATGGCGGTGCTTCCATGCCCACAGGCCGGTACGCTCATCAGACTCCTCGATCTCCCCCCGCTCATTTTCTCTGGCGTTCACCAGCATCACATAGCCGTTGTCCTCCTCCGGTTTTTCATCCAGCAGAGCGAAAATACGCTCCGCGCCGGCCAGCGCCATAATAATAGAGTTAAATTGTTGAGATATCTGGGTAACGGGCATATTGAAGCTTCTGCTCAACTGCAGGAAAGAGGCCAGCGTTCCCAGTGTCATACCACCAAAGCCATTGATGGCCATCACCGCTCCCAGTGTCAGCGTCAGAACATAATTGATATAGCCCAGATTATTCATAATCGGCATCAGAACAAAAGCCATGGTATTGGCATGATCCGCGCTTTCAAACAGGTTCTGGTTCAACTCTTTGAATTTTTCTTTCGCTTCTTCCTCATGACAGAACACTTTCACCACTTTCTGGCCGCCTATCATTTCCTCAATATAACCATTGATGGCCCCCAGGTTTTTCTGCTGCTCCCGGAAATAAACCGCGCTTTTTCCGCCGACCACTTTGGTCACCTGACCCATGACGATCACAGAGATAATTACCAGTATCGTCAACACCGGACTCAGCAGCACCATAGACACAAAAGTGGTCACCACCGTAATGCTGGCAGTAATCAACTGGGGAATACTCTGACTGACCATCTGACGCAAAGTATCTGTGTCATTGGTATAACAGCTCATGATATCTCCATGGGCATGGGTATCAAAATATTTGATAGGAAGTGATTCCATATGGGTAAACATATCGTCTCTGATCCGGTTCAGCGTGCCGTTGGATACACAGATCATAATCCTGTTATAAGTATAGGTAGCGACTACTCCCAGATAGTAGATGCCGGCCATAATCAGCAGCGCACGGATCAGCGGGGAATAATCCACACTCTTCTGGCTTAAAAATGGTACGATATAAGAATCGATCAGGCTCCTTAAAAACAGGTTACCCATCACACCGACTACGGCGCTGATCACGATAGCGATTACCACAAAGACAAACGCCAGTTTATAAGATTGAAAAATATAGTTTAACAGCCGTTTTAAACTTTTCACCGGATTGGCCGCTTTGGGGCCTCCCCGCATGCCTCTTCCGCCTCTCGGACCTCTTACTTCACGAACTCTTTCGCTCATTTACGCCTCACCTCCTGAATTGGTTTTCCCGTTGAAAGGTGTAACAGATTCTTCTGTCCCCCCTTTCAGCTGCGACTGATACACATCCCGGTAAATCTCATTATTTTGCAGCAATTCCTCATGAGACCCAATACCGTTCACGCTTCCCTGATCCAGTACAATAATCTGGTCCGCGTCCTGGACAGAAGAAATCCGCTGGGCGATAATCAGTTTCGTCGTATCCGGAATATCCCGGGCAAAAGCCTGACGGATCAGCGCGTCGGTCCGGGTATCCACCGCACTGGTGGAGTCGTCCAGAATCAGTACCTTCGGCTTTTTGATCAGCGCCCTGGCGATACAGAGCCTCTGCTTCTGGCCGCCGGACACATTGGCGCCGCCCTGTTCAATATAGGTGTCGTAGCCGTCAGGCATCTTTTCGATAAACTCATGGGCCTGAGCATGGCGGCAGGCCAGCTCGATCTCCTCGTCGGTGGCATCCTTTTTGCCCCAGCGCAGGTTTTCTTTAATCGAACCGGAAAACAGCTCGTTCTTCTGCAGCACCATAGCCACCTCGTTTCGCAGCGTCTCCAGATCATACTCCCGGACGTCTCTGCCGCCCACTTTCACGCTTCCTTCCGTCACGTCATACAGACGGGGAATCAGCTGCACCAGCGTGGATTTGGAGCTGCCGGTTCCGCCCAGAATACCGACTGTCTGACCAGAACGGATGGTAAAGGTCACGTTTCGAAGCACCTCTTTATTCTCACCCTCATTATATCGGAAGCTGACATTATCAAATTCAACGGAGCCGTCCTCCACCTTCATCAGTGGATCTTTTCCGTTTGACAGACTGCTCTTTTCCTCCAGCACCTCGACTACGCGGTCTCCCGAAGACTTCGCCATTGTAAGCATTACAAAAGCCATGGAAATCATCATCAGACTGGTCAAAATCTGTGTGGAATAAGTAAACAGGCTCATCAGCGCCCCGGTGGTCATATCCCCCGCCACGATCATACGCGCTCCCAGCCAAGACAGCATCAGAATGCAGGTATACACGGTAAACTGCATCACCGGCATATTCATGACCACCAGTTTTTCTGCGCAGACAGACAAGTAATATACCATATGTGACTGTTCTTTGAATTTCCTGTTCTCAAAATCTTCCCGCACATAAGCTTTCACCGTACGGATCGCCGTGACGTTTTCCTGCACTCTGGCATTCAGTTCATCGTACTGATGAAACAATTTTGTAAAATACCCGTGAGCTCTGGTCATAATAAAGTACAGCACAATCGATAAAAATACCAGCGCCACCAGGAAAATCACCGACAATTTGGGGCTGAGATAAATGCACATAATCATGGAAAAGATCATCATCAGCGGAGAGCGGACGCACATCCGGATAATCATCTGATAGGCATTCTGAATGTTCGTCACGTCCGTCGTCAAACGGGTAATCAGACCGGCGGTGGAGAATTTGTCGATATTCGAGAAGGAAAATTCCTGTATGTTATCATACATGGCCTTTCTTATATTCCGCGCCAGACCTGTGGAAGCTCTGGAAGCATACCGTCCCGCCAGAATGCCGCACACCAGAGAAAGCATGGCCATTACCAGCATAATCACTCCCACGCCGAATACATATCTCATATTTCCCGCATCCAGGCCGTTGTCAATAATCGCAGCCATCATCAGCGGGATCAGCACCTCCAGCACCGTCTCGCCGCTGACATACAGCGGGGTCAGAAGGGAGTCCCTTTTAAACTCCCCTACATGACTCAAAAGTTTTTTTACCATCAACTTTACCTCCTAATTACAGTTCCGCAACTTCCCTTCCAAGCCCCCTGAATCTGGGAGAATTTCCAGCCACTAAAGTGTCTGTAAATCCTCCCGGGGCTTGTACGGTACGTTGCTGTAGTACAGTTCCGCAACTTCTTTTACAAACCCTGCGTTCCTTCCTGCTCTGTCAGATTGGATAACACAATTTTTAACAATTGTTTCAGTTCTTCTACCTGCCGGGACGTCATTCCTTTTACGATATGGGCTTCTCCCTGTTTTCTGGCATGTACCAGCATTTCCATATGCGTCAGGCCATGTTCCGTCATATAGATGAAACGGCATCGTTTATCCGTTTCCTTTCTGACCCGGCGGATGAATCCTTTTTCCTCCATCCGATTTAAAAGACCTGTCACCGTGGGATTGGAAAGCCTTAAAATCGTCTCGATATCTCTCTGGGTCACTTCGCGCCCTTCCCGCTCTTTCGCGTACAGCAAAAGCATAATATCCATTTGTGCCGGCGTCACCTCCACGGCTTTCATTAATCTGGCTCCACGCATCTCAAAAGCAAAATGGATTTGTTTAAACAGCCTCCCAAGACACTCTTTGTCCTCCGACATTTCTCTCACCTCTTTTATGAAAAACATATACCCGTCCCATTTGTATAGCACGCTATATAATTAAATCAAAAAAAGCCCGCTCTGTCAAGAGCAAGCCAAAATTTCATATTTATTTCATATAATCTTCACAGACCGGCATACATTTTCCGCGTTTTGTCATTTCTGACACACAGGCGACGGCACGCCGCCCGTGTCAGCTTGTATAATTTTCCAGACAGTCATACAGTTCCATCTCCGTAGGCACATAAAATCCTTCCATAAGCCGCAGCTGTTCCTCCTGCTCCAGCCATCCGACCTCAATATTCGTGTGAAGATAGAGGGTTTTTCTGTCGCTCTCATAAACCGTAACCAGACCGTTCTCCGCCGTCACGAAAAAAGTTGATTCCACATCCGCGCCTGCCGGAAGCTC
>CAJTTU010000093.1:8516-14235 GCA_910579325.1 uncultured Lachnospiraceae bacterium | reverse complement strand
TGTGCACAATTTTGTAAAAAAAATCGGATTTTCTTTCGGCATTTTGAACATTCCCCAAAAAGATTGCTGTTCAGACAATTGTGATTTTAACGATGGAACCGGCTAAAGCGCTTTTCCTCTTTAAAACTCCTTCAAAACCAGGTCGCTTTCTCCGGGATTCAAGCCGTGCTCCACCCGCAGCACCCGGGGATGTTTTTTACCGTATTCTTTTTGAATAAACTGTTTTAACTCGGTTCCTCTGTTATAGCCATGAATGACCCGAATTCGGTAGACGCCGCCCTTTGCCTTCCTAAGCTGGCTGTCAATATAGATTTTAGCCTGATATTTATTCATCCCGTGAAGGTCGATTTCCACAATCCCTGCATGGTTCATCCTGATTTCCTCTTGATCGTAAGGTTCTGCCGCGCCTCTCCTGGCGCCGCGGGCGCTCAGGGTCTGTTCTTTCGCCGACTACTATTGATTATTATGTGTTTAAAAAATCCTGCAATTCATCAAAACACCGGGCGGCGCACCGGTAGCCTTCTCGGTAAAGCTGCCGTAATTTTTTCGGATTTTTTTCGATTCTGCCGATATTTACCGGCTGGTCAGGGCGGATGACGAAGGTACTGCCTTTTTCCTCCTCGCTTCTGATAAAATCCAGGGTGTCATTGTACCGGTCCGAGCGGTGCCGGACCCCTTTGGCCAGCTCGAGGTGAGCAAAATAGCGGAGACTGACCAGACCGTTCATTTTAAAAGGCGGTTTTCGGTAGTCAGGGGAACGGGTCAGGACCACCACGTTTTTTCGGTTGCCGTCCTTGATGGAGCGGCGCAGAGGGATAGAGTCGGAGATTCCGCCGTCTAAGTACCTGCGGCCGTTGATGGAGACCATTCTGGAAACCAGCGGAAGGGAACTGGAAGCTCGTATGGCGTTCATGTCCTTTCGCAGGTCTTTAACCGGATAGTAAACGGCCAGCCCGGTTTTACAGTCTGTCATAACCGAATAAAATTTTCCCCGGTAGGAGCGGAAGGTTTCATAGTCAAAGGGATTCAGCTGATTGGGAATTACGTTGTAGAGAAAATCTGCCCCAAACAAGTCTCCTGTGGTGAGCAGGCTGTAAGGACTGCAATATCGTTTGTCGCCGATATAGTCCACGATCACGTCGTAGGAACGCCCTTTTTGTTTTGAGAGATAGCTGCATGCGTTGCATGCCCCTGCCGATACGCCGTAGCAGGATGAAAATTCAATATTTTTATCGAGAAAAAAGTCCAGGACTCCAGCGGTAAATACGCCCCGCATCCCTCCTCCTTCTAAAATCAGTCCGGCCTGATACATAAGATGCCTCCTTAATAACTGTGATTGAAAACTTGAGAAATAACTGGTTTTGTAGTAAAGTTAAGTATAGCACACAATTTTTATAGATTCATGACAGAATCCTTAAAAAAATATAAAAATAATTTTGGTTCTGTCAGACAGGGGGCGTATGCCCGCGGTAATAAAGAGGATGTGCGGAAAATATCAAAAATATCAGGAGAGTAAAATATTGTATCAGATTTTATGCTTTGGAGATTCCAATACTCATGGATATAACGGAGAGACCCAGGGGCGTTTTTCCTGGGAACAGCGCTGGACCGGGATACTGGCCCGGAGGCTGGGACCGGAATACCGGGTGATCGAGGAAGGGTTGAACGGACGTACCACAGGCTTTGCGGAACACGGGATGAAGTACCGGGATCCGGTGCCCTATCTGGCGCCCTGTATGTTGTCTCATATGCCTTTGGATTTGATGGCGGTTATGCTGGGAACCAATGACACAAAGCCGGTTTTTAACGTATCCCCGGAGGAGAGCGCCCGTTCCATGCGAAAGCTGATGCTGCGGGTCAGAAATTATATGCGGATCAAAGAGCAGCGGGGGCGGGTGCTGCTGATCGCGCCGGTTCCGATGACGGTTTCAGCGCTTTCCTCCGGCATTGAGTTCGACCTGGCTTCCGTGGAAAAATCCCGGCAGCTCGCCCCCCTTTACAAAGGCATCGCGAAAGAGCTGGAGGTGGATTTCTGGGACGCGGGCGCGGCTGGGATCGAGCTGTGCGGCGACGGCTGTCATTTCAGCGAGCGGGGGCACCGGCAGTTCGCGGAGGAACTGGAGCGTCAGATCAGGTCATTGATTGAAGGAATTTGATAGCCGGACCGGACAATGGTTGGGCAAATATTACAAAGATTAAAAGAAAAAACTGTCTACTTTTTTATCCCCCCACCGGGCTTGCGGGGCCTTGCGGTATTTGCTAAAATACGGGACAGAAAGAGAAAATCCGGAATTTTCTGATCAGCAGCTTAGGATTTTGAAACATAAAAAAATGATCAGCCGAAAAGGAGAGGGTTTTAATGATGAAGAAAAGCATTTACGGCAAAGCAGCCGCGATATTCATGTCCGCGATACTTCTGGCGGGATGCGCGCCGGGAAAACAGGGCGGGACAGCAGGGGATGACCGGCAGACGGCGGGGACCGCGGCAGGACAGACGGCACAGAATCAGACGGCGGCCGGCGGCGTGACTGACGGCGCGAAAGATTCCGTGATCGTGGCCATGGGACCGACCTCCGAGCCGGAATCCGGCTTTAATCCGGCATACGGATGGGGCGCGGGAGAGCATGTGCATGAGCCGTTGATTCAGAGCACACTGACCGTGACGACGACGGATCTGCGGATCGATTATGACCTGGCGACGGACATGCAGGTCAGCGACGACGGTATGATCTGGACGGTTCGGATCCGTGACAATGTGAAGTTTACGGACGGGGAGCCGCTGACGGCGGAGGATGTGGCTTTTACCTATAACACAGTGAAAGAGAGCAGCTCGGTGAACGATTTTACGATGCTGAAAGAGGCTGTGGCGACAGACGATACGACGGTGGAATTTCATATGGAAAAACCCTACTCCATCTGGCCTTACACCATGGCCATCGTCGGCATTATGCCGGAGCATGCCTACGGCCCGGATTACGGCGAGCATCCGATTGGTTCCGGCCGCTATATCATGAAACAGTGGGATAAGGGGCAGCAGATTATTTTCGAGGCAAATCCGGATTATTACGGGGAAGCGCCGAAGATGAAGCAGGTGACCGTTGTATTTATGGACGAGGACGCGGCCTATGCGGCGGCCCTGGCCGGTCAGGTGGATCTGGCCTATACGGCGGCTTCCTATTCCGACCAGACGATCGAGGGGTATCGGCTCTTGTCCTTTGAGACTGTGGACAACCGGGGTTTTAACCTTCCGGCGGTTCCGGCGTCTGCCGATGCGGACGGAAACCCGGTGGGCAATGATTTTACCAGCGACGTGCGGGTCAGAAGGGCGATCAATATCGGCATCGACAGAAAAGAAATGATCGACAACGTCCTGAACGGCCATGGTACGGAGGCTTACAGCATCTGTGACAAGATGCCCTGGTACAATGAGGAGGCGCAGGTATCCTGTGATCCGGAAAAGGCTGCGGCCCTTCTGGATGAAGCCGGCTGGCTGGTGGGTTCTGACGGCATCCGGGAAAAGAACGGCGTGCGTGCCGAGCTGAATATTCTTTATTCTTCCGGCGACTCTGTCCGTCAGGCGCTGGCGGCGGACACCCAGAATCAGTTAAAGGAGCTGGGGATTGACACAACCATCGAGGGAGTCGGCTGGGACACAGCATATACAAGGGCGCAGGCGGAACCGCTGATGTGGGGCTGGGGAGCGCATACGCCGATGGAGCTTTATAATATCTACCATACGCTGGAAGACGGAAGCGCCGAATATTCTCCTTATTCTAATGAGACGGTGGACCGGTATATGGATGAGGCGCTGGCGGCTACATCCCTTGAGGATTCCTATGAGCTCTGGAAGAAAGCCCAGTGGGACAGTACGACAGGCGTAACCCAGGAAGGGGATATTCCCTGGATCTGGCTGTGCAACATCGATCATCTGTACTGGGCCAGTGAAAACCTGCATGTGGCGGATCAGAAGCTTCATCCCCACGGACACGGCTGGTCCATTGTCAATAATGTGGACCAGTGGTACTGGGAGTAAGGATATCTGTTTTCATTTCAGGCAGGAGCCATGTTGTTCATGGCTCCGTCAGCCTGTTAAAGGAGAAAAAGTTTCGTGAAAGAACATTGTATTTTCATCGGAAAACAAACCGTCAGGATGATACTTCTGGTATTTTTTGTAAGTCTGGCGGCTTTTATTCTGGTATCGGTTTCGCCCCTGGATCCGCTGCAGGCCAATGTGGGGCAGGCGGCGTTAGGTTCCATGAGCCAGGAGCAGATCGCAAAACTTCAGACCTACTGGGGGGTAGACGAGCCGCCTGTGGAGCGTTTTCTGGCGTGGGCGGCAGATTTTTTCAGAGGGGACATGGGAGTCTCTCTTTTGTACCGCCAGCCGGTGGCGAAGGTGATCGGCGTGAAGCTGGCCAATTCCCTGTGGCTGATGGCCATTGCCTGGATCCTGTCGGGAGTCGTGGGTTTTGTTCTGGGCATTCTGGCGGGGCTTAAGGAGGGCAGTATTGTCGATAAGATCATCAAAGGATATTCGCTGCTGATCGCCAGTACGCCCGCTTTCTGGCTGGCGCTGGTGCTTCTGATGGTATTCGCGGTGTGGCTTAAGGTGCTGCCCATCGGACTCAGCGTCCCGATCGGCGTGGAGGCCGCCGGGGTAACGATCGCGGATCGAATTCAGCATGCCATCCTGCCGGCGATTACGCTGAGTATCACGGGTATTGCCAATATCACGCTGCATACCCGGGAGAAAATGGTGGAGATTATGGAGAGCGACTATGTGCTGTTTGCCCGGGCAAGGGGAGAGAGCACATTTGGCATCGTGAAAAACCATGTGCTCCGGAATGTGCTGCTTCCGGCTCTGACGCTGCAGTTTGCCGCTATCAGCGAGATATTCGGAGGCTCCGTGCTGGTGGAGCAGACCTTTTCCTATCCGGGACTTGGACAGGCGGCGGTGACGGCGGGGCTGGGCAGCGATGTGCCCCTGCTTTTAGGCATCACGGTGATCAGCGCTCTGTTTGTGTTCGGCGGAAATCTGATCGCGAATATTCTGTACGGGGTTATCGATCCCAGAATACGCAGGGGAGGTGCCGGGACATGAAGCGTTTAAACGGAAGAATGGCGGCGGTGTTTCTGTTTGGTCTGGCCGTGGTATTCCTGGCGGCAGTGACGGCTGCCGGGTGGAGATTCGAGGAAGAAGCGCTGGTGACGGATTTTTCCAGAAAGAATCTGGAACCCTGCGGGCAGTATCTGTTCGGAACGGACTGGCTTGGCCGGGATATGTTTATCCGGACGCTGACCGGGCTGTCCATGAGTATCCGGATCGGTCTTCTCGCGGCGGGGGTCAGTTCGGTTCTGGCGCTGATTCTGGGAACCCTTGCGGCTGCCATGGGAAAAGCTGTGGATGGGGTGATCACCTGGATTATCGATCTGGTGATGGGGATTCCTCATATTTTACTGTTGATTTTGATTTCCTATGCCCTGGGGAAAGGATTTAAGGGGGTTGTGATCGGCGTGGCGCTGACCCACTGGACTTCCCTGGCCCGGGTAATCAGAGGCGAGGTGTTGCAGTTAAAGGAAGCGTTGTTTATCCGGACAGCCCGGAAGCTGGGCGCGGGGAAATTTGAGATTGTGTGGAAGCATATGCTTCCACATCTGTTCCCCCAGTTTCTGGTAGGGCTGATTCTGACCTTTCCCCATGCGATTCTCCATGAGGCCA
>CAJTTU010000093.1:0-8451 GCA_910579325.1 uncultured Lachnospiraceae bacterium | reverse complement strand
GGTATTATTTTGTCGGAAAGCATGAAATATCTGGCTATGGGACGCTGGTGGCTGGCGCTGTTTCCGGGACTTTTTCTGGTGTTTACGGTGGTGTTGTTCGATGTGGCGGGAGAAAGTCTGCGCAAGCTGTTAGATCCGGGCAGCGCGCATAAATAGGGGTGGAACATATGGAAGAAAAAAAGGTTATCCTGGACATCAGAAATTTTTCCGTGTCTTTCGAACAGTATGAAAAAGGGTTTCAAAAGACGGGGCTTCCGGTGATCCGGGATCTGGACGTGACGATTCATGAAGGGGAGATGGTGGCCGTCGTGGGCTCCAGCGGCTCCGGAAAAAGCCTTCTGGCCCATGGCATTCTGGGAATTTTGCCTTACAATGCCACGATGGGCGGAGAACTGATTTACGATGGGGAGCTTCTCACGAGAGAGCGGCAGAAAGCGCTGCGGGGAAATGAGATCGTGCTGGTTCCCCAGAGCGTAGCCTTTCTGGATCCGCTGATGAAAATCGGCCCTCAGATACGAAAAGGAAAAAAGGATAAAAAATCAAGAGAAAAGCTGGACCGGATCTTTGAGGGGTATCATCTGAAACAGGAAGTGCAGGAGCTGTATCCTTTTGAACTGTCCGGCGGCATGAACCGCAGGGTTCTGGTGTCCACCGCCATGATGGGAAATCCCCGTCTGGTGATCGCGGACGAGCCGACGCCGGGCCTGCATATGGCGATGGTGCGCCGGGTCATGAGTCATTTCCGGGAGCTGGCCGACCAGGGGGCAGGGGTTCTTCTGATCACCCATGACCTGGAGCAGGCGCTGGAGGTGGCGGACCGGGTAGTGGTATTCTATGCGGGAACGACGGTGGAGGACGCGGACGCAAAGGACTTTCAGTCGGAGGAGACACTCAGGCATCCTTATTCAAAAGCGTTGTGGCGGGCGCTGCCCCAGAACGAATTTCAGTTTATTAAAGGGACCCAGCCCTATGTGAAGGATATGCCGGAAGGGTGTCCCTTTGGTCCGAGATGCGAATGGTATACGGAGGCGTGCAAAGGGGAGATCCCCTGCCGGGAAGTACGGGGCGGGAGAGTCCGCTGCGCGCGGGAGGGCTTATGATACTGGAAGCAAAAAATATATCCTTTCAATATGGCAGAGATACGAAACAGATTCTGGAGAATTTCAGCCTGCGAATCGAAAGTCATGAGAGAGTGGGCATTGTCGCCCCCAGCGGATTCGGCAAAACCACCTTCTGCAAGATTTTATCCGGCTATGAGAAGCCGGACGGCGGAGAGGTTCTTCTGGACGGAAAACCGCTGGACTTTTATGGAAGATACTGTCCCGTGCAGATGATCTGGCAGCATCCGGAGCAGGTGGTCAATCCCCGTCTGCGTATGCGGGAAGTGTTAAAACAGGGCGATGAGATCGCGGATGACATCGTGGAGGGGCTGGGAATCGAGGAGGACTGGAAAAACCGTTTTCCGGCGGAGATTTCCGGCGGAGAGATGCAGCGCTTCTGTATCGCGAGAGCGCTGGGAAAGCGGACGCGGTTTCTTCTGGCGGATGAGATCAGCACGATGCTGGATCTGATTACCCAGAGCCAGATCTGGAGTTTTCTGATCGGGGAAGTGGAGCGAAGGGAAATCGGACTTCTGGCCGTGAGTCACAGTATGCCGCTGCTGGAGAGCGTCTGTACGAGGATTATCGATCTGGAGCGGATTTGAAAGGATAAAATTGCGCGTAAATCGCGGAGGATTTTGTCTTGATATAAAAATGTTACGATAGTATAATACTAGTAGCGAAAAATCATATTATTATTACAATCAGGAGGAATAAGAGATGGACAAGAAAGTGGCGGCTTTACTGAACGATCAGATTAACAAGGAGCTTTACTCCGCTTATCTGTATCTGGATATGGCGAATTTTTACAACCGGAAGGGGCTGGACGGATTCTCCAACTGGTACGAGATCCAGGCGAAGGAGGAGCAGGATCATGCCATGCTGATGTATCAGTACCTGCATAACAACGATGAAGTGGTTACGCTGGAAGCGATCGCGAAGCCGGACAAGACCTTTGAGACGCTGATGGATCCTTTAAAGGCAGGTCTGGAGCATGAGAGGTATGTAACCTCCCTGATCAATACGATCTATGCCGCGGCCCAGGAGGTAAACGATTTCCGGACAACCCAGTTTCTTGACTGGTTTATCAAGGAGCAGGGCGAGGAGGAGAAGAACTCCACGGACCTGATCACGAAGATGGAGCTGTTCGGCGACGACGCCCGCAGCTTATATATGCTGAACAGCGAGCTGGCGGGCCGGGTATATTCCGCGCCGTCGCTGGTGCTGTAAAAAAACTGAAAAGGCGATACCTTACAAAAAACCGGAAGGGAATACTGAAAAAGTATTCTCTCCCGGTTTTTTGGCGTTCCGGATACCCTTGTAGCCTTTCAGACGACAGTTTGAAAAGGCAAATATGCTAAAATCGACCCATACAGAGGGGAAATACCGCCTGCGGTTACAACTGTCTGGCAAGCCCCTTCAGATAAGCCAGCGCCAGCTGCCGGTCTGTTTTGGAGAGGGGCGTAAACAGGGCGAGGCACTGGGCCTGTTCCTCTGTCAGCACGCTGGCGCTTCTGTCAGGCTCGAAAAAGTCCGAAAGAGAGATCCCAAAACCGTCGCACAGCTTCTGCAGGGTGGACAGCGAAGGCATATTTTGTTTGTTGATCATGGTATTTAATGTGGAGTAGGTGATCCGGGAGGCTTTGGCCAGCTGGTAATAAGACCAGCCCCGCTCATCACAAAGCTCCTGAATGCGCTTTAAAGGATCTAATTCGTTCATTTGGAAGCCTCGTTGTTAAGAAATATAAATAGACGATGAGGAAGATAAAACCGCCGTGTCTATGTATGTAAGCGTTATGATAGTGAAAATCTTATAATTTTATCATAACTTAAATGCTGTCAGGGAGACAGATTATATTATACGTCTTATATATAACGTATATACGTTGCTACGGGGCAGTGAATGATTGTACGAGGGGAGGACGGATATGAATCAAAAAGAAAGATTATTCTGGATAAAAGCGTTAAAAGGCAGCGGGAAAGCTTACCGGAAGCTGGGAGTTCTGTATCTGAGGGCAGGAAGGGACAGAATGGATCAAAAACTGGGAAAGCTGTGCCTGGAGCATGGGATCGAGCTGGGGGATGAGGCGGCGTATTTGATTTATCACAGGCTGTTTTCCCGGGGGAAGCAGGTAATCGACGACAGGTCTTATGAGGAAATGTGGAGGGAATACCGGAAAACCGGAGAGGCAAAAGAGAAAAAGCGGCTGGAAGCGTATCTGAAACTGGGGACAGAAAGACAAAAGAAGATGGCCGGAAACTTTATAACGAAAAAACATTGTAATTATAACGAAAATAAATTATAATCAGAGTATTGGATAATAATGACATATAGGAAAAGCCTGAAAATCAGACATCAGGAAACACAGAGAGGCAGGCGGCATGGAGAAAAGAATTCATATCATTGAAAAAGGAAAGCAGTGGAAAAATTCCGGATTACATACGCTGGATGTTCGTGAAATCGCCCATCCGGTAGATAAAACTTTAATTAAAGCGTTAGAAATCGCCCATGTGAAGGATATTCTGGAGACACCGCTTCAGCAGCTGGTCGCGGCAAATTACGGTCAGATCATCGCTACCGGTATTACCCTTGACGAAAACAATTTTCCACAGCTGTATTGCCTGATGGAAGATACCTGCAGAAAACTGGGAATCAAAATACCCTACACCGTAATCAGCAACGAACTGAGCGGCATTAATGCCTTTGCGACAGGAACCGACAGTCATGCCTATATTGTAATCAGCAATATGGCGGCACGGTTTTTAAAGCCGGAGGAGCTGAAGTTTATCATATCCCATGAATGCGGCCATATTGTTATGGAGCATATGGTTTACCACACGGCCGGCTCTCTGGCCGCCGCGGCCGGAGGATATGTTCCGATTATCGGGCCCGCGCTGGCCTCGACGGTGGTATTTCCCTTAAACTGCTGGAACCGCTGTTCTGAAATCACCGCTGACCGTATTGGTTTAATCTGCTGTGAGGATCTGCATGTGGCGCAGATGGCGCTTTTGAGGATTGTCGGCGGCTGCGCGGATATTGAGGAGATCGATGTGGAACGGTACATTGTGAAAAGCCGTTATATTCAGGATGTACAGCCATTGGGGAAGCTGGCCGAATATTTTCAGACCCATCCGATGATTTACAAGCGTCTGAAAGCGCTGGAGCTGTTTTACCATTCGGAGGCTTATTTCCAGGTAAGCGGCAAAAACCCGCCGGGAGACGTGAAACTTTTAAACAAGGCTGAATTGGACGCGAAAACCAGTGAATTGCTCAAAATTCTTTAATGCGGAGGTAAGGCAGTGGGCAATATAAAAAAATATGAAGAAATTCTCGATCAGTATCATCTGGATGCTTTAAAAGAAAAATATCTGAAGCTGTATGAAGATTCAGAGGGACGGAATACTGCGGTGGCTATTATGGGAGAGGGCTCCGCGGTTATTCAGGTTCTCGCCGATCTGTTCGATATTCCGAAAATCGGGAAAATCTTTCCCGGAAATTTTCACATTCGGTTCCGGCAGGGAGATCATAAAACATACGAATGTATGAAAGACGGAAGGGAACAGGAGCTTTCTTTGGAGGAATTTCTGGAAAAGATGCAGGGCGCCGGCGGTCTGGAGGATGCCGAATCTGTTTTTGAAGGAATATTCGAAGCTCCGATGGAGATTTTGAACCGGTTGAATATTGAAGCTTTGACCCTTCCGGAATGTATTGACAGTGAGGCGCTTCTTTACAATGATGTCTGCGCGGTTGTTTTATCGGCCATGCGTATGCTTTCCGTGAAAGAGAGAAGCCTTATAAAGAATCCTCTTGTTATGAATAAATGTTATTTCCTGTGTGATCTGGAAAACGTACATGAGGAAGAACGGGAACATGTGACGGCTCTGCTGGAACCATATATGTCGGAGGGAGAGCAGCGATATATCATTCCGTATCAGGGAGAGCGTGAGTCGATTTTCCATGCATGGAGCGTCGCGCCCCGGATCATGGAAAACAGAGCGGCGGCCATCGATCGGTACTTTAAACCGCTGATGATCGATGCGGTCCGCGCGCGGTTTGCGGCGGCGGCCCGGGAGGGTGAGCGAACCGGACGAATGATCGCCGGTCTGGAATCGGCCGGAAACGAGCTTCCCAAATATAAAAATAAAACGGTTCGCTATATCAGCACAAATTTTATCGATGGGATTAAAACCAATACGACATCAGAAATCCTGAGCTTTTATGAGAAGCTGAACGATGATATCACGGCAGGCGTCCGTGAGGAACGGAATATCAAGGGTCTTCAGGAAGAACTTCCAAATTTCATAGCCGGCGCGTGGAACGGGTATGTGAAAAACAATCTGAACGTTCTGGTACAGGCAAACGTGGACAGGGTTACGCCGGCCATCGAGGAATATGTGGATGCGAAGACCGAGCTGTTTCTGAAAGAATCGCTCACAGAGGAAGAATTCGACGATATTGCCGAGGTGGTGTCAAAAGTAATCAGGGAAGGAGAGATTTCGGGCGGCAAAGCAGATACGGCGATCGGGAATATACCGTTGGATCAGAAGGAAAGCAGCACGCTCAGAAGCGTTTTGCCGAAATGTATGATGGCTTTAGGCGGGATCGCCGTATTAAGCAGCTGCGTATTGCCGGGGGCGCTGCTGATGGCGGCCGGTTTTAAGGGAAATATGGAAGCCGCCGAAGAATCGAAGAACGTGCTGATCGAAGCCGGTAAACAACTGAATTACGAATATTTGAAAGAGGTTCAGTCCGGCCTGGAACAGCTGATGCGCCATATCGAGGTTTCCACGGAGGTTATCGTGGAACGCTGTTATTCGGAAGTGATCGATTCACTGATTCGGCTGATTCGTTCTTATCATGACAGGAACAGACAAATTGATAAAGAAATGACTCGTATCAACGCAGATCTGGAGGCGTTGTAAAAATATAAAAGGAACCGAAGGAGGATAAAAATGGGTTTTCATGAAGTACAGGCAAAGGCAAATGAAATCTGGAAAGCAGTTGTGGAAAGCAGCGTTCTGATCGGCCCAAGAAACGGGCAGACGGTTACAGGCGTCGACGGGCCGGTGGGGCTTGGCATGGCCACGTACTCGAAAAGTCTGGAAACAGAGGCGGAGCGGCTGAAAAACAGCAGTATGTTTAAAATTCTTTTTATGGGCACATTCAAAAATGGAAAGAGTACGACGATTAACGCGCTTTTGGGAGGAAATCTGCTGCCCGTCGGCGTGACCGCGACGACAGCCGTGATCAGCCAGGTTGTATACGGACAGAGCGTTAATACTGTCAAGGTATATCATGAGGATCAGGAGAAGCCGGAAATTCTTTCCACAGACAGATTTATGGAGGAATACCGCCTTACCGATGACGATATTGTTATGATTGAGAATGAGGGAGGCACGGACCGCTTTAAAGATATCGACTATGTCGTTCTGGAAAGCGACCTGGGAATCTTTAAGGACGGCGTACAGTTTATAGATTCTCCGGGTCTGAGCGAAGCCGTGGCGAGAACCAAGACAACCAACAAGTTTATCCCGCAGGCGAACGCGATCGTGTTCCTTTTAGACGCCCAGCATCTGTTTTCCCAGGACGAAAAGGTATTTATCAAAAAACATTTTGTAAATGTAGATCCGAAGCCAAGAAATGTTTTCTTTCTTGTAAACCGGATCAATCAGCTGAATGACGCCCAGGCGATCGAGGCGGTAAAGCACCAGACGAAGATGATGCTGAAGCCGGTCTTTACCGGCGATCACGGTTTTGACGAGGCCCTTTACGAGAACAGGGTATTCTTTGTCAATTCTTACGGAGCTCTTCAGCTGCAAAGCGAGGGGCAGTCTCCCGCGGGAACCGGAATTCCGGAGTTTAAGACATCTCTGGAACAGTTTCTGACTTCCGAGGACCGGGTGATCGCCAAATATAAATCTGTGGTGGCCAATATGGCCGGCGTTTATATCGCCGCCGAAAAGCAGGCGAGGGAAGATGCCTCTCTTTTAAAGAAAGACGCGAATGTTCTGGCTGCCAACCAGGATGCGGCGAAGAGTAAGCTGAATGAGCTGCAAGGCGAAATCTCAGGAATGGAGCTTGTAATCGACCGAAGCCAGAAGAATATAACGAATAAGGTGCTGAACAGTCTGGAGCTTTTTGTCAAGGTTGATCTTGTGAATGACTGGCCTGCCTACGCAGAGAAGTATGACGATAAATTTGGAATTACCGATATGCTGAAGCTTGCCATGCCCTTTGGCGTGAGCGAGGAGCGCAAGCAGGAGCTTCTGGCTCCGATGGTTCGTTTTGTGAACGGCTATGTGGAGGAAAAGCTGGAAATCTGGTCAGAGGGCATTCCCGTTCTGATCGCGGACGACATCGCGGCCATGCAGGATGAACTGAAGGACAAAAGCATCGGTTTTGATTTAAAGCTGGAACAGGCGAAGAAAATTTTCGCAGGAACAGATCCGGACCCTTCCGGGTGGAGAGGGAAGGGGGCGAACAAGCTTCAGCTTGCCTTAAGCCTGATTCAGGGCGATGTCAGCGTGGCCGTAGAGAACAATGCCGGTGGCAATTTTACATGGGGAGAGTTTTTTCAGAAATATGTCATTCAGGCCGTGATTAATATTCTGATCGCCGGTCTTGTGGGCGGCGGCATTCCCGGTCTGCTTGCGTTCGCGATTGTAGAGACGGTTCAGATGGGGCTGCACGCCAACTCTGCCCGTAACAGACTGCTGAACGGGTTCGCGGAGAATCTGTTTCCAAAGATCGGCGAGAAGCTGATGGATAAAGGGCCTGTCATCAGCGCCGACATCGGAAACCAGTTTAAGCAGCAGAAGAAGACGATCACAAATTCCGCCTATAGCCTGATTAATGATGAAAAACAACGGCAGAACGATATTATCCTTCAGGCCCGTCAGAAAAAAGAGGAGATCGAGGAGGAGGAAAAACGCCAGTCAGGAATTCTTGCGGCTCTGTATGAGCGCACAAATTTGATTTACCAGCTTTTGTTCAACAAAAGGCTGGAGGTAACGGAGATGGACCGGGTGGCCGCGATGGCGGGTACCGGAGAGGTTGGAGAATAAGAGGATCGCGTCATGTCGTTAGTTATGGATTTTGAGTTGGCCTGGAAGCCTTTTGAAGATAAGCTTACGTCTTATATAGCGAAGCAGACTTCTCAGAATGAGATGATTGAACCGGAAGACTTTACTTCGTTTTATCATCGTTCCCTTCGCATGTGGGAAGATCCCGCAAGGGTACAGAGCGGCTTTCTGAACAAATGGAAGACGGTGTCTCCGACACTGGAAAAGGATTTTATGGATATCCTTCGAAGGTTTCGTTTTGAACAGCCTCAAAGCGGCAAAAAGGTAT
>CAJTTU010000092.1 GCA_910579325.1 uncultured Lachnospiraceae bacterium | reverse complement strand
TGATCTCCGGCGTTGTTTTCCGGAATATCCGCCTGGGGGGAATGATGATGGCCGGGAGAAAACTTCATCTGGCAGGCACCGCATGGAGTTTTGTGCTGATGAGTGTCCATCTTGTTCTCCATATCCGGCCGCCGAAAGAAAAGGCGCGGAAAATATGCTTTTACATTATTCTATCAGCGGCATCCGTGATGGGAATTTACATTTTTTCAGTGAGAAAATTTTATGAGGAGCTTTTCCTGCTGACCGAGTTTAAGTGGTTCGATTACGATAAGAGCATGATTATTTATGCTTTGGAAACAGTATGTATTTCGCTTTGCTTTGCACTGTTGGCACATTTGGCTCTGCTGGGCGGAAATCATTGGAAGGAGAAGAGAAAGAATGGGAAAAGAAAAAGTGAAAAAGGGATTTAGGAAAATCGTTGCAGCTGCCATGGCCTGTATGCTGATATTGGCCTGTGCGGGATGTGGGAATACGGACAGCGGAAATACCGGTGCTGCGGCAGATAGCCCTGCAAATGGAAATGACAATATAAGCGGTCAGGGCGGTGCGGCAGGCAGTAATGCAGCGGACGAAACTGTAGAGAATGGCTCGGGAGCGGAAGGGGGAGTATTGATCGTTTATTTTTCCCATTCGGGTAATACCCATAAGCTCGCAGAGATGATCCAGACGGAGACAGGTGCGGATATATTCCGGCTGACTCCGGTGGAGGCATATGGTGATGACCTCTTTGAACGCGCACAGGATGAACTGAACAATGGCATCCGGCCAGAACTGACTGAGCTTCCGGAACAGGAAGTGATAGATCAGTACGATACCATCCTGTTGGGATTTCCCATCTGGTGGTATGACCTGCCCATGCCTGTGTGGACATTCCTGGAGGGCTGTGACCTTTCCGGCAAAACCATCATTCCGTTCTTTACACACAACGGAAGCTCCAACGGTGCAGGCAGTCTCGGTACGATTGAGGAGCTGTGCCCGGATTCCACAGTACGGAGTGACGATGCGCTGTCCATCCCGGGCAGGAGCGCGGACGGCTCTGAAACGGAGGTAAAGGAATGGCTCACAGAAATTGGCCTTGCCCAATAAAAAAAGGGATATTTCGTAAAAAAGTGTTTCCCAAAAGAAGGATAGAGGCAGTCATATTGGCTCTTCTAATACAATGTTTTGTTTTGGGAGGCTGTGCAGGGGATAACCATATCAGGGATGAAAGTGCGGCACCGCAGGGTATGGAAATACAAAACAAAGGTGATGAAAGTGCGGCGCAGGATGCGGAGACACAAAACAGACAGGACGGGGACACACCGCTGCGCAATACAATTCCCGAAGCTTTGGAGGAAATTCCGGGGACTTATTTTGAGGAAGCCGAAATTCAGGGTACATTGGAAGAACTTTATTATGACACATATGAATCTTTCGGCTATGAAGACAGAACGGAGACTCTCACCAAACGGGCGATTGTCTATCTGCCGGAAGGGTATGACGCAGCAAAGGCCTATAATGTATTTTATCTGATGCATGGAGGCTGGGGGAACGAGACAACTACATTGGGAACCCCCGATCATCCGTCGGCTTTTAAGAATGTGATCGACCATGCCATTGCGGATGGGAAGATCCAGCCGCTTATTATTGTGTGTCCCACATATAACAATACAAGTCCGGAGGACAGTGCAAGTTTTAGTCTTGCCCTGCAGCTTACGAGAAACTATCACAATGAACTGATAAATGACCTGATTCCGGCGGCAGAAGGGAAATACAGCACCTACGCTGAGGATACGACTGCGGAAGGGATTCGGGCATCCCGTGACCACCGCGGTTTTGGCGGTTTTTCCATGGGATCCGTTGCCACATGGAGGACATTCCAGTACTGTCTGGATTCTTTCAGATATTTCCTGCCCATAAGCTGCGGAACTTCCCTTGATGATGAGGAAATCTTTTCAGCTGCGGAAGGTTTTGCGCAGGAGGACTATTTTGTATGGATGATGGTGGGAACCAGCGATTTTTCATACAGTTATGATGAAGCCAGGGCGGACCTTATGAGGGAATCGGAATACTTTTCAGATGTTGATGCAAATGCAGCAGGAAATTTTGCCTATCGGGTGAAAGAGGGTTATTCCCATGACGGACGCGCTTCCATGGAATACACCTATAATGGGCTGATGCAGTTTTGGACCGGCCACTCGGATACGGGAGCGCAGCCGGAACGGCATTTTGAAGGTGACACAGCCGTGACATGGGGAACACAGACGATCAAGGGGTTTCTGAATGACAATGCCCTCCATAGTGAAATGGGTGACATTCATTTCAGCAGTTATATACCTGAAACCTATGACGGCACGAAACCCTACGCTCTGTTTATTACTCTGCCCGGGTGGGAGGGACTGTACTTCCAGGGGGTGGGGGCTAATATGGTGGAGGATTTCGGGCCGGAGGCGGTAAAGTATAATGATGAGATGATCGTTCTGTCGCCGCAGCTGAATGACTGGGGAAAGACTTCGGCAGAGATGACGGTTCTGCTTACCGAGCATTTTCTGGAGAATTATAATATTGACATATCCCGGGTCTATCTTGAGGGATTTTCCGGCGGCGGGGAGACAGGTTCCCTGGTAATGGGGATGCGCCCGGAGCTGTATACAGCTTACCTGATGGTTAGCTCAAAGTGGGATGGCGATCTGGGCGTCCTGGCAGACGCCAAAGTTCCGGTATATATGGCAATCGGCGAGGAGGACAGCTATTATGGTTCGGTCCCCCTCAAGGAGGCATATGAAACGCTTTATGGGCTGTATGAAGAACAGGGGCTTTCTGAGGATGAGATCGGCAGGCTGTTGGTTCTGGATGTGAAAGAACAGGATTGGTTCTCTGAGAGGGGAATCCCTGACCAGCACGGCGGTGGCGGAGCTTTTGCTTACGAGGAAAGCATCATGGGATGGCTTTTCGGGGAACATGAGATTTGGCATCAAGAGTAGAGGACTGGCGGATATGAGAATATTAAAAAGGGCAGTATTACCGTTTGCTTTTATGAGCCTGCTGCTGTCAGCGTGTGGTGGGAACACCAGTCAGTTGTCTGAAGGGTCAGGCAGTGCGGATCAAAGCAGTCATATAGCGGCCGGGAATGATAATATAGTGAATGATCCTGCATATAAACAGGAAATTTCTGATTTTGACAGTGACATTGTGGAAACCAGTGACGGACTAACCTTTCCGATAGGAAATACAGTTAATATCCCCGGAGCTTTCACGGGAACTGTATATCTGGCCTCCATGATTGCTGAAGATGAAATATATCACTTTCCACAGACGAACCATGTGACATTTGAGCCTGGGGCAAGAAGCAACTGGCACAGCCATGGTGGTATGGTCATCCTTGTGACAGGAGGTATTGGCTATTATCAGGAAGAAGGCAGTACGGCTCAGATCATCCGAAAAGGGGATGTGATCGAGTGCGCTCCCGGTGTCAGGCATTGGCATGGGGCTGCACCTGACAGCTGGTTCTCCCAGATGGTGGTTTTTGATTCCGGTTATTCTGGAGCACACGATGGCGAAACTCCTGTTACAGATGCTTATTATGAGGAACTGGAGGCGGAGGAATATACGGGGCGTAATGTAACCGTAGACAATGGATTTATGTTTCAGCGTTCCGATCAGGCTGTCAATATGCAGACATTCAGCGGGCTGGTATATCTTTCGGACATCATTGGAGAAAATGTTGCCGGTGCGCCGGGCATGCATTATGTTGTGTTTGAACCGGGCGTCATCAATAACTGGCACACTCACGAAGGCGGCCAGATTCTGATAGCGACGGATGGAATTGGCTATCATCAGATGGAAGGAGAGCCTGTGGAGGTTTTATATCCGGGTGATGTGGCGTTTTGTCCGCCAGGCATAAAGCACTGGCATGGTGGTAGTGCAGATATGGAATTTGCCCACATTGCCATCAATACAAACCCGGGAACAGGCGGAGTAGAGTGGTTCGGGCGTATCTCAGAGAAAGAATATAGTGAATTGCCAGTAATTTCCAAATGAAAAGGAGAAAAAGCTAATGGAACAGAAGTCAGTTAAAAGGTACATTAAAGATATTGTAATGGCGGCTATGCTTTTGGCGGTGGGGATCGTCCTGCCTTTCTTTACAGGGCAGATACCACAGATTGGCAGTATGCTCCTGCCCATGCACCTGCCGGTGCTTGTCTGTGGGCTGATCTGTGGGTGGCAGTATGGCGGCATTGTGGGATTCGTACTTCCCCTGCTCCGGTATGTCCTTTTCGGAATGCCGCCCATGCCGAATGGTCTGGCAATGGCGTTTGAACTGGCGGCTTATGGTGCAATTTCAGGTTTCTTATATAATCGGTCCAGGTGGCAGTGCATTGTGTCTTTGTATCGTTCCCTGATCATTGCCATGATTGGAGGACGCGTCATATGGGGCATTGTGCGGGTTGTGATGCTTGGCATGACGGGGAATGCGTTCACATGGCAGATGTTTATGGCAGGCGCATTTCTGAATGCAGTTCCGGGGATTATCCTCCAGCTTGTATTTATTCCCGCACTTATGGTGGCATTGAATAAAACGGGGCTTGTACGCTTTCGCAGGGAGCAAAAGGCAGCATTACAGCAAAAAGCGTAAAATGCGCCGGGTGCAATTTGCAGAGGCAGATGTTGAAGCCCCGGAACAGTCTTAAGGGAGGAATTTGTCATGGGTAGAAAGCATTTCAGAGTATATTTCTCGGTGGTCATCACGGCGCTTTTTGTACTGTCCGGATGTGGAGGGCAGTCTACAGGGCAGGATAGGGGAGGCTCCCCGGACGGTGGAGAGCCAGGTAGCGTACAGGGAGAACTGAAAGATAATGCGTTGCAGGAGGGACAGACATCTGATATGAATATAAACGCTGGACCGGAAGAACCGGGCAAAATAGAAAGTTCCTATGAAGTCAGGGAAGGTATCTCAGGCTTTACGCTGCAGTATAATGACTTGCCGGAGGCGTATCAGGTAGCTTCATCCTTTTCCTATGAACTGATGGACCGCCGCCCGCCTCTGCCGGAGGATGACAGTACGGTTCTGAATGCTGTGCCTGATCCGGCCAAGACGGAAGTTTTTTATCTCTGGGAGGAGGGTAACGCGCCGGCACGGACCCGTTTTACTTCGGACATGACGGGATATTATGATTCCTATGATTTCCGGCCTTATGTGACGGCGCTGGCCATACCGGAAGGGGTTGAGGCAAAGGGCGCCGTGGTGCTGCTGGCCGGAGGTGCTTTCCAGTTCAGGGGAGATTATACGGATACATTGCCCACGGCAGTCCAGCTGCGGGAATATGGCTATCGGTGTTTTATCGTGGATTATCGTCTGCGTCCTTATTCCCAGGAGGAGGGTGCGCTGGATGTAGCCCGCGCCGTGCGCTTTATCCGTAAGAACGCAGATATTTACGGGATCGATCCGGAGGATATTGCGGTCATGGGATATTCTGCAGGGGGCATTCAGGCGGGAGAGTTTTTTATCAGTGCGGACGGAAATGTGAACGGTTCTTATCTTGATCCGGGTTATACGCCTGATGAGCTGGATGAGATTTCTGCGGACGCAGCCGCCTGCGGGATGATATACTCTTTCTACGGAAGACTGAGCGTGGCGTCATTGGATGCAGAGCATCTTAAGGAAGCAGGGCTGCCGCCTACTTTTTACTGCTATGGCACGGAAGACCCTTTCTGTCGCCAGTTTGAGGCACAGGTAGCGTTAATGGAGGAAGTGGGCGTGGCTGCGGACACCATCGTACTGGACAGATGGCCCCATGGGTTTGGGGGAGATGGAGGCTGGGTGGCTGATTACGCCGCATGGCTGGAGGAAGTGTTTTCATGAGATCGAAAACAACGGTAAAGATGTGTGTTGATGCAGGCATGACGGCAGCGTTGCTGCTGCTTATGACATATGAGCTGATCGGGGATAAGAACCATGAATGGCTGGGAGTAGGGATGTTCGTGCTGTTTGTCCTGCATCATGTCCTGAACCGCAGGTGGTGGGCCGGGCTGTTGAAAGGGAAATATTCCCTGCTGCGGGTGTGGCAGACATTGCTGGTGTCTTTGGTATTAGCAGCCATGCTGGGTTCCATGGTCAGTGGAGTGATCCTGTCCCGTTATGCCCTTTCCTTTCTTCCTGTCAGGGGCATGAAGACGCTTGGCAGGACTTTACACATGTTGTCGGCGTATTGGGGTATGGTGTTCATGGCTCTGCATCTCGGACTGCACTGGGGCATGATGATGGGGATGGCAAAGAAGCTCATACCGGGACAGTCCCGGATACGCATATGGGCGCTGCGGATTACTGCTGCAGTGATTGCTGTTTACGGTGTTTATGCTTTTGGAAAACGCAGTATAGGGGCTTATATGCTGCTTCGGTCGCATTTTGTGTTTTTTGATTATGAGGAGCCGCTGCTTTTTTTTCTGTTAGATTATATGGCGGTGATGGGACTGTTTGTGTTCACTGGGCATTATATTACACGGTTGATAAAGTGGAAAACAAATAAAAAGTAGTAGTAGGAGGGATTAAGATGAAAAAGAGGCTGGGATGTATTTTGGCATTTTGTATGGCGCTCAGTCTGGCTGCCTGCGGCGGCACAGATGGGGGGAGCGGCAGTACGGGCGGAAGCAGTGGAAGTAATGTTTCCCAGACGCCACAGGCGTCTGTGGAAAATTCCGGCGTGGAAAACGAGGAGACAACGGGGGAAAGCAGCCAGACCGGCAGCACTCCGGAAAGCGAAGCCGCCGTTCCCGGGGAAAGCATTTCAACCAACGGCGGGGAGGTAATCGAACTGTCAGCGCTGGAGCATAGGGATGCCGGAGCGGAATCGGTGGTGTATTATACCTCCGACATCAGTCCGGAGGCAATGACTGCGATCTATGAGATGCTGGGAGACGGACTGCAGGGGGAGAATATTGCGGTCAAGCTTTCCACTGGAGAGCCTCCGGCCAGTAATTATCTGGATCCGGAACTGATCGCGGATCTGGTACAGCTGGTGGACGGAACCATTGTGGAGTGCAATACGGCATATGGGGGACAGCGTTCCAGCACTGCCATGCATTACCAGGTGGCGGAGGATCATGGCTTTACCGGCATTGCGGATTTTGTGGTTTTGGATGAAGATGGCTCCATGAGCCTGACTGTCAATGGGGGGACGCATCTGAGTGAGAATCTGGTAGGCGCACATTTTGACGAGTATGACGGTTATCTTGTCCTGTCGCATTTCAAGGGGCATGCAATGGCGGGCTTTGGCGGCGCCATCAAGAATATTTCTATCGGTCTGGGATCCACGGAGGGAAAATGTCTGATCCATACCGGAGGGGCCAGCAATACCAGCCCATGGGGAGGGGATCAGGACACCTTTACAGAGAGTATGGCGGAGGCAGGGCTGTCGGTTGTGGATGCGCTGGATGGCAATATCCTCTATATCAGCGTGATGAATCGCCTGAGCATAGACTGTGACTGTGACGGACATCCTTCGGAGCCGGATATGCACGATATTGGGATACTGGCGTCTACGGATCCCGTGGCGCTGGATCAGGCCTGTGTGGATCTGATTTATGCATCCGGTGATGACAGTGCCTCGCTGAGACAGCGCATGGAAAGCAGGAATGCCTTTAATGTGCTGGTGCATGGCGAGGAAATCGGGCTTGGCAGCCGCAGCTACCAGTTGATTTCCATAGATTAGTGTGAAGAGATTCATGGAGGAGTACAGATGACGCAGGTATTGCACAGGGAGTTTGTTTATATATGGTATTATTTTGATGTGCAGCTACGGCAGATTTTCCCATACTGGGTATTGGGAATGGTGCTGGGGTCTGCGGTTTCTGTATTTGCAAAGGAAAAGATCCACAATGCTGTTTGTTCCCTGAGCGGTAAAAAGCTGGGGGCGTTCGGGGTAATCCCTGCCAGCGCTTTGGGCATTGCCTCTCCCCTGTGCATGTATGGGACAATTCCCCTTGCGGCCAGTTTTTCCCGCTACGGCATTTCGGATGACTGGCTTGCCGCCTTCATGATGAGTTCGGTTCTGTTAAACCCGCAGCTGATCATTTACAGTGCGGCGTTGGGGCCTGCGGCTCTGGCGGTAAGGATTGTGTCCTGTTTCCTGTGCGGTATTACGGCCGGACTGCTGGTGCGGTTTCTGCATAGGAAGGAATTTTTTCGGTTTGAGGCGTTTGAAGACCCTAAGAGCCGGGACACAGATCCCAATATCCTGCTGCGGTTCCTGAAAAACCTTGGCAGGAATATTAAGGCAACAGGTTTGTATTTCCTGCTTGGAGTGCTGCTTTCAGCGCTCTTTCAGAGGTATGTGCCTGCGGAGACTATGACGGCAGTATTCGGTGGAAATGAGGCATTTGGGGTGCTGATGGCGGCAACGATTGGTGTACCCCTGTATGCCTGTGGCGGCGGAACGATTCCGCTTTTGCAGGCGTGGCTGATGGACGGGATGAGTATGGGAAGTGCAGCGGCATTTATGATAACAGGGCCGGCCACGAAGATCACCAACCTTGGGGCGCTGAAAATTGTGTTGGGAATCAGGAACTTTGCAATTTACCTGATATATGTTATGATATTTGCATTCGTGACAGGAATGGCAGTAAACCTGTTGGTCTAAGCTTTACATGGGAAAAGGGCAGAGGAAAGGAGGCGGCAGGGTATGTATAATCCACAGTTGGAAACTTTTCTGCGGGTAGCTGATGCAGGCAGTTTTAACAAAGCGGCGGAGGAAGCTTATATTACGCCTACCGCAGTGATCAAGCAGATCAATCTGCTGGAGGAAAGCCTGGATATGAAGCTGTTTGAGAGGACGCATCGGGGCCTGAAACTGACAGCCGCAGGGAAGTCGCTGTATCAGGATGCAAGATACATCATTCAGTATTGCAGGGATTCCGTGACACGGGCAAGGAATGCCATGCAGGAGGGGGATCCCGTGATCCGGATCGGGACTTCTCCCATGACGCCTGCCCAGATATTGGTGGAATTGTGGCCGGAAATACATAAGCAGTGTCCGGAAATCAAGTTTCAGCTTGTACCCTTTGAAAATACTCCTGAAAATGCAAGGGAGATATTGAAGAACCTGGGGCAGAACATTGATGTGGTGGCCGGAATCTTTGACGATACGCTGTTGGATGTGCGAAACTGCGCAGGCTTTGAAATATCCCGCTCTCCTTTATGTTGTGCGGTGTCCATACACCATCCGCTGGCGGAAAAGAGCGTCCTGCAGGTCAGCGATCTGTATGGGGAGAATCTGATGATGATACGCCGGGACTGGAGCCATTATATTGACCGGCTCCGGGATGACATCTGGCAGCACCACAGCCAGATCCATATTGTGGACTTTGACTTTTATAATGTGGAGGTATTTAACCGCTGTGAGAATACCAATGATATGATGATTGCCGTCCGGGAGTGGGCGAATGTCCATCCGCTGTTGAAGATCATCCCCATAGAATGGGAACATGCCATTCCCTATGGATTGCTGCATTCTCCCACACCATCGGAAACTGTAAAGCGGTTTCTGGAGGCACTGCAGTCCATAGTGTGAGATATAACCCAAGGGTATAAACTGATGAACAAATGGAGACTTCTTTGGAGGTCTCTTTTTCTTTATACTTTTTATAGCAGGGCAGGTAATGTCAATATTAAAACGCACAGGAAGGCAGAAGAATGAACAACTTTATTTTTGAAAACGGTACAAAAACATATTTTGGGAAAGGCTGTGTAAAAGAGTATCTTTCCTGTCTCACAAAGCATTACGGTCCCAATGTCCTCTTTGCATACGGCGGCGGTTCCATCCATAAAAACGGGATCTATGACGAGATCATGGAGAGCCTGCGGAAAGCCGGAAAGAATGTAACGGAATTTTCGGGGATCATGTCCAACCCCACTTATGCGAAGGTGTTGGAGGGAGCGAGACTGGCAAGGGAAAATAAGGCAGACCTGATCCTCGGAGTGGGTGGCGGCAGTGTGATAGACTGTTGCAAGGCGGTATCCATGGCGGCAGCCTATGACGGGGACATCTGGGCGGATTTTTTTGAAAGGCCGGGTATCATGGATTTTGACCCTCTCCCCGTAGGCGTGGTGGTGACGGCGGCGGGAACGGGCAGTGAGATGAACGGCGGGGCAGTCATTACGAATGAGGAGCGGAAAGTAAAGACAGGGCGGGATTACCCCAAATGCAATCCCAGGTTTGCACTGCTGGATCCCGTTTATACCTACAGTGTGCCGAAACGGCAGATGGTGTCAGGCGGATTTGATATCCTGTCCCATATCATGGAGATTTATTTCAGTGCGCCGGATGAGGATAATGTATCTGACGACATTGCGGAGGCATTGATGAAAAATGTGATACGCTCCCTGCGCAGGGCAATCCGCAGTCCGGAGGATTATACCGCCAGAAGCAATCTGATGTGGGATGCCTGCATGGCAGAAAACCGGATCATCAAAATGGGAAAACGCACGGATTTTCAGTGCCACAACATAGAGCATCAGCTTGGGGCATACACCGACTGCAGCCATGGGGAAGGGCTGGCCGTGCTGCACCCTGTATACTACCGCCATATCTACAGGGACGGGATCGGGAAGTTCAGGAGGTTTGCGGTTAGTGTGTGGGACATTCCGGAGGAAGGACGGACAGAGGAAGAACTGGCCCGTGCCGGAGTGGAAGCACTGGCGGACTTTATCCGGGAGATCGGACTGCCGACAACGCTAAAGGAACTGGGACTTCCGGAGGAGACACCCCTGAAGGAGATTGCTGATTCCTGTGGCAGCTACAGGCAGATGAGCCATGGGGAGATCCTGGAGATTTTAAGGGAATGTTATTTGTAGGTAAAAATGACCAGTAAAAATATAAAGGAGAAATCACTATGAAAAAAGTTATGGTATTACTTATGAGCGCGTTGATGGTTTTTGGCCTTGCCGCCTGCGGCAGCAGGGACAGCAGGGGCAGCAGTTCTGATTCCCGTCCTTCCGGTGGGAATGTAACATTGGAGAGCACTCCGGAACCTGGGAACCAATCAGGGGGTGAGCCGTCATCACAGCCGTCGGGAGCCGGCATGGAAACGGGTGTTTCCGAAGAAAACGCATCTGGGGCTTTGACAGAGAACCAGGATGCAGAACCCGAATCCGGGGAAGGAAAGACACTGGTGGTCTATTATTCCGCAACAGGCCATACGGAGAATGTGGCAAATTATATTGCTGCGGCAACAGGGGCTGATCTCTTTGAATTGGAGCCGGTGGAGGAATACAGTTCCGCAGATCTGGACTGGACGGACAAGAACAGTCGGGTTTCGCAGGAATATGCGGAGCCTGACAAAAGGACTGTGGAACTTGTGTCTACAACGGTGGAAGACTGGGAATCTTACGACACGGTATTTATCGGTTATCCCATCTGGTGGCATATTGCGGCATGGCCGGTGAACGGGTTTGTGGAGGCAAATGATTTTACGGGAAAAACAGTCATACCTTTCTGTACCTCGTCCAGCTCCGATTTGGGCGAAAGCGGCGAACTGCTGGAGGAATTGGCGGGAACAGGAGAGTGGCTGGAAGGCGAGAGGTTCCGGTCCAGTGCTTCCGAAACGGATGTGCAGACATGGGTGGAAAGCCTGGGAGGGACACAATGAGACGGTGTATTGCGGTCATATTTGCGGCAGTTTTAATGGTTGTTCTTGCCGCATGCGGGCAAAAGGAAGAAAGTAATTCTGTGGAAAGTGTTATATCTGCGCCATCGGAGGAAACGGCAATAACGGAAAGCGATTCTCAATCCAGTCCTCCCGAATCGGAGGATACAGGCTCCCATATCCTGATCGCCTACTTTTCCGTGCCGGAAAATGTTGATATTTCCGGAGTGGACGCCGTGGCCGGAGCCAGTGTTGTGGTCAGGAATAGTGAAAAAATGGGCAACACCGAGTATGTGGCAAAAGTAATCCAGCAGACAGTCGGTGGGGATCTGTTTCGTATTGAGACGGTAGAAGAATATCCGCTTGACCATGATCCGCTGGTAGATCAGGCGGCGGATGAGCAGGATGAGAAGAAACGCCCGGAGCTTTTGAATCATGTGGAGAATTTTGAACAGTACGAAACCATCATTTTAGGGTTTCCGAACTGGTGGGCAGATCTGCCAATGCCGGTGTATACCTTTTTGGAGGAATACGATTTTTCGGGAAAGACAATTATCCCTTTTGTAACCCATGGAGGCAGCGGCTTTTCCGGTACGGTCAGGACGATTTCCGATATACAGCCTCAGGCGGAGGTGAGCGATAACACTTTGTCGCTGTCAAGAAATGCTGTTGCAGGCAGTGCGGAAGATGTCATTGCGTGGGCAGAAAGCCTGGGGATAAAGAATTGAGCGTCTGCGTAACAGGCGGAAAATTGTCTGCCGAGTCAGGGTATCAGCCGGATAAAAGCAGCACTGGACTGGCGGACGGTTAAGACAGGAATGAGGTAGAACATGGAATACAGGACATTGGGAAAAGGGCTGAGGGTATCGGCAGTGGGGCTTGGCTGTATGGGAATGAGCCACGCTTACGGTGCGCCGGCAGATAAAAAAGAAATGAAAGAACTGATCGCAGAGGCTGTGGATATGGGATATACATTCTTTGATACGGCGGAAGTCTATGGCACACCGGAAAATCCACACCACAATGAAGAACTGGTAGGCGAGGCGTTAAGACCGTATCGGGACAAAGTGGTCATTGCGACGAAATTTGGCATTTATTTTGATATGGAAAGCGGACAGGTCAATAAGCCGCTGCTGCCGGACTCCAGGCCGGAAATTATCCGTGCTTCGGTAGAAAATTCCTTGAAACGGCTGGGAACAGACCATATTGACCTGTACTATCAGCACCGGGCGGATCCCTTTGTTCCGGTGGAGGAAGTGGCAGGCGTCATGCAGGAACTGATGCAGGAGGGAAAGATCATCCACTGGGGACTTTCCGAGGCGGATGAGGAAACCATACGCCGCGCCCATGCAGTCTGCCCGGTAACGGCGGTCCAGAACCGCTATTCCATGATGGCGCGCTGGCATGAAGCGCTATTCCCTGTGCTGGAGGAACTAAACATCGGTTATGTGGCATTTTCCCCGCTGGCGAATGGCTTTTTGTCCGCAAGGTACGGGAAAGAGGCTAAGTTTGACGCAGGTACGGATTACCGGAGCGTGATGCCGCAGTTTACGCCGGAAGCGGTGGAGCAGAACCGGAAGCTGCTGGAACTGCTCAAAACGGTGGCGGAAGGAAAGTATGCCACGCCCGGGCAGATTGCCCTTGCGTGGATGCTCTGTAAAAAACCGTATCTGGTGCCTATTCCCGGAACCAGGAAGTCAGACCGGCTGAAGGAAAACGCGGGGGCGGCGGATATTAAGCTGACAGAAAAAGAGATCGAGATTTTGGATAAGCAGCTTGATGCCATGGAAATGTCGGAGGTATTCGGCGGCACAAGGGTCGGGCATACTTCGTGAAAGTATTTGTACTGCGAGATGTGGTAGGGAGAAGCTATGGTAAAAAAGACTTTGACATTCTTGACAATCGTGTTATTGGCATTCGGTATGGCAGGGTGTACTGCATCCGGTACGGACACATCCTCTGCGCAGGAGGGCTTGCAGCAGGATTTGGAACCGAACCGGATTGAGGAACAGACGGTAATGTGTTCCATTCGCATAACAGCGGGAGATACGGTCCTGGAGGGCGTACTGTATGATAATCCGACGGCGCAGGGATTTGCGGAAATGCTGCCCTTTATGGTGGAACTGTGGCATCCGGCTCCGGACTTCGCAAGGGCGTTTGACCTGCCGGATCACATTGCGGAGAAAGGGATGCCCGGATACGAATATGAACTGGGTTCCCTGGCCTATTGGGATGCGGGACCGTCCATTGCGCTGATTTATAAAGCAAGCCGCGAGGAAACGGTGGTGCCCGTGGTGCCGGTGGGAAAAATCACATCGGATGTATCCGTTTTTGAGGAATATGCAGAGAGCATTACCATAGAAATGGTGGAAGACATGAAAGAAGTTTCGGATCCCGATGATATTGCGGCGGGGAATCCCGCAGTGACGGCAGGAAGTTCGGGGACAACGGAAAACGGAGGCGTGGCAGAAGGTGGTGAGGCAGTGTTCACAGCGGATACAAGGGTATGGGATGTTATCAATGATCCTGCTTTTGGGGATTACGGACGACTGATATTTCCTGCGGACAAATCCATCAGTGACAGCCTGACCTTGGGAGATGTGGGAAATATCCTCACATGGTATTC
>CAJTTU010000091.1:14024-14357 GCA_910579325.1 uncultured Lachnospiraceae bacterium | reverse complement strand
GCTTCCGAAAAAAGCGGGATAAATCGGTTATAATCCTCTCTCGGCATGTTCAGATCAATATCATCATCCCAAGGAATAAACCCTTTGTGCCTGATTGCCCCTAGCGCCGTGCCACCGCCAAGCATACAAGTAAAACCATGCGTTTCACAAAAACTCATCACATCAATACACATATTCAGGAGCAACTCTTTTAACTCTTTTTCTTGATCCGGAGATAACTGTGCCAAAGCAGATTTATCACCCAATTCGTTTAACATTGATTTAACCAGCATCACAGTGCTCCTATCCGCTTAATTTTGATACAGATTTGGGGGACCGATATCTTTTGTGACT
>CAJTTU010000091.1:11502-14014 GCA_910579325.1 uncultured Lachnospiraceae bacterium | reverse complement strand
CATCCTATTTAGTATTTTGAAACTCGAGCTTATTTCAAATCAATCTTATAAACATTGTTCAATGCTATATTCCATTCACCACGTTCCATTAATATATATTCTATAATATCTCTGACAGCGCCATAACCACCATTAGCATTACCTACATAATCAGCAATTCCTTTTACTTCCTTGCAGGCATCTGCCGGACATCCTACAAATCCAGCAAGGCTCATCGCTTTCAAATCATTAATATCATCTCCAATATAACCCAATTCATCTCTTTGAATGGCGTTGCATTCCAAATACGAAAGTAAGTATTCATATTTGTTGCTAACTCAATTTCAAGTTCTCTTATTCTCCGTTCTGTCGCAATACATTTTCTTCCGGTAATTACAATAATCTTAATTCCGAGACTGCGAGCCAATCTTATAGCTTCTCCATCCCTTGACGAAAAACGTTTTAGTTCGTTTTTCTCATTATCATAATAAATACCGGTATCTGTCAAAGTACCGTCTACATCAAGAATAATACATTTAATTTTCTGTAATTTTTTGCTCATTTTCAATTTTCCTATAACAAGAGGAAGCGTATCTAACATTATTTTTGCGACACAAAATAGCATGATGAAAATATGTACATTCATCTATTGCATAAATAACTTCATGTCCGTCTTTTATATAATCACTTAACCGAGTTAATCTGTTTCTCTAACCGCTTAATACGCATTAAGTCTTCATTAGCCATACACAAATAATATTCTGATTTAAATTTCAGATAAAGCAATTCAAATTCTAAAGCAGCAACAATTGCACTTTTCAAAAAATCAGGATTCCCATTTTTTGAAATTACGACTTTTCTGGTTTCAAATCGGTCAATATAAGGCGCCATCTCTATAATGAATGGGATAGATTCCAGGCCAATATTACCGCCAAAGTTTGTTACCAAACCTTCTTGCTTTGCTTTCCAACAGAAGTCTCTTGTTACGGAAAAAACGGCCTCGCTTTCAATTTCATTCCGAGTAATTCCCATAGATGCAGACAAATCGCTTCGACCAACAGTCACGCCTGTAAGAAATCCTCGGCCATGTTTCAGAATATCATCAAAGTTGTTGAAACAGGTGATCGTTTCAGCATTAATAATTCTTTCTATATCCGTTGTATCACCGTATATTTTTGTGATAGCCGTTTTGAATTTGTCCATGGCGAAGGGTGTTTCTATCATTGGGGCCATGACACCAGCCACATCAAGAAGCTTGCACTGATCAATATCATGAACTGCTTCGCAACCGCCAATTTTTATAATCAAATCAAGACCATCGCTCTCAACAACTTCTCTAAGCATAATTAGCTCGTCTTTTCGTGAACCTTCCGCCTCAAACTCCGCTTTAATGGATATGGCCCCATACTCATCCTTCAAGACTTTTAAACTATTTCTAATTTCGCTACGTAATCCCATGATAAAGTTTCCTCCGGATTTTCCCTTTACACATCTGTTTACAGTCCATAAATAACCTTACCTACATATTCAGCGATTTTCCAATCTTCCTCGGTATTGATATCTACCGCTTCAAATTTGCTGACAATATGAATATATGGTTTACGCCCAATACGGCAACGATACTTTAAAAGGGATTCACGTGTAATTCCGTATAACCCTGTTGTTTCTTCTATTACTGGAAACATATCCTGACTGCGTGGAAGAATGCCCGGACGATAATTAACGGGAGTTCCCTCCAACCAGTAAAAGCTATGATTCTCAGTTGCAGGAAAACACGAATCAAACTCTGCTGAACTCGTAAGTTTCTCCCAGCAACTACGAATGGTCTTTGGCTGCATATAAGGTGCGGTTGCAAACAACTGAAAATAATAATCATAGTCTGGTTGAAGTTCAAGATGATAAACCAGAAGATCATTACCATTGGCCGTGTTCTGTGCAAGCTCAGGTAAACGCTCAATTACCTGGAATCCCATGGACTCAGCATACTCCGCAACTTCAGGACTATTCGTATCAATAAAAATGTCATCAAACACGTCCGCTTCCTGGGCATGCTCGCAAATATATTGATACAACGGTTTTCCATTCAAAATTCTAAGATTTTTACCTTTAACGCGTTCTGAATTTGCTTTAATTGGAATAAAACAAGCAGTTCTCATGCTTTCACCTCTGCTTTATGTAACATTCACCTTTTTCTGTCATGTAATGAAACATTATATTTTTCTAGTTCGACATTGCGTTTCCCAAATGACATGATCGCATTACGAAGATTACTCGCCGGAAACTATTTCTCTCAATATATTTTTCTATCTTTTCTGCCTCAGTAAACGATGGCATAGCATCGCCATTGGCATAGATATCCACCTCAACTATATTACTTTTCATGTCATCTCACGGGTTCTTTCCGATATCGTTCCTGTCTGAAGATATTGGTAAATCATCTCCGCAGCAGAATTAATTGCTCCTGCCGGATTTAACCAATACACTTTTTCCATTTCGTTTCTTTTCACATTCGTATAAGTTTTAATATCTATTT
>CAJTTU010000091.1:0-11429 GCA_910579325.1 uncultured Lachnospiraceae bacterium | reverse complement strand
CTCATTCGGAAATTTCCAGATTATTAAATTGTCGGATTCATATAAAGCTCTTGCCAGCAGCGTAGAACGATGACCTATGTAAATAGTCGTACTCGGAAGTTCTCCATTCCTAATAATCTCAATATTATGGTTCTTAAGTATCTCATATAGCTTTTCATTACTTCTAGGATGCAGTTTCAGATATAATTTTGTTTCTGTATCAACCACATGTGATAATGCCTCAAGAAAGACATTGAATTCTTCCTTAGTTCGGGATCCATCTTCAACAAGTATTGTTGCTATATAACAGATAGCCTTTTCTTTTTCATCATGCGCTTGAAAATCATCCAAATCATGATCTCCCATCACGCAAATTCTGTTTTCCGGATAAAGCATTGTATTCCTGTAATAATCTGCCCAGTAATCCCCCATAGTCAATATATAATCCCCAATAAGATATGGAGAAAAATAATGCGCGACAATACTTGTGATATTATGCTTTTTCTTTATGATTTCCTTCAGCAAACCCAAATAACTTCTGTTATCATATCTGCACATTCTCTGTAATATTCCGAAGTATGAGAACGTTTTAGGAATAAACTTCAAAGACAGGAATGCATTTGATACGCTAACGTCATTAATATTTGCTCCTTCAAAAATAACGCCTTCCTGAATCATAACCGTTTTAACACCTAATTTATGCGCATGAAGTATCATTTCCATGTCAGGTATCCTTGGATTTGTAAAAACAACCACACGAACCGCATGATTCCTGAAAAAAGAATCAATATCCTTGACCTCTCTTCTTAAATAGTGATAGTCAACATTTGTCGCATATCCATCTTCCGGAAGTTCCAGGCTGATTGAAGCAAGCGATAAATTCTTATCCGTTATTTTCAGTACAGATGCAATCTTAAACGCATATCTCTTAAGATCCACAAGCGGACGCTCAAAAAAGAGAATGTCTATCTTATTATCCTTAACCATCATTCGCAATCTTTTCCCAACACAGCTGACACAGTGCCAAACATGGTTGATATATCCCGACTAAACTGTAATTGTCTGATAAACTTCAGGTTCCACACCATCTTTCCAGGCAGCACTTCCTCCACATACACCTTATCCACATCCTCCGCCCCATCTAACAGCTTGCCTTCATCCTTATACCTTATACTGGCTTCGCTCGTTATCCCTGCCGGCATCAGCAGAGTTGCATTGTATTCCGGCTTATACTGCTCCACGTACTTCACAACCTCCGGCCTGGTTCCCACAAAACTCATATCTCCTTTTATCACGTCAATCACCTGGGGCAGCTCATCCAGACGAAACCTTCTAAGTATGGCTCCGACTTTTGTAATACGGCTGTCATTGCCTGCCGTCACAGCGGCGCCGATTTTATCCGCATTCGACACCATTGTGCGGAACTTGTGGATGCGGAAACGACGGCCGTATGTAGTCACGCGCTCCTGACGGTAAAATACCGGACCCTCGGAGTCTCTCTTAATCAAAACAGCTATCACGGCCATCGGTACCGCAAGAAGCGCCAGCAGTATAACGCTAAAGATCAGATCAAACGCACGCTTAAAGACAAGCTGCCCTCTTTTCTTATCAAGTATCTCCCAATAAGAACGTACATCGTCCACACGCATAAAATCAGGAAGCTCCTCCCATTTTTTCAGCACCGCCGTTCCAACCGCCACCCATGCCAATATTCCGATTCCTGTTCCAATCGTATTATGTAGCACATCGTCCAACTCACAATAGCCAAGACAGAAATAATATTGTGCCGCTTCAATTCCACAGGAAAGAAATGTTCCGATAAAAATCCCTTTCCAGCACCCGATAAAAAATCCAAGTGGTACAAACAATACGATGTTCAAAAGAATATCGGACCACATACGGTTTTTCAGTTCCCAGAACAGAGGCTCAAAGATCCGCCTGTCCAGCTTGGCTCTGCCGGCCAGCGTCACTGATAATATGAACATGATATACAAAAACAGAACGATATTCTTAGATACTTCTCCTCTTGCATTCACTGACATCCTCTTTCAAAGTTGCGCACACATATTCCACATCATCCTCAGATAAAAGCGTGTGGAACGGCAAAGTGATCAAATTGTGATAATAGTCATAAGCATTCGGGAACGCGGAGCAGTCGGCGCCATAGGCCGTCATCATCGGCATCGGCTTATAATGAACATTGGTCGCTACTCCGGCCTGTGCCATCTTCTCTATGATTTCATTGCGTTCCGCTTCCCCTATTCCCGGTACCCGAATCAAATACAGATGATTGGAACTGTCCATGCTTTCCGTATGATGCACCATGTGGCTGATGCCGAGCGCATCGCAGACCTCGTCGTATTTCTTCATTATGGCCTCCCGGCGCGCAAGCAGGCCAGGATACCTGTCAAGCTGACGCAACCCGATTGCCGCCATGATGTCCGTCATGTTATATTTGTACCATGGACCGATGATATCGTATTCCCACGCCCCGGCCTTTGTCTTTACAAACGCATCTTTGTTCTGTCCGTGAAGAGACAGCAACTGGTACATCTTATAAATCTCGCTGTTCTCAATCCTCTCAAGCGGCCTCCATGTGGCGGCTCCCCCCTCCGCGGTCGTAAAATTTTTCACCGCATGGAAAGAAAACGAGCTAAAATCGGCAATCGAACCGCAGTATTTCCTTTCGCCGGCAACGATGCGGCTTGCTCCTAAACTATGGGCGCAGTCCGCCACAACTGCCACACGACCGATGGTGTGCTGAATACGGGACGAGAGATCGCTCAGCAGCGTTCCGTCTGTTTCCAGTGGCCTGAAAAGGCTTTTCTTTCTCTCCACGATCTCAAAAATATGGTCATAATCAGCGACAATGCCTCCGTAATCCACAGGTACGACAGCTTTGGTCTTCTCTGTAATCGCCAGTTCCAAGGCGTCGTAATCCATTTCTGGCATATGAGTGACCGGGTCGCCGTCTTTCTGTATATCAACAAACCTTACCGTTGCTCCGCAATGAATCGCGGCGGATGCGGAAGCGGTATAGCTATAAGCTGGCACAATCACCTCGTCGCCGGGGCCGACTCCAAATATCCTGAGATTCAATTCTTCTGCCGCCGTTGCGGAATTCAGGCATACGACCCGGTTGGCATATTGTTCGACAGCCTCCCCGGCAGTGCAGTCTATATTGGTTTGTCCGGTCTCAATGTATGCAGCCAGACGGCGTTCCAGCAGTTTTGTCCTCGGCCCTGTGGTAATCCAGCCGGACCGCAGGGTTTCGCATACTTCTTCTATTTCAAGCTCACTGATATCTGGCGGACTGAAACCAATAACTCGCTTTTCCATTTTGATCCCTCTTTAAGTTTTTTATTTTATATAACCTCTGTTCTTTTCCCACTTTTTCTACCCCCCCCGCCTCACTCACACGACCATATTTTCGCATCTCCTCTTCCCGGCACATTCTGCCTGCCCTTTTCTTCTTCTCCATATCTTCCCCACTCGCTTTCTCCCCCGCCGGATGAAACGTCTGCACAATCTCCCCTGCCAGTTCCGCTATCCGCTCGTCATTCGCATAACTGGCCGCCGCCAGTTCCTCCAGCTGACTCAAAAATCTCCCTATATCAAACGGCACCGGCTTCCCGATATAAATCTGTTTATTATCGGTCTGCTTCAACCCTTCTTCTTCCATCAGCTTCTCTTCATACAGCTTCTCTCCCGGACGCAGCCCGCTGTAGATGACCTTGATCTCCTCATCCGGTTTATACCCCGAGAGCTTAATCAAATTTCTCGCCAGCGTATCGATCTTTACCGGCTCTCCCATGTCCAGCACAAAGATCTCACCGCCCCAGGCGTAGGTTCCTGCCTGGAGCACCAGGCTCACCGCCTCCGGTATCGTCATAAAATATCTCGTAATGTCAGGATGTGTCACTGTCACCGGTCCTCCCGCTTCGATCTGCTTTTTAAACAGCGGGATCACCGATCCGTTGCTTCCCAGGACATTCCCGAAACGGACCGCCACAAACTGCGTCCCCGTTCGATATTTGTTCTTGACCGATTCTATCCTGATATCGCAGTTTTCCATCTTAATCCTGGGATTTTCTGTCCTGATTTTACGGTCTTCCGTTTTAATCTTACGATCTTTCTCTAACTCATCTTCCGTTTGCAGCGGGATCACCCGCATTCTTTCACGAACCTTCAACAATGGCAGAAGATCCTCTCTCCCCTCACGGCTTACCGCGTCCATCGCCTGGATAATCATTTCACAGATCCGCTTGCTGGCCCCCATGATGTTGGTCGGATTGACCGCCTTGTCCGTGCTGATCAGGACAAACCGCTGCGTCTTATTTTTCAGTGCCGCGCAGGCCGTCTTATATGTACCGATTACATTATTTTTTATGGCCTCGTTCGGACTGCCCTCCATCAGCGGAACATGCTTATGGGCCGCCGCATGATACACGATATCCGGTTTGTACCGCTCGAATACCATGTTAATCCTTCTGCTGTCCCGCACCGAGCCGATCAGTGTCACCAGATTCAGTTTGTCACCGTATTTTCGTTTCAGTTCCTGTTCTATCTCATAGGCATTGTTTTCATAAATATCAAAAATGATCAGCTGTTTCGGCTCATGGCCCGCGATCTGCCTGCACAGCTCCGAGCCTATGCTTCCTCCGCCTCCGGTAATTAAAATCGTTTTTCCTTTAATCGACTGGAATATCTCCTCCGTGTTCACCTCGATCGGCTCCCGGCCCAGAAGGTCCTCCACCTGAACGGGCCTCATCTTTCCAAGCGTTACCTCTCCGTTGATCAGCTGATACACTCCCGGAAGGCTTTTCAGCTCGCACATCGTCTCTTTGCAGATGTTTAAAATATCCCTCTTTGTTTCCGCTGACGCCGTGGGAATGGCGAACAGAATCTGATCCACATGATATTTCTTTACCGCCTCCTGGATAGAGGTTCTTCCTCCCACGATAGGGATTCCCTCTATTGTCCGGCCCCATTTATTGCTGTTGTCGTCAATGACACAGACCGGCTTCGCCGAAGCCTCGGCCGAGTTTTTCAGTTCTCTGACTACGATCTGTCCGGTTGAACCCGCTCCGATTACCATGGCCCTGTGGACAGCCGTTACCTCCTTTGCCTGCTTTGACGCTGCCAGCATGACAAAGCGATAGCTGAACCGCACCGCGGTCATCATACAGAACTGCACGATGGCTCCCACGGTATAGTAAGCGACCGGCATCCGCTGGAAGAATACCGTGATACCCGTCACATGGAATACCGTTGTGATCATAGAAGCGGTCAGTATACGGTTCAGTTCATTAAAGCTGGCGAACCGCCACAGACTGCTGTACAGGTGCAGCGCATAAAACACAAGCCCTGAAAACAGGGTATACACCGGGGCAAATCTTAAAAAAGCCTCGAAATACTGCGTCGGAATCTGGGAGTATCTCAAATCAAACCGAAGCCACAGTCCCAGAAAATAGGAGAAGTTTACCGCAAGCGCGTCATATAAAAACAGGTAAATCGCCGTGATTTTCCATCGTTTCATCGTCGTGCTTCTCCTCCTCTCTCTGACGCGGTTTTAAAATATCTAAAAACTGTCATTCAGTTTTTTGTATAACAATACTTGGAGCCTGACTGTGTCTCGGCTCCGCCCTATCCTCATTTCCCGTTTTATAAACCCTGAGCCAAGGACAGGTATACCTGCCTTTTCCTGACGAGTCCGCTTGCTTTGTACCTGCCTGACACCTGCCTTTGGCTCAGGGCCGTACGATTCCGTACGGCCCCAGGCTGAATATCCCATACTGACATCCATGTCAGTCCCATGAATATCCCTTCCTTAGGCTTACGCCTCTGTTTTCCTGAACGTCACTGCAGGACAGGCCGGCAAAATATCTGCCTTTCCTGTCCGCATCGTCCGATCAGAATCATTCGCCGGTCTTCGGAGAGGTTACTCCGCCTGCCGCTGCCGGAGCCACGCCCGCAACGGGAACGCCTGCCGCGGGAGCCGCTGCCCCTCTGTTCACCACAAAGCCTACCGGTGACAAGGATGTCAGCGTTACGTTCACGGTTCCGTCGCCCACGCTGTTCGGTGCAATTACTTCCCACTTGTCAGCATAATCCAGATAGTGGATTACTGTTACAGGGTCGGTCGCTTTCACACCGGGTACGCTGAACGTAGCCGTTACCTGGCCGCCTGTGTAGCCGTCCAGCGTTACCTCATACAGACCGATCAGGGTCTGTCCGGCCAGACTGGAAGAAATAAAGCCCAGGCCTTCCGCTGCGATACGGTTCTTGAACCGCTGAATCTCAGGGATGTCGCTCAGCACTCTCATGCTGGTCGTCGACTGCGCCTTGCCATCCACGGTCACGGAAGCGGGAGTGAAGTTGATTGCGCTTTTTCCTGTCGCGCCTCCAACCAGTCCCTTCGTCTCGCTGCTCTTATGAGAGCTGCTCTCGCCTTTGCTCGAAGTGGACGTGGACGTAGATGTCTCCGGCTTCTGAACCGGCTTGGCCTGCTGGCTTCCCGCTGCCAGGGCCGTCATGCCTAATGTCAGGCACATCAGCGCCGCAAGCAGCATCGCACTTGCTCGTTTCATAGCTGCTACCTCCTTTATAGATTTTTTATTTCAATGCATAATCATATGCAGTGAAACCATACTGGTCCTTATTTAGATTGTTCATCAGATTCTCTTGCTGCTGTCAGTTCCCTATTCCTCACGCAGCACCGCCTGCACCAGGTACCGCCTGTCGGTCTGACCGCTGATACAGGTGGAAAGGGTCAGAATCCTGTCGTCCGCTGTTACCTGTACATCCTCGTTAAAATATGCCTTCATGTCTCTGATCTCTTTAATCTGTGCCAGATAATCCGAGAAAGTCTCCCTGTTCCAGAAATCAAAGCTTACCATCAGGTGCCTGTCGTCATAGGGATAGGCAGCGAATATCTCATAACGGAGTACTTTCTCCGGCGTATAGATGATCACATCCCGGTGTCCGTCAAAAAACTCCCGGTCCTCGAAGTAATGCAGCGTGGTGAACATGGTGTCATTCTTCATGTTATGGCCGTATATGATGGTGTTGGGATCAGAAAAATCCTTCACATTCCAGTCTTCCGTGTAAATCATGCCGGCAAACTCATATTCCCCGTTAATGTTGTGATGGAGATAAAATTCATTATCACCGAACCGCTGGGCCACCGGGTAGTCGATCTTTGTACCCGGCACATTCAGCCAGGCATATACCTCCGGGTTCTGTTCCTGCAGTGCGGCGAAATCCACCGGGATGTCTGCCGGTTGTTCCGCCGTCTCCGGCTCGGCTGATGTTGCGCCTTCCGATTCCGCGTCCAAAGCTGTCTGTGTTCCTAAAGTGGTTGCCCCTTCTGATTCCCGGGCGGAAACCGTCTCCTGCCCCATTTCATATTCCTGCTCTGCCGTCTGCGTCGTCTCCTTTGCCGTCTGCTGACTGCAGGCTGCCGCGCAGACCAGGACGAACATCGCGATCATCGCGGCAGTAATCATTTTTTTCAGTTTACTCATCTCGTTTCACCTCATTCTGTCTCTACGTAAAATGTTTCCATAATCTTCTCAAACAGGGCGTCCTCATCCACATGGTATTCGTCATAAACCTCTCCCATCCTGCTCTCGCCCGGAAGGGTCCAGAAAACCGGGGTGTTTCCCCCTGTCATCATCTCCATCAGCTTCGCGAACTGGTCGGTGCCGATATTGGTAACCATATGCATATCCATGGCCGTATAGATCCGTGTGATTACCCCCGGATCCTTTTTAAAATCCTCCTCGATCCGGTCCACACAAACCTTAAGGAAGGCTTCCTGACGTTTCAGACGCAGAAAAGGACTTCCGTCCGCCGTAGTATCCCGGTACCGCAGGTAAGGCTCTATGTTTTCCCTGTTCAATGTGATCGTCGTTCCTTCTTTATATTCCGGATACTTCGGTGCCAGGCTGTCATTGGGCACCGTAACCTCCAGGCTGCCCAGCTCCTCGACCATAACCGGCAGGGCGTTCAGGCTCAATGCGCAATAGCCCTGCACCGGAACTCCGTAAAGCAGGTTGGAAACGGCCGCCGCGGACAGCTGACAGCTCCCATGCTTCCCATCCCCATAGGCATAAGCCAGGCACATATAGCCTGGCACCAGCCCCATACTCGTCCCGTCCGTGTAAAACTGCTCGATGGAAGCCGCTGTCTCCCGGGGAATCGAAATCAGCGTAACCGCTCCGGTTACCCGGTCCCAGGACAGCAGAAAGATGGTATCCGACTGTCCCGCCTCTGCCGATCCCACGGGAACATCCTCGAATTCTTTTTTATCGACGCCCAAAAACAGAAAATTGCTCAAATGCTCATTATATGTATAGATTTTCCCGTTCCAGGATACGGTCCCGATAAATTCGGGCGCCTCATCCCCCGCAGCTTTCGTGAGCAGCTCCGCTTCATGGTTTCTGACGGTCATCTCCGCCTTTTCCTTCTCCCGGTACCCCCGGTAGGCCATCGCCAGCCCCGCCCACAGCGCTGCGGCTGTAACCAGAACCGGAATCAGCCAGAGCTTTCTCTTTTTTTTCCTGCCAGTCATATTTTCCGCTTATTCCTGTTCCATCGTGATATATCCAAGGTCGACCAGCTTCTCATAAATCGCTCCGCCAATCGCCGCCTGACCAGCCCGACCGGCTATATGCCAGTCCGTCACATCTGCCGCGCTGATATAGTGGTCCCCCCAGGCTTCCTCCATGGCGCTGTCAAAATCGTCCTCGCTTACGCTTTCATCCAGCGGCCTGGTCCCTACGATAATAAACCTTTCCTTATTCTTCCCAAAGGTATCCAGAACCTTCTGCTGCTGCTCGATCAGCTCCTGGGGATCATGGTTCCAGCCCCCGTAATATCCCATAAAAATAACCGGAATATCGTCCACATCTGTTCTGGCCATCTGCTCCTCTGTCAGATTTCTGGTTCCGGTCTCCGTAACGGGAGGCTCCTCGTCGCCTGCCGCCTCCCGATGGGCAGCCGCATAGGCCTCAATCTCCTCCTCGGAAATCCCCGCCATCTTCATAACGGACAGCGTGCTGGCGCCGGACAGGGTCTTCTTTCTCACTTCCATATCATATCCGTTTTCCAGAAGCTGCTCTGCAAGCGCCACACGGTAGGAATACCGCTCCACCTCATCCTCCTGGAAAAATTCATCACCCCAGCAGACGATTCCCTCCGCCCGCTCTCCTTCGACTCCCTCCGTCGTTTCCGCGCCGGACGGCGTCTCGTTTTTGGCTTCTGTGTTTTCCTCGCTCTCAGCGGACTCCGTTTCTTCCGGAACATATATTTCCTGTTCCCTGTCTGCAAGCTCCTTCAGCCTTCTGCCTTCTGACGCCCGCACCTGCCGGTCCCAGATCAGAAATCCTGCCAGAACCAGGGAAAATACAATGCACAGAACCAGCAGAACCAGGTTCCATCCTGATGTCAGCCTTTCTCTTTTTTTCATATGCCCTCTTTCATTATCATTCCACTGCTTTTTATGTCACTTTTCATTGGAATAGTAACCATAATACTTACCATATTTTCCGTATTTCCCATAATACTTTCCATAGTAGCGCTCTTTGGCAGTATCCACCTTGTTCAAAACGGCTCCGATCACCCGGCATCCCGTAAGCTCTATCTGTTCCTTCGCCCTCTGGGCCATCCGGTAGCTGACTCTTTCGCTCTCTATTACAATAACTGCCCCGTCGCAGAATTTGGCGATAATCGCGGCGTCGATCAGGCTGCCGACCGGAGGCGTATCGATTAATATATAATCGTATTTCTCCCGCATCTCTGCCAGCAGATCCCGGAAAGACTGATCCTCCAAAAGCTCCGACGGATTCGGCGCCATCGTTCCGGCAAAGATAATGTCCACGTTTTCAAAATTCGTCGTAAAACAAATGTCCTCTTTTTCCTTCTGCCCGCTTAAATACTGGGACAGGCCGCATGTGCCGCGCCGCACCTGATACCGGCTTATAAAATTTGACTTTCTGATATCCGCGTCGATAAACAGGACCCTCTTTCCCATATTTCCAATTTCACGGGCCAGCTGAAAGGTAACGTCGCTTTTTCCCTCGTTGGGAAAACAGCTTGTAACCAGCACCGTTTTGATATCCCTGCCCGCGAACTGTATATTTGTACGGAGTGTTTTCATTGCTTCATTATAAAAATAGTCCTGCTTTTTCGGGTCTGTCATGACGACCCTTCGCTCTGCGGCCTGCTCTCGTTCTGCAATATGCTGCCGCTCTGCCATCCGTTCCCGTTCTGCCATCTGTCCTGTCATCTACTTTTTCCCTATCCGTTCTCTTCTGATTTTCTGGCGCTCTCTTTTTCCCTTCTCATTTATGTAGTCCTTCCGGTCGGGAACCGCGGCCAGTGTAGGCACTCCAAGATATTTCTCAATATCGTCCTCTGTCTTGATCGTGTCGTCCATCACTGTCATCACGCTCACTGTCCCCGCGCTTAACAGAATGCCTGTGAACAGCCCCAGCAGCGCGTTCTTCCACATCACCGGGCTGGTCCTCTCGATCGGCAGCTCCCCCTCCTCGATTACTTTGGGCGGCACCACTTCCATCTTATCCCCGATAAAGCTGGATGCGATACGGGTCAGTTCATTGACTATGCTTCTTGACAACTCAGGGCTGGGGCTTTCCACCGAGATTTCCAGGATCCGGGTATCCGGCGGATTATTGATTTCAATATCCTCACGCAGATCTTTATATTCCATATCCAGCCCCAGATTTTCGATAACCGCCTCCAGCACCGGACGGCTGGTGATCATTACCTCATAGTCATTGGTCAGCTGGCTGCCCATCTGCAGATCGGCCAGAGAGGCTAGCGTCGTCTCTTTCGTAATAACCAGAATACTGGAAGCGGATGTGTATACCGACGGCATCGCAAAAGCCGTAAACACACAGCCGAAACAGCCTGTCAGAAGCCCCGCCGCCAAAATCACCAGGAACTTTTCCTTAAGCGCCAAAAAAAGATCCCAAAGGTCTATCTCTATCACGTCATTTTTTGTATTTTCCATTCTGTTTTGTTCCTTCAAAAGTATTGATACGGTTTTTTGCCGCTCTTTTTTGTGTCTATATCGGTATTCTCACGCCGTCCAGAACGCTCTGCGCGTTTTCACGGCATATCTCTGCCAGATATGTCTGATCCAGATTTTTTTCGAGCCATTTCATCGCGGCCCTGATCTCAGGCGCCCTTGCGCCGGTATTATGCATATCCGTGCCAAGAAAGTGTATCCGCTCCTTTTTCAGCATTTCCCTGGCCCATCTTGTCGACGGCTCATACCACCTTCCGCCTGTTATGCGGTAATTCATCTGCATATAGGCGCCGGCCTCTGTCAGTTCTTCGATTCTTCCGTCTTCTCTGAGCGCCGTGTATCTCTCGATATGGGCAAGAATCGGGTAATAAGCCGACATCGCACATTCTCTGAC
>CAJTTU010000090.1:2053-14449 GCA_910579325.1 uncultured Lachnospiraceae bacterium | reverse complement strand
GTGGTTTCACATTATTGACAATAGAACATATGTTTGGTATTATTACTATATCGCTACTTTAGAACGTGCGTTTGCATGGGAGATGATGCGGCATGGACTATAAGGCACTCATTATTGAAATGCTTGACAAAGCATCCAGGGTTCAACTACAAAGGTTATATCATTTTGTCAAAGCATATCTGGGACTGGGTTAAACTCAGTCCTTTTCTTTTCTATCCAGATTTTGCACAAGTTCTCTGGCTTTCTTCTCTAACAACTCCCATTCATTTTCCGACAAGCTCATAAGCATAGTTACAAATTGTTTCTTGAATTTGGAATCTCGACCGCTCAAAACCCTTGCACTCCACTCCATCAGCTGATCTTCCATGTCTAATTCTATGAACATTTCCCCTTCGCCGGTGCGGAGCCAGGTTTCGTTGACGTTAAATTCTTTACACATTAAAGAGATTACAGCATTACTGGGAGAACGTTTTCCGGTTTCATATCCAGCAATGTTATTTCGTGCAGTTCCTAAACGATTGGCAAATTCCTGCTGAGTTAAATCTAATTCTTTCCTAATTTTTTTTATTCGTTCATTCATAATTTTCACCACCTGACGTAATAGTAGCATGAATTTGTGGCTTAGTCAATAAAAAGTTGCAAAGCCACAAAAATAATCTTGACAAAAGGAGATAAGCCACGTATAATAGTGGCATAAGAACAATCCGAACGGGAGGTGAGAAAAATGCAGGAAAGACAGAAGCAGATACTTGATGTATTTAAAGCGATTTTACCTGAAATGCCGGCTGAAAGCCAGAACTACCTCTTAGGATATGGGGAGGGGATGGCGGCGGCAATGAAGCATGATGATGAAAATCATCAGATTCAATCTGTGTCACAGGCAGAAAGGAGGTGATCCGATCAGTGGTGAAAAAGAGGATAGGAAGGGAGGTGAGGCGAATGGGAGAAGAAAAGACTGCGAACATAAACGCAAACGTAACAGTAAAAGCGGAGGAAGCATTGCGTCAGGCGGAAGAATTGGTTTCTCTGTTAAAAACAGCCAGTTCACTGGCGGGTAAACTGGCTGTGTCTTTGGACAAGTTAGAGTTTGATATTAAGTTTTAAATTGACCGTTTGATTGCAATGAGGGCAGAGGTTTTCTCCGTCTTTTGCGTCAAAAAAGGTATGGCAATGAGGGCACTCTATTTCATATGAACGATTTTGTAAAGCTTCTCTTGCCTGATTCTTGATAGCGGATTTTAATTTCTGTTTATCAAAATTTACATTGACTTTAACACCCATAGCATTCTCCTTCCTTATGTACTCGGCCTGGCGGGGCCTGTACATGAAATATACCACATAATGGGAGGAAAGACAATTAGAAGGGAGGTGAAGGGAATCGCAAGAACCTATGAAGAAATTTGTGAAGACCTCAGGACGGCAAAACCCGGAAAACAGGCAAGGGAACTCCATAAGGAATTAAAAGCTTACGGCGATGGGCTTTCTCTGGCGGACAGATATCCGAATATTATTTGGATTCCAGCGATAATTGCGGTTGTGATTACGGCTCTTGTAATCATTTGGGTAACAGTCCTGTTGATATTAGCAATGATATAACACTGACTGCTAAAGAGCAAATGGAGATAATAACGGGGACTGTAAACCGTAAAGCGGTGGTACGGGTTTCATATAAATATGCTCTACCCGCCTCTGTAATTTGGCAATAATGGGTTGCGTTTTTGCCCCAGCGGTCTCCATCCTCGGAAGACGTTGAAATATAGCCGAGTGATTTCAGATATGTGACCGTGGAAGTTTCATTGTCAGTGTAGGGATATTTTTTAGAACGTTTGATTTTTTTGAGAAAACGGCGTTGTTTTGCGGATGTCATATGTAACCTCGATTCATTGTATGGATATTTACAGTATAAGATGATCCGCAAATAATTTCAAGAGCTGTAGAAAGGAGGTGAAGGGGGAACGGAAGTATGTTAGAGGTAATACTTGTCGGAACATCAATCGTAATATCGGCCGTTATAATTTACGTGATCAGCAGCGTGATAGGTATTTTAGTAGCTCTCAAAATAATGGATATGCAGATGGTCAATGTAGAGAAGGAATTCAGAGAAATTTATCTGGAAATTCATAATGGCGGGATGAAGGAAGGTGAAGGGAACGGATAACTATTACGTATCCGAGCGGATAACAAATATAAAAGAGTTGGAAGGGTACATTGAAGCATCTCATTTAATCATTCTGTCTTTAGTTAAAAGAATAGAAGATGGGAACGTTTCAGAAATCTCTGATGTGAAGGAAGTACTGCTTGAGATTGACGAAATCCTGAAAAAAGCTTATAGATTTGAGTTCTGTATAGAGAGAAGGAAAAGCGTGAGTAAAATCTGGATTATCCAAACAATTCAGGCTCTTGCGATGCTTATTCTCGGTATCAGCGTACTGGTGCGATAGAACCAAAGCGATCGGGGGGGCATGATGGGGGTGATAAAAAGTAGTGGAAATCATATTGGCATCAGGCTTATTGTCGTTGTTCGTTTCCTCTGTAGTAATGGCAAAAGTCCGTGCTGACATAATCAAATATATTGATGAAATGGACGAGATAAGCCGTGAAACTATAGAGGGTGTAAAAGATATAACATTAAAAGCTATAGATGAATTGCTAAAAAGTTTGGAGGGAAATAAAAAGTGACCGTATTTGATGTGGTTAAACAGCTGGAACTGAATGTGTTTTGCGATCTGATGTATGGAACCGCAAGAATCTTTGACACACGGGAAGAATTTAAGGAAGCACTGTGTTCGGGAGTAACGGAAAAAGAGCTGCAGAAGATTAATGCCGCAGCTCTGTGTGATGGGTATCAGCCCATTCCGTCTTTTAAGGTGACAAGCCCTTTTATTCAGGGAACGCTCGATTGTGACTGCAAGAAGGAATTGAACGATCTGGCAAAGCGGGTTGAATTTCTTGAAAAACGGGTGGTGGGCTATACATTTGATGATGGGTCGGGGCACAGGGGATGTCCGAAAGGGGAACCGGGCATAGCTGGGCCATCATCCATGAGTCATTTTGAAGTGAAAGATGAATGTTGGACAGAAGAATACGCAAAGTTGGATAGTTTATGTATTACGGTTTTAAATTTTCTTGAAGAACATCCGGAATTAGCTTCTAAAGTTGAAATCACCAAAGAATGTATAAAATCAGCCCTGTGACAATAATCCGGCGGGAAGGGAGGTGAGAAAAGATGCCTAAAACAAAGCCGACAGAGCGTGAGGAGAGGATGCGTATCACAAAAGCGGCCCTGATCGGGAACCAGACCCGGTATGGAGTGGATGACCATCAGCTGGCCAAAGGGCTCGGTATAGTTGTTGAGACTTACCGCAATAAGAAGAACCACCAGCCCGGTCAGTTCAGCCTCGAGGATATGCAGTCGCTGGCGAAGATGCTGAAATTCACACCGGTACAGGCCGCCAGCGTCCTGCTGGGGCGGGACCTGACGGCGAAGGAAATAAAAGATTTTATTTTAATGTGAGGTGGCTATGGAAAAGAAATTTGATAGGGCGGTTCCATTCCGCCCGGAAACAATCGGCATCCACCAGCTGTCAGCGGAGGTTTCGCTGGGGTTTCGGTCCCCGGTCACGATCAGGGCCGGGGAGATGTATGGGGGAGAACCAGGAAGGAGTGAGGGTATGCTTATCATCAATGCGACATTCCCGGATGGGAGCTCACAGAGCTTCGGCAAGCCGGAGGATTTCCTGAGGTACATGAAAGAGGAAGGGCACATGGAAGTACGGGTGCACGCACAGTATGTATTTGATACTTTTGCGAACGTGTTTATGACGGCTGATGAGGTGCAACGTTGGATCAATATGAAAATGGAGGACAGGGATGGCACATAAGAAAAGAAAACTGTTCCCAGAATCTGCCGCCGGTATGGGACAAGCCGAGAAAAACTATTACCCAGGAACAAATGTAAGGATCACGGATCCATTTTTCATCATGGAGTGCCCGCTGTGCGGATGGACATGCTGGTCTACCCGCGGGGAGCCGATCCCCTGCCAGCGTTGTGATGGAATAATGAGACTGGACAGGAGGTAATGAGACAATTATGAAAACAGAAAATGTTTTATCGGATAAGACCGGCATCCGGCAGTTGATTTTTGAGATTTTCTCCGGGCAGCGGCATCCGGCGGCCATGAGAGTCGGGGAGGCATCCGGAGGAAAAGAAAAGTGCCTGACCAGCAGGGAACCGGAGCAGGCACAAGAATTTTACTGGGATGATTATAACCCAAAAACTGATGGTAAGTCAACCGCTTTTCTCGGATACGAGGGCATAGGGCCTGAGACTGGTATTTTCGTTGATAAAGACCATGCCCTGGAATACGCCCTCTGGCGCGGGCTGTGTGGGACACAGGAGGATCAGGAGGCGTTCTCTGAAGAACTGCGGATTGCTGCCTTGAACATGTATACGGGGAACTGGATGGAGAAGTGGGGTGAAGCGGATGAATAAGCGGCTGAAAAAGAAGTCTGAAAAAATGCGCCGGGAAGCGCTGCACAGGATTCTTGATCTGGTGTTGGATATTAATGGAATGCAGGAAAGCAAAAGGAAACTTACTGGCAGCCATCCGACTGTTTTTGGACATATTTCTGGGCATATAGCAGCATTTGAAATTGACATACATGAAAACGGGTGGGAACCGGACTGCGGAGCGGATAGGGAGTTTTTCTGCTATTTTGATAATCGCGGTATCGGCAACAATCCCATACAGATGACTGAAGAATTGGAAAAATATAAGGAGGAATTAGGAGTATGAATGAAGTAGCGAACATTTACGGCGCTCAGCTGCCGGAAACACGCAGCGCCACGACAGAGATGGTTTCTACGCGTCAGATGCAGGAGGTCCAGGGGCAGATCATCATGGCGAAAAGGTTCCCCCGTAATGAGGTGGAGAGTTACAACCGCATTATGAGGGCCTGTCAGCGGCGGAGCCTAGCGGAAAAGGCAGAGTACGAATACCCCCGCGGCGGGCAGAAGGTCACAGGGCCGTCTATCCGACTGGCGGAAGTGGCGGCGCAGAACTGGGGAAATATTGATTTTGGGATCGTGGAGCTGGAACAGCACAAAGGCGAAAGTCAGGTCATGGCCTATGCCTGGGACCTTGAGACGAATACCCGACAAACAAAGATTTTCAGCGTGCCGCACGTCCGGAGCACAAAGAAAGGGAATATCCCCCTGACAGACCCCAGGGATATCTATGAGATGGTGGCGAACCAGGGGGCCAGACGGATGCGGGCGTGCATCCTTGGAATAATTCCGGGAGATGTGATCGAAGAGGCGGTTAATCAGTGCCGCCAGACACTTTTGAGCGGAGAGAGTAAGCCTCTGATCGACGTTATAAAAGAAGTGGCTTTATACTTTCAAAGAGATTTTAATGTGCCGGTGGAGGCGCTGGAAAAGTACATAGGCTGTAAATCTGAGGCTTTTTCTATGAATGACTGCATTCGGCTCCGCAAAGTGTATATTTCCCTGAAAGACGGCATGGCGAAGCGTGAAGAAGTTTTTGAGCTTCCGGGAGTGGAGAAAGAAGAAGTGAAGGACCCGTTCGAGGGCAGAGGCAAGAAAAAGGAAGAAAAACTGGCCGGCGGACAGATGAAGCTGGATTTAGGCGGTGGCGCGGATGAAAAAACTGAATGATGAGAATTATTACGGTCCGGAGGCTAACCGGTCATACTGGTCGGTCAGCCAGTATAAGGACTTTGTGAAATGTCCCGCGATGGCGATGGCGAAGCTGCGGGGGGAGTATGAGCAGCCTGTGACCAAAGCCATGCTGATCGGGACCCTGGTGGACCGCTGGTTCGAGGGCACTCTGGATAAGCTCCGTCAGGAGTCCCCGAATATTTTCTACTGCCGTAACGGCGTGCTCCGGGCGGATTTTCGGAAGGCTGACGAGATTATCAGGCGTCTTCAGCGGGATGAACGTTTCATGCGGTTTATGAGTGGTGAAAAGCAGAAGATTCTTACCTTTGAGATGTTTGGAGCGTCCTGGAAAATGAAAATGGACTCTTTCGTGGAGGATATCTGCATCACCGATCTGAAGGTGGTGCGGAAGTTCCGCACGCTTCCGTTCTGGCGGTATGATCTGCAGGGGGCGGTATATCAGGCAGGCGCGGAGGTTTGCGGATATGGGAAACTGCCGTTTTACCTTGCCGTGGCCACGAAGGAGGCCGTGGCGGACCTTGATATCTTCCAGATAGACCAGGAAACACTTGATCTGGCGCTGGCAGAGATCGAGGAAAATATGCCGTATTTTATCGCAGTCAAGGAAGGGCTGGAAGAACCGCGTTATTGCGGTGCGTGTGACTATTGCAAGAGCGTGAAAAAGGCAAGGATAAGGAATTATTCGGAGTTATTGGAGGGATAGGTTTTGAAATTAGTAAAAATATTACCTGATAAAATTCAAATTAGGACGGATGACGCGGAGTTTAGAAACATCCGTCTGAATGATCTGGTATCCGTATCGGACAAAGAAGTGGAGCTTGTGGCCATGATAACCGCTATAACTGACAATGATGTGGAAACGCAGATGGATGAGAACGCGCTGCTTATGGAGCTGCTGCAGCCGTCTTTAAAAGTGATTGAGTGTTCCATTCTAGGGAGCGTGATTGGCGGCAATTTCAGGCAGCAGATTGACAGATATCCTTCGACGGATGTCCGGATCGAGAGAGTGACAGATAATTATTTTGGCAGCATTATGGTTGATTTGAGAGGCAGGTCAGGATTTAAAGTGGGAAATTATTCTTCTTATGATTTTCCTGCTTATATTGACGGCAACAGGTTTTACCAGCGTCATTCCTGCATTGTCGGCAACACCGGCTGCGGCAAGTCCGAAACGGTTACGAAGATTATTGAGGAAACAGCGGGTAACACGAACTGCAATATCATCATATTCGACATTCATGGTGAATACAGCGGTCTTTCCTATGTGGACAGCATCAAAATGGGCGAGGTACCGTTCCCCATCTGGATGCTTGGGTTCGCGGATATGGCGGCGAATGTGCTGAAAGTAAAAGAGGACAGCACGGTGGCCATGTCGGCTCTTAGGAAAGCGTATTACTCGCAATGTCCGGATGGGAATGAAGGAAAGCCGGTGCGTTTCGGATTTGAGCGGTTTGTGGCTTATATTGGCAAGTTGAATGTGGAGAATGTTGAAACCGGCGAATTTTATAAGACAGGCGACAAGGCAGGCCAGAAAAAAACAGTCAGGGGAGAATATAATGGAAAGCTTTCCGGAATCGTGAATACAATGGAAACTCTGTATAACGATAAAAGGTATTCGTTCCTTTTCGAGAGCGTTCCCGCAACATACCTTACGGACTTCTTAAACCGCATCATGGGCGGCGATAAGCCGGTAAAGAACATTGATCTGTCCGGCGTACCCCATGATATGGCGGTGCTGATTATCGGCGCGGTAACAAAGCTGGTTTACAATATCCAGATTATGCAGAAGGACGCAAAACCGGTCACCCTTATCTGTGACGAAGCGCACGTTTACATACCGACAGATTTCCAGCTTACCGCGGCGCAGAGGCGCATGGTGGAGATTTTTGAGAATATCGCCAAAGAGGGAAGGAAGTTCGGCATCACGCTGTTTGTGGCCTCACAGCGCCCGTCAGAGCTGAATAAGACCATCATGGCGCAGTGCGCCAATTACATTGTGATGAAGCTTAATAACGAGAATGACAAGTCCATGATTAAAGGCATGATGCCGGCCGGCAGTGCTGACGTGATTGAGGCAACTTCAATGTTTTCTCCCGGTGACTGCCTTGTGGTTGGCGATGCCTGCCCGGTACCGCTTAAAATCCATGTGGAGTTCGCGAAGGAACGTCCGCAAAGTAAGACGATAAATTTCTGGACGGAGTGGCAGAAAGAGCGGGGAAGCGCGGATTACGCGGCTTGTTTGGAAGAGTATTTGGAGAATTAATGTGACGGGAAATTAAATTTGTTTTGAAGTCAGGTAACTATTAACTCATGTTCATGCGATATATCACGAATAAAACGGCGACGGCAGGTCCGCCGCCGGAAAGGAGGCATATGTGGAATATTTGCTGGTAATCCCGGGCAGGATGCATAACCTGAATGATTACATATCCGCGGAACGTGCGAGCCGTTATGAAGGCGCGAAGATGAAAGCCAGGGATGGCGAATATGTCTCCGTGTTTGTCCGGCGCTGTCTGAAAGACGTGCGTATTAACAAACCTGTATTCATGGAATATACATGGTATGAGCCAAACAGGCGGCGGGATAAAAGCAACATCTCCGGCTTTGGAAGGAAAGTCATAGAGGACGCGCTTGTGGACTGCGGCGTGTTACAGGATGACGGATGGGACTGTGTGGACGGGTTTTCCGACAGGTTCAGAGTCGATAAGAAAAACCCGCGGATTGAGGTATTGATAAAAGAGGTAGCGCCGTGAACTATATAGCCGAAATAAAAGCGTTCTACGATAGGCTCGAACTAAATCCGCTGCCCTCACCGGCCATCGCCTTATGGCACGCGCTTATGTCCATAGCGAATAAAACCGGTTGGCAGCAAGAGTTTACGGTAGCCGTATCAGTCCTGGTGCTGAAATCGGGATTGAACGCACAGGCGATCAAAAGGGCGAGAAACCGCCTTGAGCAGGATGGGTTCATCACATGGCGCTCCCGTGGGGGAAATCAGTCAGCAATCTATCATCTGAATAGTCTTGTGGTACAAAATGAGGGTAAAAATGTACCACAGTGTGAACCACAAAGTGAACCACAGTCCGTACCACAAAGCGTACCACAGTGTGAACCACAAAGTGTACCTATTAATAAACATAAACATAAACTAAACGAAACAGATACACCCCCTATATCCCCCGTCAGGAGATTCGAGGAATTTTTGGAGGCGTATCCGGTAAAACGCAGACGGCATTTGGCTGAAAAAGAATACTGCGACCTGATCATGTCCGGAACCGTAACGGAGGACATGCTTGTTAAGGCGGCCCAAAATTACGCCGATTACTGCAAGGATGTTGATAGTGACAGGTATATAAAAACCCCTGACAATTTTCTTCGGGAATGCGTGTTTCATGATTATCTGGAGGGAAATTACGTACCGGATAAACGTCCAAAATCCGACCAAAAACCGAAAAATGGATTCCATAACTTTGAGCAGCGGGATTATGACTATGACCAGCTGATGACGCAGCTGAATGAGGGAGGATAGAAAGTGAAAGCGATTATGAAGTATCCCGGAAGTAAATGGTCTTTGGTCAGGTGGATCATAAGCTTTTTCCCGGCGCATCACAGTTATTTGGAACCCTATTTCGGCAGCGGTGCGGTATTGTTTAACAAGCCCAGATCCCATATCGAGACAGTCAACGACCTGGACAACAACGTGGTCAACCTGTTTGAGTGGATCCGTCGGGATCCGGAACGCCTGGCCAGAGAGATATACTACACGCCTTATGCTAGGCAGGTTTATGAGGACGCGTTTGCCGCAGAGCCAGAGGACAGCTTCGAGCGTGCTGTAAATTTTTACATCCGGCTTAACATGGGGCATGGCTTCCGCACGAATGGAGAGCATGTCGGCTGGAAGAATGACGTGCAGGGTCGGGAGAGGGCTTACGCGGCACAGGACTGGTGCAACCTGCCGGGGAAGATCATGCAGGCGGCGGAACGGCTCCGGGGAGTGCAGATAGAGCGTATGCCTGCGGTAGAGTTGATATCGCGGTTTAACCATCCGAATGTTTTGATATATGCCGATCCGCCTTATGTGCTGGAAACAAGACATGGAAAGCAGTACCAATGCGAAATGGACGATCAGGGACACAACGATCTGTTGGATGTGCTGGAAGCCCACAAGGGGCCGGTTATCTTAAGCGGATATGATAACCCGCTGTACAATGACCGGCTGAGAGGTTGGCATCGGGAAGAAAACATAAGCTATTCCCAGGTGTGCTCACGAAAAAAAGAAATCTTGTGGATGAATTTTAAGCCAAACAGACAAATGAATCTGTTTGACATGGACATAACCGTATGAAAACGATGGAAGGCCAGATAAACATTTTTGAGTATATGGCACGGGAATATCCGAAAATGACTTTTGGAGGATGCGGGAATTGTGTATGCAGATGCTGCCTATACTGGTGGTCAAAACGCTGCCCGTTCGGGGACTGCTGGGATGACCGCAGGGCGCAGATAAACCCATACGACAAAGCGCATCCAGATAAGCCTCCCAGGACCGGTTGGTCAAACTGGAAAACGGATCAGGCGTACTGGTGCAGGGGAGGTGTCTGTTACCCGGCCTATGAATGCGGCAGTTATGAAAAATACACCGGGCAGCGGGTTGAAACATGCCTAGACACGAATGTGCAGGTATTTCAGGACGGATATATTCTATGCAGTCAGGTGGATACTGTGGGCTGCCGGCAGTGTTATGAAAGGTGGGAGAACAGGAATGGCGAAGATTGAAGAAACCATAATCAGATTTATCATTGAATACTACAAAGAAAACCAGTTTTACCCGAGTTATGATGAGATTGCGGACGGTATCGACAAAGCGAAAGCGACCGTGCATGTCCATATGAAAAAGTTAGAGGACGAGGAAATTATTGTTCGGAAGTCTGATCGATCATCGCAGTACAGACTGATCAATATGGACTTTATCTGCGGGCATGAGCCTATGGAGTCATGTGATACCGGCGGGACGGAACGGATGGGCGGTCCAAGATATAAGCTCACGCATCCAAACGACTGGGATATTGTGGATACCAAAGAAAAGAATGGGCTGGTTGTCTATAGCATGAGGTCACATGATATGGCGGCGGCTATCTGCGCTCTGCTGAACGAGGGAAAGATATCGGTTGACCAACTGCATCATGAAATGTGTTATCCGACCGAAGCTTTCCATGACATGATTGAGAGAAAGACAAAGTTATTGTCATTCGATGCCGGCGCCAGGGAGAAAGTCGATGAAATCGTGAGGCATGTATGTGACGTACTATGCAAATTTCCCGATATACTGAAAACGCAAGAAGATCTGGATGATGTATGTGCCGAGTGTGAGCTGGGCGGGTACGTGTGCCGGCTGCTGAAGCTTCTGGAAAGGATGGAAGCAAGGAATGGGAATACATGATGCGGATCGGGAAGAACAATTATTCTGTTTCATACGGCTGCTTCAGGAGGCTGAGAAAGAGATGGCGGAAAAAAATGAAAAGCAGGTAATGATCGAGAAAGCAATCAATCTCCGGCTGATGTGCGATTATGTGGTCAGCTGTTCTTATGGGGATATCGTCCTGATTATCTATATGCTGCGCGAATACATACGAATGCTGGATGAGATAAAGGCGGATAGCCTGTGGTACCAGTCATACTATCGGGAAAAGTTTGTAAAAATGGCTGATCGGCTGGCGGAGCAGATTGGCTATGATTATGACAAAGCCATGGAAAAATGCAGGAAGAAGCGGCAGAGAGACGATAACAGCGATGTTGGGGAGGATGGCCTGACACAGCTTGTAAGGAAAAAAATAAAAGAGGAGCAGCGGGATGAGGGAAATATTATTCCGGGGAAAGCGGATTGATAACGAGGTGTGGGCGGAAGGGGATCTGATTCATTCTCCGGACGGTAGGGTGGCAATCAGCACGGATGATGGTTTGTTGGAAGTACAGTCAGTAACCATCGACCAGTACACCGGTCTGAACGACCGGAACGACAGAAAGATTTTTGAGGGGGATATTCTAAAACTGACATATGACTACGAGGAATCGTTCTATGTTGTTTTCTGGAGTGCGGAGGACGCGATGTGGAAGATCCGGGCAATGGATGTGGGCAGCGCTGATGATATGAGCTACTGGCATTGGGCAGAGTGGGAGGTTGTTGGAAATACCTTCGATAACCCGGAGCTGGTAAGCGGGTGACGGAATGATTTTTAGCGGGACGGAGGGGAGTATAAGTTGGATAAAGGAATATTAGTCCAATACTGCGAATTGATAGAAGAAATCAAAGACCTGCGGCGGAGAATCCGTGAGCTGGACAAGTTTCTGGCGAATCCTCCCATTGTGGCCGATATCGTGAAAGGAACCAGAAGGAACGGGATATTCGGGCCGATTAAAATTACCGGGATTCCGAATCCCGAATATAACCGCAAAGCAGGAGCCAGGGAGCGTTACAGGCGGCTATTGGAGATAAAGGAGGCGGAGCTTCTGGAACTTACCTGCCAGGCTGAAGAGTACATAGAAAGCATCGAGAAAGCGGAACTGCGGATTATGTTCAGGCTGTATTTTATAGACGGATGCGGCTACCCGGAGACCGCCAGGCGGATGAATGGATTGTTTCCTAAGCGGATGGTGAAATACACGGATGAAAACATAAAAAAGCGCATTCAAAGATT
>CAJTTU010000090.1:0-1990 GCA_910579325.1 uncultured Lachnospiraceae bacterium | reverse complement strand
ATGTCCCCCAATGTCCCGATAAAACGTGGTAATGTATAGGCTGGAAGTGGTGCATTCGTAAGGCCTCCTTCTTCACGAAGGCCGTCAGGGTAACAACCTGGCGGCTTTCGGCATACCAAAACAATATATAGGGGACAGCTTCGGCTGTCTCTTTTCATACGCTTAAAATTATCCGGATAGGAAGGTGAGGTGATGGCGAATGAGAAAAACCTGATACCATTTACAAGCAGCCAAAGCCGTGAGGAAGCCGTGAAAAATGGCAGGAAAGGCGGCAGGAGGTCAGGAGAAGCAAGACGCAGAAAGGCGGACTTCCGAAAGACGTTGAACCTTCTGCTGACGGCTGAGATAGATAACCCGGAATGGACGCCGTTCCTGGAAGCACTGGGGCTTGACAGTACGCTGGAAAGCGCCGTCAACGCGGCCATGATCCGTGAGGCGTTGTCCGGGAACGTGAAAGCTTATGAGGCGGTCGCTAAGTATTCAGGCCAGGGAACCGGTACGGATGCGGATATGGAAGAACAGCGTATAAGAACCGACCGGGCAAAGCGTGCCAGGGATCAGGAAGTTGGGGATACCGGTTCGGATGATGAGAACATCCGAAGCTTTTTGAAAGCCATGAACCCCACCCAGGAGGACATAGACGCTTTGTTTAACGACAGCCAGGAGGAAGGGGAAAAAGACGATGGCAATGAAAGCCCGGAAGAGACCGGCGAAGTTTAATTTTAAACCTTTTTCAGAACAGCAGCGGCGTCTGATCTACTGGTGGAGGCCGATGGTGAAGGCGTCGGAAAATAATTACCTGGTCGCTGACGGCTCGATCAGGTCAGGGAAGACCATCGCCTGTATCATTGGGTTCCTGACCTGGTCGCAGGAGATGTTTTCCGGGGAATCGTTCATCCTGGCGGGAAAGACCATGGGTGCCCTGAAAAAGAACGTGATCCGGCCTATGCTGCAGATGCTGGAGGCCTGGCGGTGGCCGTACACGTATATCCGCTCCGGCACTGATGCCAGGATCGAGATCGGCACGAATGTCTATTACCTGTACGGGGCGAACACGGAGGCTTCGCAGGATGCCCTGCAGGGCCTGACAGCTGCCGGGGCATATGCGGACGAGGCTGCCCTGTTCCCGAAGTCCTTCATTGACCAGATGGTCGCCCGCTGCTCCGTGGATGGCTGGAAGATCTGGATGAACTGCAACCCGGAAGGGCCGCATCATTTTATCCGTGAGGAATACCTGGATCAGGAGGAAATGAAGCGCAAAAAGGTATATCATCTGCATTTCACGATGGATGACAACCTGTCTATTTCTCCGAAACGTAAAGCGGAGTATAAAAACGCCTGGCCGCACGGCAGCGTGTTTTACAAGCGTTTTATCCTGGGGCAGTGGGTAGCGGCCGACGGCTTGATCTACCAGCAGTTTGCCGACCATGTAGAGGATTACCTGGTAAGCAGTTCATGGCTACTGGAACGTGACGGCGAGGGCGATCTGAGAAATGAGATCATGTACGCGGTGATCGGGGTTGACTTCGGCGGTACGAAGTCAGCCCATTCTTTTACGCTCACGGGCTTCACCAAAGGGTATAAGCAGGTGGTCATCCTGGATGAGTATTACCGTAAAAAGCGGATTAACCCAAAGCAGCTTCAGGACGATTTCATAGACTTTGTGAAACGGGCGAAGACCAGATTCAAGGTATATGAGGTTTACTGCGACAGCGCCGAGCAGACGCTGATCGCCGGGCTTGAAATGGCGTGTATACAGGCCGGTGTCAGTATAGACATAAAGAACGCGATTAAAGGCCCTATTAATGACCGAATAGCGTTTTATAACAGCCTGATTGCGCAAAACCGGTGGAAGGTGATGGAACACTGCAAGCATACCATCGAGGCCTTTGAGCAGGCGGTATATGATGACGCCAAAAAGAATCAGGATGTCCGTCTGGATGATGGCCTGATGAATGTTGACAGCCTGGACAGCGCGGAATACTCCACC
>CAJTTU010000089.1:11560-14593 GCA_910579325.1 uncultured Lachnospiraceae bacterium | reverse complement strand
GAGGATAATGAGCTCTTTGCAATGATTGATACGAATGCCCCTTTACCGGTTTTACTTGTTACGTCACAAGTGTTTGTTGACAGCACAGGGAAACAGGCCTCAAAATCAATGACATTTCTTATTGTCCTTATCTCTGTCATAATTTCAATCCTTTCTGCGCCAAACGACATTTTTCTCCTTCATTTGGTCATTTGGTTCCATTTTTTACCAGATTTTCAAATATGCAGGGCATATTTGCGCTTTCCCCAGATTTTATCCCAAAATACACAAAAAAATGTCTTTTCATACAGTTTGTATATATATCCCAACTCAGGTGTTATATAATAATAATGTATTTATCAATAAGCAAACTGTAAATGAGGTTAAAATGAGAATACTTATCTGCGATGATGATCCTTTGATGATTGAACAGCTTAAAAAATACTGTAAAAATTTTTTTGATAAAATCCATGTGAAATGTCCGGAACTGGCCTGTTTTTCCGACGGGGAGTCTTTATTGGCTGACAAAGGCGACAAAGATATTCTGTTCCTTGATATAGAAATGCCCGGAATGAACGGCATTTACGTAGGAAACGAATTAAAAAGGGCAAACAGCAGCATTATCATTTTTATTGTGACTTCTTATTCTGAGTATCTTGATGATGCCATGCGCTTTCAGGTATTCCGTTATCTGTCAAAACCTATAGACAAGCAGCGTTTCTTCCGAAATATGAAAGATGCAGTTGAACTATACAATACTATGACAATCAAAATACCGGTTGAAACAAAGCAGGGTATACACACACTTTCTGCTTCCGACATCATTGCAATAGAAGCACAGGCAAGAAAAGTAATCGTACACACAACCCTGTGTGATTTTGAATCCGTCCATAATATGCAGTACTGGCTGAAAGAGCTTCCCAAAAACTGTTTTTTCCAGACACACCGCAGCTTCATCATCAACTTTGAACATGTCACGGATTTTGACCATACCCTTGTCAACATGGCTGGCAATCAGATCCACGCTTACCTGACAAAAAGAAAATACAGTGCATTTAAAGAAGCCTACCTTCTTTATCTTGAAAGTACGAGGTAAACCAAATGAGCAATGCTGTCTGTTATTTTTTTACTTTTCTGATAGAGGCAGTGATACTGTGGCAGTATTCCTCTAACCTTTTTACGGCCAGACGCAGACCGTGGATAGGATTTGTAATGCTTTTCATTTTCTATTTTACGATGTTTGCCGTATCCCTGTTGGAATATAAATGGCTGAATATCACATTATATTTTGTCATGAATTTTATTTTCCTGCTTATCCAGTATGACCTCAAATGGTATTTTGCGCTGTTTCATTCCGCTGTTATAGCTGCCGTTATGGGTATGTGCGAATTAACCGTATACAGCACGATTGAACGTTTTTCGCCTCATTTCCTTGCAGAATCCGGACAGTTCCAAAACATGATAATTTTTATTATTTTCAGCAAAATGATATTCTTTACCATTGTATATATCCTGATTCATTTATTGAAAGGGCATCAGGCACAAAACCAGCAGCACGACAAATCTGTCCTGCTTCTGATTTTTATTCCGATAACCTCTGTCTTTATCATGCTCACATTGGTAAGCATCAGTGACTCTTTCCTTCTTTCTCCCCTTTTAAAGGGAATGGTTACACTAAGCGCCTTTTTCTTACTGATAAGCAACCTGCTTGTATTTGGCATCAACCAGTACAACCTGAAAAAAGCATGGAATTTACACAGATGCAGTTACTGCTTCAAAAAGAGTCTGACTCTGCTGAATATTATGAAATGCTGCGCCTGCAAAACGAAAACCAGCGCATTCTAATCCACGATATAAAAAGGCATCTGCACTCCATTGATATGCTGAACCAACAGAAAGAACATGATAAAATTTATACGTATCTGCACCAGCTGATTCGTTCTTCTGACTTAAAAGAATCCTCCCGGCTGTGTGAACATGAAATGCTTAATTCCATTTTATGCCGCTATAAGCAGCAGTGTACTGACAGCCACATAGCTTTTCATGCTGATATACGAAGCGGAACGACAGATTTTATTGCCGACAATGACCTTACCTCATTATTCTGCAATCTGCTCGACAATGCTGTAAAAGCGGCCAAAGACATTCCGGAATCATTTATCGAAATCAGCACAGGCAAAAAAGAAAAAACTCCATTTACAGTTTTGACAGTCATTAACTCCTGCCGGGCAAATCCTTTCACAATAAGGGAGAACGGTAGTCCGGCTATAAGCATACCTCACAGCCATAAGCATGGTTTCGGGCTGAAAAGCATCCGCAAAATTGTCGCCAAATACAATGGGAATATACAGATATATTACAACTCCGATACGCTGACGTTCCATGCAATCATTACTTTAAAGGGGCAGGGATCATGAAAACCATAATCCCTGCCAATTTTCCCTGCTTTTACATTTATTTCCCGGTATCCACACTCCCATCTTCACGATAGAAGAAAGCCTCTTTTTCATATTTGGAATTTGGACGTCAATACTATCCATTTCCTTCTGTTTATCTGTTTAATAACGGATTTTTGGGCTGTTGCTGCGTTTTTTGCTGTGGCTGTTCTACTTTATTCTGCATATCTGCTTTCCGATGTGAATTCACTGGAAATGGTATCGATGGGGCTGTACCATTTTCCCATTTTACTATCAAACACGATACGGACGAAAACATACGGAAAACCTACAAAACCGACTCTTGAACCGAAAAGAATTTCAGATTATAATACCCCCGTACAGACCATACGGCTGTGCGTACCTCTCATGCCGGCCGCGCTGATCTTCCCGCAGATCCGCCTTTCGAAAAAAACTTTTCATAATCTTTACTGTCACAAAAACAAAGGGACGCTGTCTAATTAAGCAGGAGGTAAAAATCTATGAAGAAAAAAACAAATGAAGAAATGCAGGCTTTAGTCGATCAAGCCACATCAGGGGATAAGGACGCCCTTGAAACGCTCATTACAGGCGTGCAAGATATGGTATTCAATTTATCTCTGCGGATGCTCGGTACATT
>CAJTTU010000089.1:2264-11535 GCA_910579325.1 uncultured Lachnospiraceae bacterium | reverse complement strand
GATATTCTGTTGAAGATGATTACCCATCTTTCTTCTTTCAGAGGCGACAGCGCATTTACGACATGGTTATTCCGCATTGCGGCCAACCACTTAAAGAATTACAAAAAGCATATGTTCGCCCGCTATCCGCTGAGCTTTGAATATTATGGGAATGACATAGAAAACGGAGAAATAGAGAATATACCGGATTTAACACAAAACGTAGAAAAAGAGATTTTGGCGGAAGAGCTGAAAATGTCCTGCACAAATGTAATGCTGCAATGCCTTGACACAGAGAGCAGATGTATCTTCATATTGGGTACGATGTTTAAGCTTGACAGCCGGATTGCCGGAGATATTTTGGAGATCACCCCGGAAGCGTACCGCCAGCGGCTTTCGCGGATACGCAGAAAGATGGCAGATTTTTTAGGCGAATACTGCGGAGAATACGGCGGCGGCAAATGCAGATGCAAAGACAGGGTGAATTATGCGATACAAAGCCACAGGCTGAACCCGCTGCAGCCGGATTACATGTCGGCTGCGGAAATTCCTGTTCAGACTATGATAGATGTGAAAAATGCCATGGAAGAGATCGACGGTTTATCACAGGACTTTTCGTTCTGTAAAACCTACCGGTCTTCCGAACACATCAAGCAGCTGATACGGGACTTTTTAGATTCCACACAGCTTTCCATCGTCCGGAAATCATAAAGGAGTTGGCAGACTATGAATACACAATTGATTATTGATTACTTATCCTCATTGAGCGCAAATAATAACCGTGAATGGTATCACGCAAACAAGGAGACTTATAAAAAAGCAAATGCTGAATTTGAAAGCTTTTTGCAGGCATTAATACTGGAAATCGGGAAATTTGACAGCAGCGTTTTGCATAACAGTCCAAAAGACCTTACGTTCAGGATGGTACGGGACACCCGGTTCAGCCATGACAAATCGCCCTATAATCCCGCGTTCCGTGCCCATATCGCCTCAAAAGGGAAGCTGCCGGTTCCTGTCGGCTATTATCTTATGATCAAGCCGGGCAACCAGTCCTTTTTGGGCGGCGGATTGTTTGCGGACATGTTTAAGGATGCGACAAGGATGGTACGGGATTCTATCGCGCAAAACGGAATGGAATGGGAAAGAATTATCCGCCGGCCGGATTTTGAAAAACACTTTACCGTAAAGGGAACGGCATTAAAGAATGTTCCTGCGGGATATGAGAAAGAACATCCGCAGGCAGAATACCTGAAATTTAAAAGCTGGTATCTGGAATACCCGCTAAAGGATGAGGAAGTGGAAAACGCGGAACTGTTTCTTGCAAAAGCAGCGGAACTTTTCCGGATTATGAAACCTTTTAACGACTATCTGAACAAGGCGCTCGCCGGCTTCCGGATGCCTGAAAGGTAAATCCGACAAAACGCGTCACTGGCGCGTTTTGCCGGATACTTCGTAATACGAATCTGCCAGGGGCGGATTCTCCGCCTGCGGCGGGCCGTCCCTGACGATATTTTGTGTTTCCTACGCTAAAAGTACTGACCGAAGCCCATATCCGGTGAAAATAACCAGTGCTTTTCAATCATTCATAAGGTTGGTAAATATTTTTCTCGAACGGACGGCAATCACCAGCGAAACCGCTCCTGCGAAAAAAAAGACGGCAAATTCAGCTCCCCTGCACAGCTCGAACAAAACGCCGTAGAAAGCATTTCCTAAAGGCTGGGCGCACATGGCGACGGTCATGATAACGGAAATTACTTTTCCCAGCAGCTTCTCCGGCGTTTCCCGCTGGATTACGGACATGACCTGTACCGTGAACACCGTGGAAAGCGCCATGATGGCAAAACAGCAGATGGTGATCACCGTATAGCTGACCATGGCAGAGGGAGTTAACAGCAAAGCGATTCCCATAGGAAATACGCATACCGCGCAGCCAATCAGTATCGCCCCGGCCTTCCCCGCTTTCAGCCGCTTTGCGAAGATGCCTGTGCAGATTCCCCCTGCCAGGCCGCCGGCCGCCATCACCCCTTCCGCAAGGCCGTAAAGCCTGTTGGCCTGCACCGGCTGAAATGCCAGCACCTCGGTGATCAGATAGGGCACCGCCACAAGCAGCATCGCGGACAAAAACAGGTTAATCCCGCAGACTGTCAGCATGCATCTTATAATGACGGGTTTCTCCTTCCGGACAAAGCGGAGACTTTCCACAAAATCCTTTTTGGCGGTTTCCAGCATTCCGCCGCCGGCTTCCTGCTTCTGAAAAGGAATGTTGATAAAAAGCTCCATCACCGCCGACAGGACAAAGCAGGCGGCGCAGACAAACAGCACCGGGCGCAGCCCATAAGCGCTGTAGAAAATCCCGCCGAAGACAGGCCCGGCCAGGGAAGAGAAGGAGCTTACCATATTGATCACGGAATTGGCCGCCATAAAATTCTCCCGGCAGGCCAGCGCAGGAATACTTGCCTGTACGGAAGGCTGGTATGCGCCCGCGATGCCATATAAAATCATCAGCGTAACCGCCGCCAGAAGAATCAGGCTTCCCCGTTCCATCAGCAGGGAAAAAGCCAGAATCACCGCCGCCGTCGTAAAATCCAGTATCACCATAATGTTTCTTTTGTTGACCCTGTCCGCAATCATCCCGCCCACCGGCGACAGCAGGATGGATGGGATAAAGGCACAGGCCGTAACCACCCCGTACAGGGCGGAGGAGCCGGTCAGGTTCAGAAGGTATAAGGGCAATGCGAACCTGACCGTGGCATTGCCGAAAAGGGAAATGATCTGGCCGATGACTACAAGGGTAAAATCTTTTGTGAACAGCTTTTCTTGTTTTTGATTCATGTGATAAACCTCCAGTTTTAATTCCGCAACCCCTGTCGCTATAAGCACTCAGGGTCTGTCTTTTATCCGGCCTGCTGCTATTTTTCATACTTTTCATACACTACTTGACACTGTCTGCCGTATGTCAGTTTTCTGTCATTTTTATACATACCGAATATCGGTATGTATATGCCTTAAAATATATCTGCCCTCTGAAAAGGGCAGATCCCTGTTTATTCCCCCACTTCACCTACTGCTTCGCCTGATAAATCTCCGCCAATTCCACAATTCTGTCCATAAGCCGGTCATCTATGATATCTAACCCGAACCCCTCCATCATCTGCCGGAACACCATAAATTTTCGGCGGGTCTCCTCTGCCGTGCTGTCAAAGGTCATGGGATTCATCCAGACATTCGCCGCCAGCATCACCAGCTCCGCCAGCTGTTCCGGATACTCCGTTCTGATCGTGCCGTCGGCAACGCCCTGTCTGAAAATCGGCTGAATATACTGGATGGCAGTCTCAGTGACAGTGTCATGAACAAGGCTGAAAAACAGCTTCGGGTTATTGTGAAAGCCAGGCGCCGCCGTAAAAAGATCATTCTGGACAGGACGGTTGATGGACTCATAGAAAATCATCTTTAGCTTTTCCTTCCCGGTCAGGTCTTTGCGGTCACGGACTTCGGCGAGCATCTGATTGGATTCGGCCGTCATCCTGTTCGTCGCCGCCTCCAAAATTTCTTCCTTAGACTTAAAATGATGATAAATCGCCCCCCGGCTAAGCCCGCCCAGATGGTCGATAATATCCTGAATGGAAGTGTGCTCGTAGCCTTTTTCCATAAACAGACGGAAAGAAACATCCAATATTAAATTCACGGTTTCCTCCGGATGCTTGTTTCTGGCCACGATCCACACCTCCCATTATTGGCACGGACGCCGATCGTTTGCGCTATGCCGGTTACATACTGACAGTATGTGACGAGTGTAACATACTATTAGTATGTTTGTCAAGTCCGGATTGACTTCCCTTGACTTTCCCTCCCCTCCATGATATAAATATCCACAGGAAGAATTGCCGCCGGATTACGCTTTGCCCCATTCCGTCAGGCCGTAAAAGGAATGGTATGCAGGGCGTTTTATTTTACCCTTTATGCGGCATTCCATACACGAAGCGGTGTCAAATAATATATGAAAAACAGCAATGCTGCTCCCAGACCCCGGCTTGGGAGAAGCGTTGCAAAGCATTAATGGAGAAAAGAAGATGAACGGACAAAAGAAAAGAAGCAGTTTTTCCGGCAAGATCGGCTTTGTGCTGTCTGCTGCCGGAGCATCCGTAGGACTGGGAAATATCTGGAGATTTCCTTATCTGGCGGCAAAGTACGGCGGCGGTATTTTTTTGCTGGTTTATATTATACTGGCGCTGACCTTCGGCTACACAATGATCATCGCGGAAACCGCGCTGGGCCGCATGACAAAGAAAAGCCCTGTGGGTGCTTTCAGCGAAACCGGAGGAAGCAGACTGTGGCGGGCCGGCGGCTGGATCAACGCGGTAATCCCGCTCCTGATCGTGCCCTACTATTCCACCATCGGCGGCTGGGTGACCAAATATCTGTTTGAATACCTGCGGGGCAATGTAAACGAAGTTGCCGCTGACGGCTATTTTACCGAGTTTATCGCAGGCGGCATGTCGGCGGAAATCTGGTTTTTGCTCTTTGCCGCGGCGACGCTGATTATCATATTCGCAGGGGTGCAGAACGGCATCGAGCGTGTATCGAAATTTATGATGCCGGTTCTTGTGGTCCTGGCCGTAGTGATTGCCGTCTATTCCATGACCCGGGAAGGAGCCCTGGCAGGCGTGAAATATTTCCTGGTGCCTAACTTCCGGAACTTTTCATGGATGACTGTGGTTGCCGCGATGGGACAGATGTTCTACTCCCTTTCCATCGCCATGGGCATTCTTATCACCTTCGGTTCTTATATGAAGGACAATGTGTCGATTGAGGACGCAACCCGAAATGTGGAAATTTTTGACACCGCCATCGCCATTATGGCGGGACTGATGATTATTCCCGCAGTGTTTGCCTTTTCCGGCGGGGACTTGGAGACGTTAAAGGCCGGACCGTCCCTGATGTTTATTACCATCCCGAAGGTGCTGGCCAGCATGGGCTTCGGCAGGCCGGCGGGCATCCTGTTCTTTTCACTGGTGCTTTTTGCCGCCCTCACAAGCGCCATCGCGCTGACCGAAAGCGCCGTGTCGACCTTTGAGGACGAGCTGGGCTGGAGCCGGCATAAGGCTTCCACCGTTATGGGACTGATTATGGTCGCCCTGGGCACCCTGTCCTCTCTCGGTTACGGCCCGCTGTCCTTTATCCGGATAATCGGAATGGAATTCCTTGACTTCTTTGACTTTCTGACCAATTCCGTTATGATGCCGATCGCGGCCATCGCCACCTGCCTGCTGGTTGTAAAAGCGATCGGAACAGACAGGATCGCGAAAGAGGTGGAAAAGAACGGCGCCTCGTTTAAAAGAAGAAAACTTTTTGAATTTATGATCCGGTATCTCTGCATTATTTTCGTGACGATCATTCTGCTCAGCTCCGTGGCAAATGTACTGGGATGGATTACGATGTAACGAAGAACCACAGATGCCGGATGAAATTACAATGTGAATCATTTTAGAGCGAAACCACAATGTAAAGGATTTTATTGAATACAGGCAGATTTTACGATATAATGACAAAAAATACATGTCAATCATACGGAGGAAAAACATGGATCAGAATATGCGTCCTGAAACAATGAAGCGGATTAACACCCCTAAGCTTGCCCGGGATTTTATCGAGGAGCAGGTAGCGGCCGTCAGAGCCCAAGTAGGGGACAAAAAGGTGCTGCTGGCGCTGTCGGGCGGCGTGGATTCGTCGGTTGTCGCCGCGCTGCTGATTAAAGCCATCGGCAGCCAGCTGGTATGCGTCCACGTAAACCACGGCCTGTTAAGAAAAGGGGAGCCTGAACAGGTAGTGGAGGTGTTCAGAAATCAGATGAAGGCAAATCTGATTTACGTGGACGCCGTAGACCGGTTTTTAGACAAGCTTGCCGGCGTTTCAGACCCGGAGACAAAGCGTAAAATCATCGGCGCGGAATTTATCCGCGTATTTGAGGAAGAAGCCCGCAAGCAGTCCGGCATCGAATTTCTCGCCCAGGGGACGATTTACCCGGATATTCTGGAAAGCGACGGCGTCAAAGCCCATCACAATGTGGGCGGCCTTCCGGAAGATTTACAGTTTGCCCTTGTGGAGCCTGTCCGCCTGCTGTTCAAGGACGAAGTCCGCGTCGTCGGAAAAGCCCTGGGTCTCCCCGACAACATGGTATTCCGCCAGCCCTTCCCCGGCCCCGGTCTTGGCGTCCGCTGTCTCGGCGCGATCACCCGCGACCGCCTGGAAGCTGTCCGGGAATCAGACGCTATTTTAAGGGAGGAATTCGCGAAAAACAGTCTGGAGGGCAAGGTATGGCAGTATTTCACTGTTGTGCCCGACTTTAAATCTGTCGGCGTAACGGACGGCGCCCGTACGTTTGCCTACCCAGTGATTATCCGTGCGGTAAACACGGTGGACGCCATGACCGCTACGGTGGAGGATGTGCCTTTCGCGCTGCTTCAGCATATTACGGAACGGATTACCCATGAGGTGGAGGGCGTGAACAGGGTGCTGTATGATATGACGCCGAAGCCTTGCGGGACGATTGAATGGGAATAGATGATATAAAAGAGCTAAAATCTTTGAAACTCAAGGGTTTTAGCCCTTTTCTTTTATTCTATGACGCTAATATGACACTCTCGATTTAAAACTCATATTTATATCACTTCTTTATGGTAACAGTAAAATAAGTGATATAGCAGGGTTTACTATTCCTCTTGAATCCCCGTCCAAACTATAGTATGATATCCCCAGTAAGCGAGGTGATACGATGCTGCGCATAGCGATCTGCGATGATGATGAAAAAGCGGTACGAAGCCATAAGGAAATGACGGAAAACTGTCTGCGGCAATGGGGAAAGCCGGGAGAAATCTCAACCTATACTGACAGCGCGAATCTGTTTTACGATATCACTGAGGATCAGTTTTTCTTTGACCTGATCCTTTTGGACATCGAGATGCCCGGAAGCACCGGCATGGAAATCGCCGCGAAGATCAAACCCTGTCTGCCGAATGTCAAAATTATTTTTATCACTTCCCATGTGGAATACGCCATAGACGCCTTCGAACTCTCCATTTTCCGGTATGTCCCGAAAAATGACATGGACAGACGACTTCCCGCCGCCATACTGGACGCAGTCAGGCTGATCGAGCTGGAGGATGAAAAAATCTATACGATACGGACCAGCAGCCGCATGGAAAAAATCCCCTGTAAAGAAATCTTCTATATTGAACGGGACGGAAAAAACGCCTGTATTACCGCTGCGGGCGGCATGTCCAAAGTGCGTAAAAGCCTGCAGCAGGTATACGAGGAACTGAACGCGGAGGAATTCCTCTTTATTGACCGGGGCTGCATCGTCAACATGATACACATTATGCAGGTGAAAGACGGCATGGCCATCCTGAAAAACGGCGCCTCCCTCCCCATCAGCCGCTCCCACCTACAGGCAGTCAAGGAGCAAATCAACCGTTACTGGGGGGAACATATATGAAAGACCTGCTCATTCTACTCTCAGATACCGCCGCCGCGGGCCTGCGGATCACAGTCTGTCTTTTTCTCATTTCCCGTCTGCTGTCCGCGAAAACGCCTGGGATTAAAACCGTAACCGCGGCATGGGCCGGACCGGCTGCCACCGCATGGAGCCTTACCCGGCTGAATCTGCCGGATTACTTTAATATAGCGCTGGAAAGTCTGTTCATTGCCGGCTGCGCCTTTTATTTCCTCAAAACAGACGCGCGCATCAGTCTGTTTATCGGGACTTTTTATGAGATCGCCGTCTCTTTCTGGCAGTTTCTTGCCGTCGCCTGGCTGGGCATACTGTCTGGCTCTTCTGTTCTTCCCCCCCGTCAGGGAACCATCGGCCAGTTCAGTGTCTGGCTGGTTCACGGACTGCTGGTTCTTCTGACCTGGTATCTTTTCAAACGCCTGGATATGACGGAAAAAGAAGCGTTCTCCGTTGCCTCCGCCGTCGCTCTGGCCGGTTTCCTCGGGATTATCACCCTGTCGGAGCAGACCGCTTTGCGAATACCGGAAGATACGCTGAATATGTGGACGCTGCTATCGATCATCCTGATGATGTCCGTTCTGATATTCCGGATCAACCGCCAGTATGAGACGGAAAAGGAACTCTCCCGCCTGAAAGCCCAGCAGGCTGAGCTGCTGGAGCGGGACTATGTGGCGCTGAACAACGCTTACGCTGTCAACGCGAAACTGTTCCACGATTTTCACAACCATATCGGCGCCCTCAGACAGCTTCTCTCTCACGGTCAGCTGGAGGAAGCCATAGCATACCTGGACGAATTGCAGACGCCGGTACAGGAAATCGCGAATACCCGGTGGACCGGCGACGAGACCGCCGATTATCTGATTAACAGCAAGGCTGCCGCCGCCGCGGAATATGGCATCTCTTTTCAGGCACAGGCGGAATTTCCCCGCCAGACAAACATCCGCAGCGCCGACCTGTGCGCCATCCTGGGGAACCTGCTGGACAATGCCCTGGATGCCGCGAAGCAGGTACCGGAGCCCGAACAGCGGCTGATCCGTCTTACGATCCGCCGGATTAACCAGATGCTGGTGATCAAAGTAGAAAACAGCTTTTCTACTCCGCCCGTACTGGAAAAAGGTTTTCTGGCCACGACAAAAAAAGAGCCGGGCCTCCACGGCTGGGGACTGAAAAGCGCCCGGACCGCCGCCGAAAAATATGACGGTACGATCCGGACCTCACATTCCGGACAGACATTCCGGGCAGTCGCCACCTTATCTTATCAGGGAATTTCAAGGGAATAAATCATATTCCTTTTTTCACGGCCAAAAACCTGCCGTTCACGGACATTTCCCCACAGGTCCTCTTTTTTGATGTATGATACAGACACAACAAAAAAACTGTAGCGGAACTAAACCAGCGGAAGTCTGTATACGCTCCGGAAGGATTTTTGGACACTTTAGTGGCCAGAAATTCTTCCAGATACAGGAGCGCAGGAGGACTGTAGCGGAACTAAATTGGAGGTAATCACTATGCGTCATGTATATATCCGTGGAATTTTCACCATCATCTGGCTGGCAGCCGCCATTACAAGCGCCCTCTCCGGCAGCTTTGAAATGGCCGCGCTGTATATCGTGCTGGGCGGCGCCTTTTTCTACTCTGCTTACGCCATGTGGCGCAGAGAAAAAAACGAGAAGGGAGATCGGTAATCATGAATCAAGCAGACATGCCTCTTCTGGAAATCCGGAATCTGAGCGCACGTTATAATAAAGAAAAAGCCGTGCTCTCCCATCTTTCCCTGAATCTGGC
>CAJTTU010000089.1:0-2254 GCA_910579325.1 uncultured Lachnospiraceae bacterium | reverse complement strand
AGGTAAGATGGGAGAAACACTCCTGACTGTGGGGAACCTGAGTGCGTGGTACAGTGAAGAGAAAATGATACTTTCGGGGTTTTCTTTTTCGCTGGCGGAGCATGAAGTGGCAGGTCTGATCGGGCTGAACGGAGCCGGAAAAACCACATTTTTCAAAGTACTGTCCGGTCTGCTCCCTGCTTTTCAGGCCGACGGCGTCTTTTTTAACGGGCATTCCGTCAGATTTCGGGATAAAGCTTTTAAAGCCTGCCGCTATATGGTATTTGCCGAGGACAATTCTTTTCAGTATTTCACCTTCTGGGAGTACCTGTCCTACGTTTTCGCTTCCTATGGACAGACGGCGCCCGACGTCACGGAACTGATCCGGGGATTCCATTTTGAGGATCATACCCATATTCTGCTGAAAGATCTGTCCACCGGCAACCGGAAAAAGGTATTTCTGATCACCGCGTTTGCCTTAAAACCGCAGCTGCTTCTGCTGGATGAGCCTGTTAACGGACTGGATTTTCAGAGTACGGAATATCTGTATCAGCAGATTTCCGGCTACAAAGCCCATGGAACGGTTCTGTTTTCCTCCCATATCCTGGAAAGTATTACTCTCACCTCTGACCGGGTGATCGTCCTGGAAAACGGGGAAATCCGGCAGACTTTTGAAAAGGGGCAGATCGACGCCCCGGCTATCAGAAAGGCGCTCCACAATGAAAACGATGCTTAAACCTTTTATGAAAAAACTGTTCGGGACAAAATATGAGCGTTTGCCCCGAACCCTGCTGATCGACCTGATCCTGTTCTGGGGGCTGTATATCTCCGGTTTCCGTATTAAAATCGGATCTGGCATATTTTCTCTGACTGTCAGCGCCTTTACCGGCGGTGTAATGTGGCAGGCCCTTTCTTCCAGAGACAACGACGACGACCTGCCGGCTATGCTTATGCTCCCTTACGACAGACGAAAAATGGTCTTCTCCTATACGGCTGCCCTGGGCGCCTATACGTTTCTGACAAAAACGGCCCTTTTGCTGGCGGTTCTGCTGTCCCTTTCGGACCGGGGCTTCACAGGGCTTCTGGCAGGTCTGCTCTGCGGAATCCATGGCATTCTGGCCGCAGCGGCACTCTTTTCGCTGAATGGACACCGATATGCCGACGGTTTCCGAATTGCCGTCCTGACAGCCGCTATCCTGTTGTCCGGAAGCAGTCCATGGTTTTTACCGGTTGTCCTGGCGGGCTGCCTGTCGTCCCTTTTTGTTTTATTACATGCCGACGGTTATTCCTTTGCCCTTTGGGAAAAGGCGGCACGGCATTCCGGAACATTTTTTCGGAGCGCAGGAAACGGTATACGTTACCGCCGCCATTCCATGCTCCGGTATCTGATCCGCTATCTGGTCGCTCACAGAAACTATCTGGTTAACACAGGTTTCATGTGGGCAGTCGCCTGCGCGCTGCCTCTCTTTTTCCGGCAGGCGGAAAGCCTGACAGTGATCCCCGTGGGCTTCGCCATCCTTTCCCTGAATACACCCCTGGGCATTCTTCTGTCCTGTGATCCGCCGCTGGAACAGGCCGTCCGCTTTCTGCCCGGCCAGGAGCGGGCATTCTGCCTGCCTTACTGCGCTTTCATCTTTCTCTGTAATCTGACCGCCGACAGCCTCTTTCTCACAAGCTGGCAGCTTCTGACCGGCGGCGTCAACCTCCGGATGTTTGTAACCGCCCTGTTCTTCGCTCTGTGCAGCGCGGTCTGCTCCGTCCTGCTGGAATGGTTCTTCCCCGTCAGGAACTGGAAAATCGAAAGCGATCTGTGGCATCACCCCAGGAAATATGCGGCGCCGGCAATTATGCTTTTGGCGGCGGGAGCGGTCGGAACGATTTTTTTTGGATAATCGGAGAACTTCCCTATGATGGATTCGGATATCAAAAGCTGCAGGTTCACGGAAAACATATTTCCGTGAACCTGCAGCCCCGCGCAACCCTACTTTTCCAGTTCCACAAGATACTCTGTCGTACCCTCCTCATACTTCTTCGCTCCTGTCAGATGAAACCCATTTCTCTGATAAAAAGAAACTGCCCTGGTATTCTTCTCCAGAGCCCATAAATGGTTCCCGCGAAGTTCATTGACCGCATATGTAATTAACCTTTTGCCGATTCCCATGCCCTGAAAAAAAGGATCGACATACAGTTTACAAATTTCCCTCTGATCCATCTGGACAAATCCTCTGATCAGTCCGTCGTCATAGACGTAAATATCCTTAAGCGCCTCGTCTTT
>CAJTTU010000088.1 GCA_910579325.1 uncultured Lachnospiraceae bacterium | reverse complement strand
GTGATCGCATATCTAAGCATCATAGGTTTTTTGGTCTTTTTTTTGATTTGCGAAATTTATTTTTTCAAAAAAATCTCAAAAAATATAATTTCAATGTTTACATTTATTTTATTTAGTGTTATTCTTTAAATAAATTAAAACAATTCAAAATCAAACAGGAGGTTTTAAATCATGGCCCGTGGAGTCAGAAGACAAATTGAGTATACCGGAAAGGCAGCAAAGGTTGCCGAGAAAGTACAGAAACTGGAAGCCGAATTAAAAGCCGCGAAGGAAGAATTAAAAGCCGCGTATAAAGAGCAGTTAAAGGAAGAAAAAATTGCCGCGAAAAAAGTAAAGGAAGAAGCAAAAACCAAACTGATGAAAGCCATCGAGGCTTCCGGCAAAACACCCGAAGAAATTATCGAATTGTTAAACAGATAAATATAAAGCGTCCCGGTCAGGCAAGTCGTTTATAAAAGCGTTTAACCGGAAGGTTCGTAAAAAGAAAAGGGCAGCAAGGTTATCTTTTATCACAATGCATAACCGTCTGCCCTTTCTTTATATATACTTACCGTTCTGCCGTATCTGATTTTACGCGACGGAGCTTTTATATAAAAGTTTTCCATTAAGCATTCTCAGTTTCTTCCTCTCTGATATACGTTCTCAATTCTTTTGTCTTCGAACCAACACATACCCCGCCAGATCCGCCAGCAGCCATCCGATCGGGATACTGGCCCATATTCCCGGATACCCGATCTGAGGAACGGCAGATAACGTATAGGACAGCGCCACCCTGATTCCAAGAGATACAATGGTCAAAAAGATGGACACCGCCGGTTTTTCGACGGCTCTGAAATACCCGTACAGCAAAAACAGAAAACCGATCAGCACATAAAAGCTGCCCTCGATCCGCAGGTAGCCCACCCCGATCTCAATGATTTCCTTTTCTTTCGTAAAAATCCCCATCAGAGGCGCCGCAAATCCCGCGACGATCAGGCTGACCGCCGCGCCGAACAGCAGCACCATAAAAACCGCCGTTCTCCCGCCGTCCCGGATTCGTTTTTCATCTCCCGCGCCATGGTTCTGCGCCACAAAAGTAGAAAAGGCATTTCCGAAATCCTGCACCGGAGAGTAGGCAAAGGTATCCACCTTTACCGCCGCCGCGAAAGCTGCCATCACAGAGGTGCCGAAGGAATTAACCCTCCCCTGCACCAGCAGAATTCCAAAATTCATAATCGACTGCTGTAAAGAAGTGAGAACCGCAAGGCCGGTGAGCTGCCGGAAAATCCGGCTCTCAAATTTCAGATCTTTTCTTCTGATTCTGAGGATTTTTTCTTTCTTCCACGCATAAAGCAGAATGCCCAGTCCCGACACATACTGGGACAGAACCGTGGCAAACGCAGCGCCTTCCACACCCCAGTGAAACGCCGCCACAAACATAATGTCCAGAACGACGTTTAAAAGGGCCGACATCCCCAGAAACACCAGCGGTATCACGGAATTTCCGATGGCGCGCATGCTGTTGGCAAAATAATTATACAAAAATGTGGCGATAATCCCCGCGAAAATTACCCTGAGATAAGAGGACAGCAGCGGAGCGACCTCGTCAGGAATCTGCATAAACCACAAAATGCCCTTCAGTCCGGCATAGACCAGCAGATTCAGCAAAGCGCAGAACAGACCGATTCCCGCGAAAGCCATGCCGTTGGCCTTCCCGAAAGTCTCCCTGTCGCCTTTCCCATACTGAATCGACAGAAAGGCGCTGCTCCCCATGCAGAGTCCCAGCACAATGGAGGTCAGAAAAATCATAATCGTATAGGCGGACCCCACCGCCGCCAGCGCCTCTTTCCCGATAAACCGCCCCACAATCAGCGTATCCGCTATGTTATACAGCTGCTGCAGCAGATTGCCCGCCATCAGCGGTATGGAAAAACGAATCAGGTTTCCGGGAATATTTCCCGATGTAAAATCAACTTTGTTATCACGTACTTCTGTCAATTGGTTACCTCATTTCGACCGGTAAACCGCCGAAAAGCTTTCTAACTTTCTCTAAACTGCGGACACACCGCCAGAATAAACTCCTTAAATTCCTTTTTCCTCCATACCTGAGGCGTGGGATACAGCGGATTGCCTTCCTTTTCCGCCCACTCCACGACCTGGTCCACATCCTGTTCCAGAATCATGCCGGGATAAACAGGAATCTGCATTTCCTCTTTTATATCCTCAATCCACCGGATAAACGCTTCCGCCTTTGCCTGGGCCGAATCGTCGGCAGCCCTGATACCGCAGACGTCGCAAAGCTCCGCCAGCCGTTCCCAGGCCGACTCCCCGAAAGCCCGCATCACATGGGGCAGCAGAATGGACATGGCCAGTCCGTGAGGGGTGCCGTACAGACCGCCCAGGGTATGGCCGATGGCATGGACATAGCCCACGCTTCCCCGGGTAAAGGCACGTCCCGCGTAAAAGGCGGCTTTCTGCATATTTTGTCTGGCTTTCAGATTGCTTCCGTCTTTGTAGATGACAGGCAGGTTGTCATAGATCAGCTTTACGGCTTTTTTGCACATTTTTTTCTCAAGCGCGGAATTATAGGTATGGTTGGTGTAAGCCTCCACCGCATGGCAGAGAGCGTCCATCCCTGTGGTGGCCGTCACATGAGGCGGCAGACCCACGGTCAGCTCCGGGTCCAGCACCGCGTATTTAGGCATCAGACACAGATCGTTCATGGAAGCCTTGTGATGGGTTGCGGATTCCGTGATCACCGCCGCGATGGTGGTCTCGGAGCCGGTGCCCGCCGTGGTAGGCACCGCGAAAATCACGGGAACCGGCAGCAGGATTCTGAACAGCCCCTGGAGCTGACGCACGGATTTTCCCGGTCTTGTAATCCGGGCGCCGACGGCCTTGGCACAGTCCATGGGAGAGCCGCCGCCGAAAGCGATCATGCAGTCGCAGCCATTTTCTTTATAGACTGCCACGCCTTCTTCCACATTCAGGTCCGTGGGATTGGGAGCGACCCGGTCATAGACCGCGTAATCCAGACCGGCTTCTTCCATGGCTTCCAGCAGATCGTCCAAAAGACGCAGCTGCTTCATCAGCACGCTGTCCGTGACGATCAGCGGCTTTCGGAATCCCTTTTTCCGGATTGCCTCCGGCAGCCGTTTCACGGCCCCCGCCCCTTTAAGCAGCTTCGGCACGCGCCAGGGCAGCGCATACATGCCGATTTTCATCACAGACTGAAACCCTCTGCAATATACCCTTTTCAAACTCCACTGTTCGTTCATCTGTATTCTCCCCTCTTTTCCTCTGCCCATTGTTATGGCACGGATGGGGCAGACCTTTGCGCAGAGACCGCAGCCGATACATCCGCTCTCATCCACAACCGCTTTCGTATGAATATCCCCGTGATAAGCCGGGTCTTCTATGCGCAGACAGTCCGTCGGACAATTCGCCACACAGACCGAACATCCTGCACAGGTTTCCGTATTAATATAAGGAATTTCTTTTTGTTTCATATTCAGCCGCCTCCCGCCGGCGACATCAGCACAATCTCGTCGCCGGTTTTTAATTGATACCGCCGCCCCGCTTTTTCTCCGTTCACCAGGACAATCAAATCTTTCGCCTCTTTCGGCGTGACGCCGGGAATCCGTTTTTGCAGTTCATTCAGCGTCTCCGCCTCCGTCTCAAAAACAGACATACCCGTTTTCAGACGGATTACACCGTAGAGGCGCACTTTTACTTTCGCCATTTTTCACCTTTCCGGATCGTTTTTTCCAGAAACCTCCCGCTTAAATCTGTTCCAGATGAAGCTTTTTCAGCAGCCTTTCCGTTGGCAGCCCATTCCTGTCCCAGCCTCTGGCATGATAATATACTTTTTTCAGCTTCTCCAGCGGCACCTTCGATTTCGGGTCTTTCGGATCCTGCAAGGTTTCCACCAGCCTTGCGGGCAGGATATCTTTATCCGCATTGACGCCGAACCGGCGGTTTACCTCCCGTTCCAGATTGTAGCCCCGCTCGCCGCAGCGCATATAGCGGCCGAAACTCATCTTCATCCCGGTGGCATATTCGAAGCCCTTCGTGTGATGGAACACCGGCAGGTGCAGCTTTAACATCTCCGGATATTTATTCATCAGCCGGACCGCGAAACCACAGTAAGGCAGCAAGGCGTTCGCCATTCTCGTATAACAGGCGTTGGGATGACGCATCAGCGGCGACGGGAAAAAGGCGTAGCTGGTAAACAGGCACTGTCCCGTGGCCGAAATCATTTCCATCAGGTTCTGAAACATCATGGTCAGATCAGCCTTGCCGTGCCAGGTGGTCTGATTCACAGAAAGCCCCAGCCCTTCCAGAATCACCAGATAACCGCCGTTTAAATGGCAGCCGCCCCGGTTGCTGACCGCATAGCCCAGCCCCAGCCCCACCGCCTTCCTGGGCTCATAGGCGGCCAGCTCCATTCCCTTTGCATGGATGGCAAATTCCTTTCCGCCGTATTTTTCCGACAGCCTCCTGCTGCCCTCCGCCAGCTCGCCGCCGATTCCTCTGCGGTACGCGATATCCTCAAAGAGCCTGGAAATTCCTTCCGTCTCCGAAAACCGCAGTCCGTTGTCCCACAGTCCTTTTTCACTGGCCTCCATCGCATAAGACAGGGTGTTGGCAGTGGAAATCGTATCCATACCCAGCTCGTCCAGCTCATAGTTCCATTTCAGCACGGCTTCCAGATCGTTGTTCAGGATGCCGCCGCCAAGCAGCACCAGAGTTTCCAGCTCCGGCCCTTTCACCTGTTTCCCCTCCACCTCCACGGTGCGGGCACAGCGGATCGGGCAGGTGAGACAGCCTTTGTTCACAATCTGGTACTCCTCGGCCAGCCGCTCGCCGCTGACCTTTTCAAAATCCTCATACTGACCGCTGCTGTAATTTTTCGTAGACAGGATATGCTTCATCTGCATCGAGCTGACCAGCCCCGCCGTCCCCAGCTTCGGCAGCTGCTCTCCGGTCAGCGGATGACGGCGCAGATACCGGAACCACTTCTGGGTGTGTCTCACCATCTTTTCTTTGTCATAAACCGGAATCTCCTTATTTCCACTGGCACAGACTGCTTTCAGATTCATCCAGCCCATCACGGCCCCCGTACCCCCTCTGCCGGAAACCCGCTCATTGGACACAATGCTTGCGTAAAGCACCCTGTTTTCCCCTGCCGGGCCGATACAGATCTTGCCGTTCTTCCGCACACGGCCGTTTTTCATCCGCAGCTTATCGTCCAGCGCCGCCTGGGTTTCGGAGGTTTTCATTCCCCACAGGTCCTTCGCGTCGTGGAAAGTCACCTTCTCGTTCTGAATCTCGATCCATGCGGGGCTGTCGCACTGCCCTGTCAGAATCAGCCCGTCCAGCCCTGCCTTTTTCAGATAATAACCGAAATGGCCGCCGCAGTTGGAGGATGTGATATATCCGGTCTGCGGGGACAGCGTGGAAATATTAAATCTGCTGGCGCTGGGCGCTCCCGTGCCGGTTAACGGCCCGGTGGTAATCACCAGCATATTTTCTTTAGAAAAGGCTTCTTCGACACCTTTCAGATGATCCCCCAGAATCTTCGCCGCCATCGTTTTTCCGCCGATAAACAGTTCCCGTTCCTCGTCTGAAAACGGGTATTCGGAAACCTCTTTCGCGGTCAGATCGATTTTCAGCACCTTTCCCATATATCCGCCGTATTTTGTCGCCATCCTAATCACCCCTTTTATCTGGATACTTCCTTACAATTCTTACCCCGGCAGCTTCACACAGGAAAAATCGCCGCTGCGCATATCCACATACAGCACTTTCCGTCTGAGAATCTCCTCGCTGTGTATGGCCAGCTTAATCGCCTCGGCAGCCTGGAGAGAGGCCACCACATTTACCGTCGCCATCAGCGCCGACGCCTGTCGTACCCTGTCTTCCGGATACAAAAAAGCAAGCGTCCCGTCCCCGGGATATACCGTAGACACCTGGCCGAACCATCCTTCCACGGCGCCGTGGACAAGGCAGATGCCGAGGGAATCTGCCAGCGCCTCCAGATACTTTTTCGTCCTGGTATCGTCCACACAGTCCACCAGAATATCCGCCGACGAGGCCAGCTCCTTTCCGTTGGTCTCGTCGACAAACTGGTCCACAGCCCTGATTTCGGCCTCCCGGCTGATCTTTTTCAGTTCCCTTTGCAGCACCTCCGCCTTTTTCAGCCCTTCCGTTTCAGGCCGGGCATACAGCTGACGATTATCATTGTCAGAGACGAAACGGTCTTTGTCGACCACCGTCAGACGGACAAAGCCGCTCCGCAGCAGCGTATGCGCCGCCATCTGCCCCAAAGCCCCCGCCCCGACGATCAGGACACTGGTGTTTCGGATGCTGTTTAATTGTTCTGCCGTTAAAAAATCCTGATTTTTTTCAAACATTTCTTCGTATGCCATTAAACATTGTTCGACGCCGTTATGCTTTTGGCCTTTTGTGTCGATCGCTTTGATTCTTTTATTATAGGATCCGCCGTCTCTATACTTGCGTTCGCCGCCGCGGATCTCAGCCAGTCTTCATTATTCTACCATTTTCCCGCCAAAATCACAATAGACAGCGCCAATTGAAATCCCCGATTTACTTTTTTAAGAATTTTATAATCATGTAGAAATATGTTCTTTACAAATATAATTTGATTTTTCTTGTCATTTTTTTTATTCTATATTATAATGCTATGGCATGAATGTTCTTTTTTCTTAAGAAAATCTCACGGACTCCCCCGCAGAACAGAAATATGCCGCGGGGAACGGTCATTATCATTATACAGAATGGAGGTTTTTATGGATTATCATATTCTGGGAATCGACATCGGCTCCACCACCGTCAAAATTGCCATTCTCTCACAGGATCACCAAATCCTTTTTTCAGACTACAAGCGTCATTATGCTAACATACAGGAAACCCTGGCCGAACTGGTAAGGGAAGCCAGGAAACAGCTGGGCGACGTAAAGCTGTCCCCTGTGATCACAGGCTCCGGCGGCCTCTCTTTGTCAAAGCATCTGGATACGCCCTTTGTCCAGGAGGTGGTGGCCGTATCCACCGCTTTACAGGATTACGCGCCCCAGACCGACGTGGCCATCGAGCTGGGCGGGGAAGACGCGAAAATTATTTATTTTACCAACGGCATCGACCAGCGGATGAACGGTATCTGCGCCGGGGGCACCGGCTCCTTTATCGACCAGATGGCCTCCCTTTTGCAGACAGATGCCGCAGGGCTGAATGAATTTGCCAGCCGCTATAAAGCCATCTACCCCATCGCCGCCCGCTGCGGCGTATTCGCCAAATCCGATATCCAGCCCCTGATCAATGAAGGCGCAACGAAGGAGGACCTGGCAGCCTCCATCTTCCAGGCTGTGGTTAACCAGACCATTTCCGGCCTGGCCTGCGGCAAGCCGATCCGGGGCAATGTAGCTTTTTTAGGCGGACCCTTACATTTCCTGCCCGAGCTGAAAAATGCCTTTATCCGCACCTTAAAGCTGGCTGACGACGCAGTGATCGCGCCGGAGCACTCTCACCTGTTCGCCGCCATCGGCGCCGGGATGAACCATGAGCCGGGGCATATCGTATCGATAGAAGATCTGCAGCACCGGCTGGAACACGGGGTAAAACTGGAAACCGAGGTAAAACGGCTCCAGCCCCTTTTTGCCGATCAGGAGGAATATGACCGGTTCACGGCCCGCCACGCGCAGCACTGTGTGGCCACGGCAGACCTGGAAACCTATGAGGGCAACTGCTTTCTGGGGATCGACGCCGGCTCCACCACCACAAAAGTGGCGCTGGTAGGGGAGGACGGAAGCCTTCTCTACTCCTTCTACTCCGGCAACAACGGAAGCCCCCTGGCCACCACCCTGCAGGCCATGAAGGAAATCAGCGAGCTGCTGCCCGACTCGGCCCAGATCGCCTGGTCCTGCTCCACCGGATACGGGGAGGCGCTGTTAAAGTCTGCCCTGATGCTGGACGAAGGCGAGGTGGAAACCGTGTCCCACTACTATGCCGCCTCCTTCTTCGCGCCGGAAGTGGACTGTATCCTGGACATCGGCGGCCAGGACATGAAATGCATCAAAATTAAAAACGGCACCGTCGACAGCGTCCAGCTGAATGAAGCCTGCTCCTCCGGCTGCGGCTCCTTTATCGAGACCTTTGCCAAATCCTTAAATTACAGCATCGAGAACTTTGCAAATGCGGCGCTGTTCGCCCCTGACCCCATCGATTTGGGAACCCGGTGTACCGTTTTCATGAATTCCAACGTAAAGCAAGCACAGAAGGAAGGCGCCACCGTGGCGGATATCTCCGCCGGGCTGGCCTATTCCGTCATCAAAAACGCATTGTATAAGGTAATTAAAATCACCAACGCCTCCGATCTTGGAAAATGCATTGTGGTGCAGGGCGGCACTTTCTACAATGACGCCGTACTGCGCAGCTTTGAATATATCGCCGGCTGCGAGGCCGTCCGCCCGGATATCGCCGGGATTATGGGGGCATTCGGTGCCGCTTTAGTGGCCAGAGAGCGGTTCGACGGGTCCAGAACCACTTCCATGCTGCCCATGGAAAAGATTCTGAACCTGACCTACGATACCAGGCTGGCCCGGTGCAAGGGATGCACCAACAACTGCCTGCTGACCGTCAACCGCTTCTCCGGCGGCCGCCAGTATATTTCCGGCAACCGGTGCGAGCGGGGCATCGGCAAGGAGAAAAACAAAGAACACATTCCCAATCTGTTCGATTACAAATATAAACGGGTATTCGGCTATGAATCCTTAACCGCCGACCTGGCGGTCCGGGGAACCGTAGGCATTCCCCGCGTCCTGAATTTTTACGAAAACTACCCCTTCTGGGCGGTCTTTTTCAGGGAACTGGGATACCGGGTGATTCTGTCCCCCGTATCCACCCACAAGCTTTACGAGCTGGGCATCGAATCCATTCCCAGCGAATCGGAGTGCTACCCGGCCAAGCTGGCCCACGGCCATATCAGCTGGCTCTTAAAGCAGCCCGTCGACTTTATTTTTTATCCCAGCATTCCCTATGAACGCTGCGAGATTCCGGATGCGGCCAACCACTACAACTGCCCCATGGTAACCTCCTATTCGGAAAATATCAAAAACAATGTGGAGGAATTGAAGGATTCCGGCATCGCCTTTTACAATCCCTTTATGGCCTTCACCGACGAGCAGGTGCTGACAGAGCGGCTGACCGCGTTTTTTCAGGAAACCTTCGGCATTCCCGCGGAAGAAATTCAGACAGCTGCCCACAAGGGATGGGCGGAGCTGGGCGCTGTCCGCAGGGATATCTCGAAAAAAGGCGAGGAAACGCTGAAATATCTGGAAGAAACCGGGCGGCACGGCATTGTTCTGGCCGGACGTCCCTATCACCTGGACCCGGAAATCAACCACGGTATCCCGGAGCTGATTACCTCCTACGGCATCGCCGTCTTTACGGAGGACTCGGTCTCCCATCTGGCTCGGCTAGAGCGGCCCATCGTAGTGATGGACCAGTGGATGTACCACTCCCGGCTCTATGCGGCGGCTAATTTCGTAAAGACCCGGGACGACCTGGATCTGGTTCAGCTCAACTCCTTCGGCTGCGGCCTGGACGCAGTGACCACCGACCAGGTCAGTGATATCCTGACACATTCGGGAAAAATTTATACGGTGCTGAAAATCGACGAGGTAAACAATCTGGGGGCGGCCAGAATCCGTATCCGCTCTTTGATCTCCGCCATCCGGGTGCGGCAGAAAAAAGGAAGCCAGCGGCAGATCGTCTCCGCCGCCTTCAATCGGGTGGAATTTACGAAAGAGATGAAGCAGAATTATACGATCCTCTGCCCCCAGATGTCGCCGATTCATTTTGACCTGCTGGAGCCTGCCATCAACTCCTGCGGCTACCGGATCGAGATTTTAAGCAACGACAATAAAAGTGCCATCGACGTGGGATTGAAATATGTAAACAACGATGCCTGCTACCCATCCCTGATTGTGGTGGGCCAGATGATGGAAGCGCTGCTCTCCGGAAAGTATGACCTGAACAAAACGGCCGTGCTGATGACCCAGACCGGCGGCGGCTGCCGGGCTTCCAATTACATAGGCTTTATCCGCCGGGCGCTGGAACGGGCGGGTATGAGCCATATCCCGGTCATATCCCTAAGCGCCCAGGGGCTGGAGACCAACGAAGGATTTCACTATACGGTTCCCATGCTGTCAAAGGCCATGCAGGCCATTATTTACGGCGACGTGTTTATGCGGGTACTGTACCGTGTCCGCCCCTATGAGCTGACCCCCGGCTCTGCCAATGCCCTTCATCAGAAATGGAAAGCAATCTGCGTCCGGTCACTGTCCGGCCACAGCTCCCTTGCCCATTTCCGTAAAAATGTCCGGGGCATTATCCGAGATTTCGACCGGCTGCCAATCCGGGAAGACTTGGTAAAGCCCAGAGTGGGGATTGTGGGGGAAATTCTGGTGAAGTTCTCTCCCACCGCCAACAATCATCTGGTAGAGCTTCTGGAAGCGGAGGGCGCCGAGGCGGTTATGCCGGATCTGATGGATTTCCTGCTGTACACACTGTACAACACCAACTTCAAATATGAGCAGCTAGGCTTTAAACAGTCCACCGCCAGGCTGTGTAATCTGGGAATTTCTCTTCTGGAAATGTTCCGGAAAACGGCCAGAAAGGAATTCGAGGCCAGCCAACGGTTTACCCCGCCGGGCAAAATCCAGGACCTGGCGCTGTACGCCCAGGACTATGTCTCTTTAGGCAATATGACCGGCGAGGGCTGGTTCCTCACCGGGGAAATGCTGGAGCTGATCCACAGCGGCGTCTCAAACATCGTCTGCGCCCAGCCTTTTGGCTGCCTGCCTAACCATGTGGTGGGCAAAGGGGTGATCAAAGAGCTTCGCAGGACGAATCCGCAGGCAAATATTATTGCGGTGGATTATGATCCTGGCGCAAGCGAGGTGAATCAGCTGAACAGGATTAAGCTGATGCTGGCTACGGCGAAGAAGAATGTGGAAAAGGAAGCAGCAGAGGCAGCGTCAGCAGAAAAGACAAGCTGAGAACGGCGTTAAAAATCCGGCAAAATGTGTTATCGCAAAGCATACCTTTGAGTATTTGCGCATTTTGCCGGATTTTTTGATGCCTATAAACTTTCTTAATGCCTATAAATCTTCCTCCATTTTCAAATGATATGTATATGGATAATAGTTCTGCAGCGTATCCACATCGATTTGCCTGCCCGCATAAGTCTGAAGGAAATGATCGTATTCCGGATTGCTCCATACGGAGCCATTTTCAAATACAACCTCTTTCAGGCAAAACAATGAATATGCCGCCTGGTTTTTTTCTCCATTCCCGATCTGAGGCCAGTCCGACATTTTTTCTCCGTCATATAATGACCAGCCTCCGCGATTATTCTTTGTCTGTCCGGGCAAAAGATTGACATCTTCCGTTCTGACAACAAAATCATAGCTGCGCTCCGCGCTGGTATCTAAAAAATTCCAGTATAGTTCCAAAGGCAGTCCGTTATGGTCATAGGCCAGCATACAATATTCCGTCTCCATAATTGTGCTGTCCGCATCATTCGTAAGCACGTCTTGGATATAAGGAGCGCCGTCATCATAGTATAAAATATCCACGCTTTCATGGATAACGGATTTCGTCTGTTCCGTATTATCTGTTGACTGTTCAGATTGAATCGTCTCATTGGAAGTCATGGCAACGGCCGCATCGGAGATGTTTTCATCACCCTTTGAAGAACATCCGGACAATACGCTGGCAAATAAAACAGCCATGCATAGCATTACTTTATGGTATCCTATCATAAAATCCCCCTCCATTAAATTATTTTTCTCAAACCATATTGAGTAAAACGATTCCCTCCCCGCCTAGATGTCAACGCCGGCTGAAAAGCGAGGCGCATACGAAACCCGCTTTTCGTCATCCCAGCTCCCCCAGCTGCACAATCAGCAGCTCCACCGCCATCCCATCCGCGATCTTTCCCGTTTTCACGCCGAATTCCGCATCCATGCAGGCGGAGGCGGCCTGTTTTAATGCCTCCATGGAATAGCGGGATGTCTGGGAGAGCAGCCTGCCGGCCACAAAAGCCGGAACGCCAAGCTGTTTGCCGATCTCCTCCTTAGGCACGCCGGCCTGCTGCAGCTCCTTTGCCTGCAAAAGCTGCTGATACTGCCTGGAGATCAGGAACAGAATGCGCATCGGCGGTTCCCTGAGCGTCCGAAGGTCAAAGTACAGCTTAAGCGCCTTCTTTTTGTCTTTAGCCGCCAGCGCCGCCGTCATATCAAAAATCCGGCCCACCACCTGGGGCGTACACACCGCGTCGATATCCTCCTTCGTCAGCACCTTCCGGTCTCCCAGATAGGAAATCAGCTTGTCCAGCTCCGAACGGATCAGGCTCATATTCGTCCCGGTGGTCATCAGAAAATAGTCCATGACCGGCTCGGTAAGCCGGATTTCTTCCTGGGTCAAAAGCTGTAATACCCACCGCTTCAGCTCCCGTTCTGTCTGGGACTTCAGCTCGGCGGGATACCCCAGCTCCTTCACCTTTTTATACATGCGGCTTCTCTTATCCATCTCGGATTCCACAAACACCATATGGGTGGTTTCCGGCAGCTGCGCCAGATAATCCGGCAGCCTGCCCGCATCCTTTTTAAACAGGCCGCTGTCCTCCACGATAATCAGCCTGCGCTCCGCGAAAAAAGGCATGGTTTCCGCCATGGAGATAACCTCATCCACCGAAACATCCTTCCCGACAAACACGCCCAGGTTCATCGTATCCTCTCCCACGATGGCATCCCGCAGGCGGTTTTTATAGCTTCTCTTTAAAAAATCTTCCTCGCCAAACAGCAGATAGACCGGTTTGAATAGGCCTTTTTTGATATCCTGATTTAATGTTTTCATTCTATCTCCTGTTCTTTATTATACACAATAAAATCTCCATTAAGATCGTTCAACGGCTGCCCCAGTAATTATGAAATATTCGGCACAGTTACCGGCAACACGATCATACCGTCTTATCCTTTTCTCTCGGATTTCTCCGACACTCCATAGGAATACCCTGACAAAATCCGTCCAAATCCCAGACATACCCCCGTACCCAGAAGCCCGAGAATACACATCATCATCGCCGCTCCCGAACCCTTTCCGCTGCCAAAGCACAGCCGCAGCAGCCCTCCGGGAACAGCTGCAGCCAGCAGCGGCTCACAGACCGCATCCACCAGCAGGCCGCCAAAAAAGAACCCGACGGGAATTGTAAAAAACTGAAAAGTATTCCTGCATGCATACACGCGCCCCTGCATTTCAACCGGAATCGTCGTCCTTAAAATCACATCCAGATTTGCGCTCATCACCGGCACCAGAAGCCAGCCGATTACCTGGGCTATACACCACAAAACCGGCTCCCTGGTAAAAGCCAGAAGGAAATTTTCAACGCTCAGGGAAATCAGCATCGTGAGATAGATCACGCGGACACGGTTTTTCGGCGCGGGAAGCAGCGTAACCGCCACACTTCCAATTAATGTTGCAAGACCTGCACAGGACATGGCAATCCCAAGCACTGCTTCCCCTCCATTCTCCCGGGGAAGAATATAGGCCGGAAGCACCGCGTCAAATGCGGACGCCACAAAATTTACCGCCGCAAGGAAAAGAATCAGGACAAGAATCAAAGGGTGGTTTTTCAGATACGACAGTCCGGTTTTTACGCTGTCAAAAACATCCTCTTCGGTCTGCCTGTCCGCATCCGCCGACTCCTCCCCCTTGGCCGAAACGGCGGGAATCTCAACAAATAGCAGGAGCGTAAGAAACGCCGCCCCAAAAGTAGCCAAATCCGTATAGATCACGGCTTCCAGCCCTGCGAAAGCGAACAGAGCCGTAGCGAACACCGGATTCAATATGGTCACCAGAGAGTTGGAAAAAGACCGCATACCGCTGGTTTTCTGATAATGCTTTGCCGGCGTGATCAGCGTCATGGCCACGTCGCCGGCCGGCTGCTGTACCGTGTTCATCAGGCCGTTTACAGCGTTTAACAGATACATATGCGCCGGCCTGAGACCGTCCGTTTTCAGCAGCAGCAAAACGCTTACCGTACAGCATGCGGCAAACAGATCGCTGAACAGCATCACCTTTTTCTTATCCCACCGGTCGCTGAAGGCTCCTGCAAAAACGCTGAGCAGCACATAGGGCGCATAAGAGCACACCGACAAAAGGGCCGTCTGCAACGCGGAACCTGTCTTCTGATAAAGCCATAAGGTCAGCGCGAAATTCGTCATGGCGCTGCCAAGCTGAGACAACGACTGGGTACTCCATAGGATAAAAAATGTTTTCAGTTCTTTGATTGTATTTTTTATATTCATAACTTTGCTCCTTTGATTACTCTTTATGATCCGCATCATCAATCAAGTCGCAAAGTCCGAGGACATTAACCGCCCGTCAGCGGCCCGCCTCCATGCATCGTCCTCAAACCCTGCATGGAGCGTATGCAATTTCTAGAATCATATTTTTCCTCTTAAGCTATTTTACCTTATAAAACTGTTTTATCAACTCTATGAATCCTATTATACTGTGATCTGATTATCTCTACGATATTTC
>CAJTTU010000087.1:278-14689 GCA_910579325.1 uncultured Lachnospiraceae bacterium | reverse complement strand
AGCTGTCAAGACTGATTTTAGAAGGAAAAAATATCAGATTTGAAGAATTGCCGTGTGAAGATCAAGAGCTAACATTTGATATACTATGTCAAAAATTAAAAGAATGTATTCAGCTTGAAATTTTTAATCAGGACACCCTGAAAACGCTGAATTTATATAACAGCACCACCGGATATAATAATGCGGCCGGACTTTTGGCAGATAAAAATCATTTTCCGGGAATCGATATAGTGAGGTTCGGTGAGAATATCAGTGTGATTCATAAGAGAGCAGCATTTGATCATATATCCATTTTGGCAGGCTACGAAAAAGCATCGGAGATATTCAGAGATTATTATCAATATGAGGAAATACGCGGCACCGAAAGGAAAAAGACAGAACAAATACCGGAGGCAGCATTTAGAGAAGCGATTGCAAATGCGCTGATTCATAGAGCGTGGGATGTGGAGTCGCAGATAAGAGTTTCGATGTTTGATGACAGAATAGAAATTATTTCTCCGGGAGGACTGCCTTCCGGAATAACAGAAGATGAGTATTTATCAGGGAAACTTTCAGTCTTAAGAAATAGAAATCTTGCAAATGTATGTTACAGGCTGGGATTTGTCGAAATATTCGGTACAGGAATTACACGGATAAAACAGCTATATGAAGAAGGATTGAAGCAGCCAGATTTTGAAGTGTCTGAAAATACAATTAAGATTGTACTCCCGGTTTTTGAGAAAAATCTAAATTTATCGGAAGACGAAAGGAAAATATATAAGACTTTAAGCAAGACAATGCTGAAATCAATCAGCGAAATTGCTCCTTACGCCCCGTTTGGTAAATCAAAGACAACACAATTACTGAAAGAGATGGGTAAAAAAGGTGTTGTGAAAATTGAAGGCAGAGGAAGGGGCACTAAATATGTGATAAAGTAATCATCATGACAATGTCAACCCTGCAATAGAAAAGAGGCACATATGAAAAAAAACCTAATCCTATTCGGCTCCGCCCGAAAAAAAGGCCACACCATGTCCATGGTAAAACTACTGACAGAACAGCTTGCCGGAAAATCGGAGGTCGAGCTGATCGACTGCTACCGGCTGAAAAACATTTCCCCCTGCATGGACTGCCGCCGCTGCTGGGAAGTAAAGGAATGCGCCATTCACGACGATATGGACGACATTTACAAAAAGCTGGAGGAAGCGGACTCCATCATTATGGCCGCCCCTTCCTACTTCCATTCTGTTCCGGCCCCGATGAAGCTGGTGCTGGATCGCTGCCAGGTCTACTGGGCGAAAGCGGTCCGCCGGGATATGACCGACCAGAAGCAGCGCACCGGTGCCATACTGCTGACAGGAGGGGCTCCCGCTTTTCCCGAACAGTTTGTCTCCGAGATCGCGCCGCTGAAATGTCTGCTGGACGATCTGAACGCCCAATGCCTGGATGTCATCACCATATCCGACAGCGACCACAAAACCCTCTCGGATTACCCCGATGCCATGGAACGCATCCGGACACTGGCCGAAAAGCTCTGACCTGCCGAAAACATTGTTTCTCCAACCCTCCGAACAGCCGTTCCGAAAGGGATACCCCGTCCCATGTCAGCCGTGCTGTGAAACGAGGAGATTTTCACCAAAAAATAGTGAATTTCACGATAGACGAAAAATTTGATTTATGAGAAAATAGAAACGAATCCTGTTTCCGTCACGGCTGTAAACACACCCGTGATGATATACATACCCGGCGTACTGACTGCCGTTTTGTCAGCATATCGGTACGCCAACCAGCGGCGGCAAAAAAGGCGCGCTCCTCCCCGAATTACGGACATACCACGGCCGACGGCGGGGTCGGCGCAGATCGAAAAAGCTGTCATGGAATTTAACAGACATCACCATTGATGAAAGGAGTTTTACAATGATTTATTCTCATGAAGTAGAAAAAATGTGCACTGTGGCACAGGGCGTAGCCCATGGCGCGGCTCCGATCCCGGAAGAAGCGAAATGGGTAAAGGCGAAAGAAGTAAAGGATATCTCCGGCTTAACCCACGGAATCGGCTGGTGCGCTCCCCAGCAGGGCGCGTGCAAGCTGACTCTGAACGTAAAAGAAGGGATTATCCAGGAAGCGCTGGTAGAGACCATCGGATGTTCCGGCATGACCCACTCCGCCGCCATGGCCTCTGAAATCCTGCCGGGCAGAACCATCCTGGAGGCATTGAACACCGACCTGGTATGCGACGCTATCAATACTGCCATGAGAGAGTTATTTTTACAGATCGTATACGGAAGAAGCCAGAGCGCCTTTTCTGAGGACGGCCTGCCCATCGGCGCCGGCCTGGAAGATCTGGGCAAGGGTCTGCGCTCCCAGGTGGGAACCATGTACGGAACCCTGAAAAAAGGCCCCCGCTATCTGGAGATGGCCGAAGGCTATGTAACCGGCATCGCCCTGGACGAAGAAGACATGATTATCGGCTACCAGTTCGTAAGCCTTGGAAAGATGACCGACTTTATCAAGAAGGGCGACGACCCCAACACCGCCTGGGAAAAGGCAAAGGGCCAGTACGGACGTGTGGACGACGCGGCGAAGATCATTGACCCCAGAACAGATGAAGTGATTAAATAATCAGGGAGGATAGACAGATGGCTTTATTTGAATCATATGAGAGAAGAATTGACAAAATCAATGCCGTGTTAAGCAGCTACGGCATTGCATCCATAGAAGAAGCGGAAAAAATCACAAAGGATGCCGGTCTGAACGTATACGACCAGGTAAAAGGCATCCAGCCCATCTGCTTTGAAAACGCGTGCTGGGCCTACACCGTAGGCGCCGCCATCGCCATCAAAAAAGGCTGCAAAAGAGCTGCGGACGCTGCTGCCGCCATCGGCGAGGGCTTACAGGCATTCTGTATCCCCGGCTCCGTAGCAGATCAGAGAAAGGTAGGCTTAGGCCACGGCAACCTGGGCAAGATGCTTCTGGAGGAAGAAACCGAGTGCTTCTGCTTCCTGGCAGGCCACGAATCTTTTGCCGCAGCGGAAGGCGCCATCGGCATCGCCGAGAAAGCAAACAAAGTGCGTCAGAAACCGCTTCGGGTAATCCTGAACGGCCTTGGAAAAGACGCCGCGCAGATTATTTCCAGAATCAACGGCTTTACCTATGTGGAAACCGAGATGGACTACTACACCGGTCAGGTGAAGGAACTGTTCAGAAAACCTTACTCCACCGGCCTGCGCGCCAAAGTAAACTGCTACGGCGCCAATGACGTAACCGAGGGCGTGGCCATTATGCACAAGGAAGGCGTGGACGTATCCATCACTGGAAATTCCACCAACCCCACCCGGTTCCAGCATCCCGTGGCAGGCACCTATAAAAAGGAATGCATCGAGCAGGGCAAAAAATATTTCTCCGTAGCCTCCGGCGGCGGCACCGGCCGTACCCTTCATCCGGACAACATGGCCGCAGGCCCCGCTTCCTACGGCATGACCGACACCATGGGCCGGATGCACTCCGACGCCCAGTTCGCAGGATCCTCCTCCGTTCCCGCCCATGTGGAAATGATGGGATTGATCGGCATGGGAAATAATCCTATGGTAGGGGCTACGGTGGCTGTGGCGGTTTCTGTGGAGGAAGCTGCGAAGGAAGGAAAGTTCTGATACGATTATATTTGTAATTAACAGATAAAGGCAGATAAAACGTCATGATTTTTGAATCATGACGTTTTATTCGTAGTATCAGCGCATTCTTACTTTTTCGTTTTTCTCCTCATCCTTTTCGGTTCCGGAATAATCGTTACAGCCATCGTGATAAAGCAGGCCAGCCCTCCGATCACATTAGAAACCGGCTCCGCCATAAATACGCCGTCTGTCCCCAAATGAAATGCGTAGGGCAACAGATAAGTCAATGGCACAACCATGATCACTTTTCTGAACAAGCTGAAAAAGATCGCCTGTTTCTTCTTGTTCAGCGCTTTAAAGGTAGTTTGCCCGGAATATTGAAATGCCTGAAAAACAAAAGCGAAAAAATACAGGTGAAGGGGCCTGAGGGCCAGCTGCTGAAAATCAGGGTCATCGCTGAAAATCTTTATAAATAAAAGCGGAAACTGTTCAATCACAATCCACATCAGACAAGTATACAAGATCGCCGTCACCGTCATAATCGTAATTGCTTTTCGAACTTTCTCAGGTCTTCCGGCGCCATAATTAAAGGAAATGGTAGGTGAAGTCCCTTCCGTCACCGCCATGATCGGCGTGTCCAGTATCTGTCTTACCGAAGAAATAATGGTCATCACAGATACATAAAGAGTCCCGCCCGTTTTCATCAATACGCTGTTACATGCCACGGATACCAGCGAATTTGTACATTGCATGACAAAAGGCGACAGTCCAAGACTGGCGATTTCTTTTGCGTAAGGAAGGGCAAAAAAATCATGGAATCTGACCTGAAATTCATTCCCGGAACGCAACAGAAATTTCATCACAAACAGCATGGAAAAACACTGAGAAATCACCGTCGCCACAGCGGCGCCCTTTACCCCCAGGTCCAGCACAAAAATAAAGACCGGATCCAACACGATATTCGATACGGCGCCAATCAGCACCGATTTCATGCCAACCGTTGCGTATCCCTGCGCATTGATATATGGATTCATACCGGTAGCCACCATGGTGAACACCGTTCCGATCAGATAAATTCTTATGTAAGGAACCGAAAAAAAGAGTTCATCCGCGGTCGCGCCAAAAACCGACAGGATACGGGACGCTGACAGCTCGCCCAGGACCATCAGAATTACACCGGTAATCACTTCAAGACGAAACGCCGTATTCAGCACATCACAGGCTTTCTTTCTGTCATTTTTACCAAGCCCGATCGAAAACAGGGGAGCGCCTCCCAAACCGAACATATTGGTAAAACCGGTGATTACCATAATAACAGGAAAACACAGACCGATCGCACCGAGCGCCTGTGTTCCATGGCCATCGATTCTGCCTATATAAATCCTGTCCACTACGCTGTATAACAGACTGATCACCTGCGCCACCAGCATCGGCAACGCCGTCCGGATGATATTATTCATAATGGAACCATTATCAAAGTCTACCTTTTGCATTTTTGTTTTTTACTCCGTCATATACCAAGAGCTTCAAAAAAGGGCTTCCCTACTCTTAGGAAAGCCCCATAAAATATGACTTTTTACCGATTACTCGATGATCGTAGCCACACGGCCTGAACCAACGGTACGTCCGCCTTCACGGATAGCGAAGGTAAGACCCTGCTCCATAGCGATCGGATGGATCAGCTCGATGGTCATCTCTACGTTATCGCCAGGCATGCACATCTCAACGCCCTCAGGCAGGTTGCAAACGCCGGTAACGTCAGTTGTTCTGAAGTAGAACTGAGGTCTGTAGTTGTTGAAGAAGGGAGTATGACGGCCACCCTCGTCCTTGGTCAGTACGTAAACCTGTGCGGTAAACTTCGTATGGCAGGTTACGGAACCGGGTTTTGCGAGAACCTGTCCTCTTTCAATCTCGGTTCTCTGAACGCCTCGGAGCAGAGCGCCGATGTTATCGCCTGCCTGGCCTTCATCCAGTAATTTGTGGAACATCTCGATACCGGTGCAGACAACCTTGCGGTTCTCTTCCTTCAGACCAACGATCTCAACTTCGTCGGATACGTGGATCGTACCTCTCTCTACTCTACCGGTAGCAACGGTACCACGGCCGGTGATGGAGAATACGTCCTCTACAGGCATCAGGAACGGCTTGTCAGTGTCACGCTGAGGATCGGGGATATAGGAATCGATGGTGCTCATCAGCTCCATGATCTTGTCGCCCCACTCGCTCTGGGGATCTTCCAGCGCCTTCAGAGCGGAACCCTTGATGATCGGGCATCCGGAGAACTCATACTCCTCAAGCTGCTCGGTTACTTCCATCTCAACCAGCTCGATCAGCTCTTCATCGTCTACCATATCGCACTTGTTCAGGAACACTACGATATAAGGAACGCCTACCTGACGGGACAGAAGGATATGCTCCTTGGTCTGTGCCATAACGCCGTCGGTAGCGGCAACAACCAGAACAGCGCCGTCCATCTGCGCCGCACCGGTGATCATGTTCTTTACATAGTCGGCATGGCCGGGGCAGTCAACGTGTGCGTAATGTCTGTTCTCGGTCTCATACTCTACGTGAGCGGTAGAGATGGTGATACCACGCTCTCTCTCTTCGGGAGCCTTATCAATATTATCGAAATCAGTTGCTACGTTACCTGCAACTCTCTCGGATAAAACCTTGGTGATCGCGGCGGTCAGCGTCGTTTTACCATGGTCTACGTGGCCAATCGTACCGATGTTACAATGGGGTTTTGTTCTTTCAAATTTAGCTTTAGCCATTACAAATGTCCTCCTTGATTCGTACCCGCCAGTCGGGTAACATTCAATTCACTATTATCGTTATCTGCTATTATATTGTATCGCAACAAGTTTTTCAAGCATTATTTCTGCTTTGCGGAAATAACTTTTTCCTGTACGGATTTGGGCGCCTGCTCATATTTATTGAAGAACATGGAGTAGGAACCGCGGCCCTGAGTCTTGGAACGCAGGTCGGTGGCATACCCGAACATTTCTGCCAGCGGCACATAGCCGGTAATCAGCTTGGAGCCGTTTACATCTTCGAAGCTCTCGATTCGTCCGCGGCGGGAGTTGATATCGCCGATTACGTCGCCCATATAATCCTCTGGCGTAGTCACCTCCACCTTCATAATAGGCTCCAGCAGCACTGCGCCGCCCTTGGCCATCGCGTCCTTGAAAGCCATGGAACCGGCAATCTTAAATGCCATTTCACTGGAGTCTACCTCATGGTAGGAACCGTCGTACACGTCGGCTTTGATACCCAGTACCGGGAATCCGCCCAGAATACCGGACTTCGCGGCTTCCTCGATACCTGCGCCGACAGCGGGGATATATTCCTTCGGAATCGCGCCGCCCACAACGCTTGACACAAACTCGAACGTCTGCTCCGCATTGGGATCCGTGGGGGTGAACCGTACTTTACAGTGTCCGTACTGACCGCGGCCGCCAGACTGCTTCGCGTACTTGCTGTCAACTTCCACAGGCTTGCTGAAGGATTCCTTATAGGCTACCTGAGGCGCGCCTACGTTAGCCTCCACCTTGAACTCACGGAGCATACGGTCAACGATAATTTCCAGATGGAGCTCGCCCATACCCGCGATAATGGTCTGACCCGTCTCCGGATTGGAAGTCACGCGGAAAGTGGGGTCTTCCTCCGCCAGCTTCGCCAGCGCCTCGCCCATCTTATCCTGTCCGGCTTTCGTCTTGGGCTCAATGGCCACCTCGATAACCGGTTCGGGGAATTCCATGGACTCTAAGATAACCGGGTGCTGCTCGTCGCAGATGGTATCGCCGGTGGTGGTGATTTTCAGACCAACCGCGGCGGCGATATCGCCGGAATATACCTTATCCAGTTCTTCTCTCTTATTCGCATGCATCTGCAGAATACGGCCCACGCGCTCTTTCTTGCCCTTTGTGGCATTCAGAACGTAAGAACCGGAGTTCAGCGTTCCGGAATACACACGGAAGAAAGCCAGCTTTCCTACAAAGGGGTCAGCCATAATCTTGAATGCCAGAGCGGAGAAAGGCTCCTCATCGGAGGAATGTCTCTCCACTTCATTGCCGTCCGTATCAAATCCCTTAATTGCAGGGATATCGGTAGGAGCGGGCATAAATTCCAGGACAGCGTCCAACAGCTTCTGTACGCCCTTATTTCTGTAAGCCGTACCGCAGCATACCGGAATAATCTCCACGGAAATGGTCGCTTTCCTCAGCGCTTTTTTCAGCGCTTCCACAGACGGCTCTTCCCCGTCCAGATACTCCATCATCAGATCGTCGTCGGTTTCGCAGATCGCTTCCACCATGTTCGTTCTGTATTCTTCCGCCCGTTCCTTCATATCGTCGGGAATCGGCACAACGGAGATATCCTCGCCTTTTTCATCATTATAGATGTAGGCCTGCATCTCGAACAGGTCGATGATGCCCTTGAAATCGTCTTCCTTACCAATCGGAAGCTGAATCGGTACCGCGTTATGTCCCAGCCTGGTCTTTATCATGTCCACCGCGTTGTAGAAATCGGCGCCCATGATATCCATCTTGTTGATGAACGCCATACGGGGCACGTTATACTTGTCAGCCTGTCTCCAGACGTTTTCAGACTGAGGCTCTACACCGCCTTTCGCGCAGAATACACCGATAGCGCTGTCCAACACACGCAAAGAACGCTCCACCTCAACAGTGAAGTCAACGTGGCCTGGCGTATCAATGATATTGATACGATGCTCCAGCGCATCTTTCTTCGGCTTGGTCTCTTCCTCCAGGGTCCAGTGGCATGTGGTCGCAGCGGAAGTGATTGTGATACCGCGCTCCTGCTCCTGTTCCATCCAGTCCATGGTAGCAGTACCTTCGTGGGTATCGCCAATCTTATAATTAACACCGGTATAATAGAGAATACGCTCGGTCAATGTTGTCTTACCAGCATCAATATGAGCCATAATACCGATGTTTCTGGTTCTCTCTAATGGATACTCTCTTCCAGCCAAGGGATTTTTCCTCCTTTAAAACCCGAAACAAATCCCGGACATCCGATTAAAATCTGTAATGCGCGAATGCCTTGTTTGCCTCGGCCATCTTGTGCATATCTTCTTTTCTTTTGACAGCCGCACCAGTGTTGTTGGATGCATCCAGGATTTCATTGGCCAGTCGTTCCTCCTGGGTCTTCTCGCCTCTTTTACGAGAAAACAGCGTCAGCCAGCGAAGCGCCAGCGCCTGTCTTCTGTCCGGCTTCACCTCGATGGGCACCTGATAGGTGGCGCCGCCGATACGCTTTGCCTTTACTTCCAGTACAGGCATGATATTGTTCATCGCTTCTTCGAATACTTCCAGAGCGGGCTTTCCGGCTTTCTCTTCCACTCTGTTGAAAGCTCCGTATACGATTTTCTGGGCAACACCCTTTTTGCCGTCCAGCATAATGTTGTTAATCAGCTTGGTCACAACCTTATTGTTGTAAAGCGGGTCTGCCAATACGTCTCTTTTTCCAGTAACTCCTTTACGTGACACGTTACTTCCCTCCTTAATACCGCCTGTCGGTGACCCTTCAGGCTCGTTAATTCATCGGTACTCACATTTGTCATAGATCATCGATGTGTTCGTGCGGGTCAGGTGGATATTTAAATCAATCGGTTCAAATATGCTTCATTCCGGCACTAATCTTTATAACAAATCTCAGTATCCCTTATTTTTTAGGCCGTTTAGCGCCATACTTAGAACGAGCCTGCTTTCTGTTCGCCACGCCTGCGGTATCAAGCGTACCTCTGACGATATGATATCTGGTACCGGGCAAATCCTTCACTCTGCCGCCTCTGATCAGAACAACGCTGTGCTCCTGCAGATTGTGGCCTTCGCCGGGGATATAGCTGGTCACTTCGATACCGTTAGAAAGACGAACTCTGGCAATTTTTCTAAGCGCTGAGTTAGGTTTCTTAGGAGTCGCTGTCTTCACTGCGGTGCAGACGCCTCTCTTCTGGGGAGCGGCCTCGTCAGTCGCTCTCTTCTTTAAAGAATTGTATCCCTTTAACAGAGCGGGGGCAGTGCTTTTCTTCTCAACAGTCTGTCTTCCCTTTCTCACTAACTGGTTGAATGTAGGCATATTTTTCACCTCCTGTAAGCTTAATGGTCTGTGCCTGATTGGCATGCGCCGGGACATGTTCACGCTCTGCGCAGGACAGGTCCGCAATGCACACTTTCCTATTATATACAGGGAAATTCCCCTTGTCAAGCGGAAATTTTCCAGTGTTTCCGGCTTTTTCGTCATATGAATAAGAATCTGCCACAGGCAGATTCTCCGCCTGTGATATCAAAAACGCGGAGCCGGAACGCCCTGGCTCCTGAACTCCGCATCTTTTATTGCTGATTATGCTTTTTACACGGTCAGGCTCTGTCGGATTAATGGCATCCCGGACACCCGCCGCAGTTGCCGCCGCAGCCGCCGCATTTTCCATTCTTTTTATCATTCATCAGGCTGCGCACAGCCAGAACCATGACCAGAAGGACTGTCAGACCTACGATTATTGTAGCAAGATTCATCGTCTCATCTCCTAAATGTCCGCCGGCTGAATATATCTGCTGCCGACCGCTTTTTTCTTGATTTTAACCTGCCGGTTCCATTTCATTTTATCTCTTTTCCGCCCCCGGTTCAAGCCTTCGCCATGGTTTTTGTGTTTACCCGCAGCGTCCTGCTCTCTTTATAAGGCCGGAACAGCAGATAAACAAAACCGATAACCAGAAGAATCGCGACAGCCGTTCCGACGCCGAATCCGCCGCCTGCAAACGCCGTCCACAGCTGATAGATACACAGCGCCGCCACATAGGCCAGACCGCACTGATAGCCGATGGCGAACCAGGTCCACTTTCCGTTGTTCATCTCTCGCTTAATGGCGCCGATGGCCGCGAAGCAGGGCGCGCACAGCAGGTTGAATACCAGGAAGGAGTAAGCGGCGGCCGTCGTATAGCTGGCAGCCAGCGCGGCCCAGATTTCCTCGCCTTCCTCAGACACTTCCGCAAAGCCGTACAGAATACCAAAGGCAGTCACTACGTTTTCTTTCGCCACCAGACCCATGAATGCCGCCACGGCAGCTTTCCAGTCGCCCCAGCCCAGCGGTTTGAAAATCCATGCGATGGCATTGCCGATGCCGGCCAGAAGACTGTCACCTAAATCCTCCACCATGCCGAAACCCCTTTCCGTAAAGCCGAAACCGGAAGCGAACCATACGAAAATCGCGGACAGCAGGATAATCGTTCCGGCCTTCTTGATAAAGGACCAGCCCCGCTCCCACATGCTTCTCAACACATTGCCCGCGGTGGGCCAGTGGTAAGCCGGCAGCTCCATGACGAAGGGGGCAGGGTCGCCGGCAAACATGGAAGTCTTCTTTAATATAATGCCGGAGCAGATAATGGCCGCGATACCCACAAAATACGCGCTGGGCGCCACCCACCAGGCGCTGCCGAACAACGCGCCGGCAATCAGCGCGATAATCGGAAGCTTCGCGCCGCAGGGGATAAAGGTGGTGGTCATAATCGTCATCTTCCGGTCCCTGTCATTCTCGATGGTTCGGGAGGCCATGACGCCGGGCACACCGCAGCCAGTGCCAATCAGCATCGGGATAAAGGACTTGCCGGACAGGCCGAATTTCCGGAAAATACGATCCATAATAAAGGCGATTCTGGCCATATAGCCGCAGGACTCCAAAAATGCCAGAAAGATAAACAGCACCAGCATCTGGGGCACAAAGCCCAGCACGGCGCCCACGCCGCCCACGATCCCTTCAAGAATCAGCCCCTGGAGCCATTCCGCACAGCCGATGCTTGCCAGAAAACCCTTTACGGCCGGCGGGATGATCTCGCCGAACAGCACGTCATTGGTCCAGTCCGTCACAAAACCGCCTACGGTGGAGACAGACACGTAGTAAACAAGAGTCATCACCGCTGCGAAGATGGGCAGAGCCAGAAAACGGTTTGTTACCACCTGGTCAATCCTGTCTGACACAGTCATCTGATTTTTTCTTTTCTTCACATAGCATTTCCCAATCACAGAGGAAATGTAATTGTACCGCTCATTGGTGATCACGCTCTCCGCATCGTCGTCCATGGCCTCTTCTGCCTGCCTGACAATGTTTTCCACATCGGGTACGGATTTCATCTGTGCGCTGATTTTATCATCCCGCTCGAACAGCTTGATGGCATAAAAACGTTTCTGCTCCGCCGGAATCTCCGGGCCCAAAAACATCTCGATTTCCTCCAGCACGGATTCCACTTCCGGCGCGAATTTATGTACCGGTGCCGCCGCTCCGCCCATCTTGGCCAGCCCCACTGCTTTTTCAGCCGCCTCCATGATACCGGTTCCCTTCAATGCAGAAATGCTCACCGCTTCGCAGCCCAACTCCTTCGACAACCGGGTCGTATGAATCTGATCGCCGTTTTTCTCTACCACATCCATCATATTGACGGCCATCACCACCGGAATGCCCAGCTCCAACAGCTGGGTGGACAGATACAGGTTCCGCTCCAGATTGGTGCCGTCCACGATATTCAGAATCGCGTCAGGCCGCTCCGTGATCAGATAATTTCTGGCCACCACTTCTTCCAATGTATAAGGGGACAGGGAATAGATGCCCGGCAGGTCCATGATTACCACGTCCTTATGCCCCTTTAATTTTCCTTCCTTCTTCTCCACCGTTACCCCCGGCCAGTTTCCCACAAACTGGTTGGAACCGGTCAAAGCGTTAAATAATGTAGTCTTGCCGCAGTTGGGATTTCCGGCAAGGGCAATTTTGATCGCCATGTTACAGATCCTCCTTGAGAAATACGATTTAAAATTCCGGCAGGCTGCTTTTCAGGTTTTCAGCCCACTTCCACCATCTCCGCATCCGCTTTTCTCAGCGAAAGCTCATACCCCCTCACCGTCACCTCCACCGGGTCTCCAAGAGGCGCCACCTTCCGCACATAGACGGAAGTCCCTTTCGTGATTCCCATATCCATAATGCGTCGTTTTACCGCTCCCTCGCCGTGAAGCTTAATCACCGACACGGTCTGGCCGCACCGGATATCCTTTAATGTCCGCATCCGCTTTTTCTCCTCACACCATAATCTTATTTGCCATCTCCCGGCTGATCGCCACACGGGATTCCTTCACGTTTACGATCACGTTTCCATTGTTCTCGGAAACCACGGTCACCTGTCCGCCGGGCACAAAGCCCAGGCTTTCCAGAAACCTTTTTGTATCTGTTTTTCCGCCCACTTTCTTGATAGAATTCATTTCTCCGGCCGCCGCCATCGTCAAAGGCATTATCCATCACTCCTTTTCCAGGTTTTCAGCCATACGGTAAGTTTAGACTAATCGTATGGCATAAAAAATGTTAGTGTTTACTAACTATATATAGGTTAACACCAACTAACTCAAATGTCAACCTTTTTTAATATTTTTTCTCAAATATTTATATGATGAATTCTGCCATACGGAATTTCGCGCCGCATGCCCCTGTTTCTCAATTACCGAAGCCCTTGCGAAACTTTGCGAAACTTTGCGAAAATCGCATAGAATTCCCCCATTCTCTCCAAAATATGCTATACTGTACACGGCACCAATTCGGCAGAACACACCTCCGGTATGCAGTCCGACCCATACCCGGTAAGCTTTTCCGGACAGCTTTGTCACTGGAAAGCATCGTTGCATTCGAGACATACCACATATACAAAAAGGAGCGCCACCCTTGAAAATTCATGAATCAGCGGAAAACTATCTGGAAACCATTTTAATTTTAAGCAAGCAGCAGCCCCACGTCCGCTCCATCGATATCGCGACGGAGCTGAATTTCTCAAAACCAAGCGTCAGCGTGGCCATGAAGAACCTCCGGGAAAACGGCTATATCCTGGTCGATAAGGACGGCTATATCACGCTGACAGAGTCCGGTCTGCGCATCGCCGAAACCATGTATGAACGCCACACCCTGATCAGCGACTGGCTGATTACCCTGGGGGTAAACCCGAAAACGGCCGTGGAAGACGCCTGCAAAATCGAGCATGTGATCAGCGCGGAAAGTTTTGCCGCTATCAAAAAGCATACTGGCGGGAATCTGTAAGCAAAAGGCCCTGGCAGCGTCCCCCGGATTGTGACCGGAAATTTTTCCTGTCACAATCTTTACAAAAAGTCCCGGCAGGAGAATTTCTGCCGGAACAATCATTAGCGGAAGTTCCTTAACACATCCCGCACCTCTTCTCCAATATTTCCGACAGCGCGCATCCGCTGCTGGTGTGACACCGCACCACCTCCACATTCCCCCTCTTCGCCTCATCCAGAGCGCATTTCACCATCTTATGAGATACTGTGCCGGTAAACAGCACCAGCAGGTCGGGACTGCCGATCTGTTTTCCGAACCCGGCGCTCATCTGGGTAAATACCTTTGCCTTACAGTGAAAATCCTTGCAGATTTTTTTATACTGACAAACCATGCGGTCATGGCCGCCTACGATTACGATACTCATAACTGCCTCCTTTAAAATGCCGGGATAAATACTTAATTAGAAAAATCAATAGTTAGCATTAACTAACTTATAGCGATTAGTATACACTAACTTATATGTTTTGTCCAGTATTTTTTCAATCTTGCCCGGAAGGTTGTTCTGTGATACAAAAGCTGAGTATTCTAAGCGAACTAGCGAAACTACTAAAAATATCAGTCACAGACGGCTATAAAGGCATGGGTTTTCAGCAAATTACACAATAAAGAACGCTATCTTACGGTGGTGTTCTTTTTTTCATGCCCTTTTCCGGCCTGCTGACTGCGGAAAGGTGGTGAAGCGAAGCCATGCCAGACCC
>CAJTTU010000087.1:0-250 GCA_910579325.1 uncultured Lachnospiraceae bacterium | reverse complement strand
TACTTCTATGGCGACGAGGCGGAACAATATACCTTCTACCGGATACCGAAAGTACTGTTCACTGACCCTGGCTACCGGCGCATATCCTCTGACGCCAAGATCCTCTACGGCCTTATGCTTGACCGCATGGGGCTGTCTGTCCGCAACGGCTGGCTGGACGATCTAAGCCGGGTATTTATCTATTTCACCCTGGAGGACGCTTTGGAGTATCTGTGCTGCGGCCATACAAAGGCGGTTTCCCTCTTTGGGG
>CAJTTU010000086.1 GCA_910579325.1 uncultured Lachnospiraceae bacterium | reverse complement strand
CGTGATACCTATTTTTATTTATTTTCCTACAATCATTTTACCATTTATAATAATATAAAATACATTTTTCTAACATTCCATATTTTATCCCGCGAACTGACTATGATACAGCTTCGCGTAAAACCCGCCCAGCCTAAGCAATTGGCTGTGACTGCCCTGTTCCACAATATTGCCGTCCCGCATCACCAGAATCATGTCCGCTCCCTGAATTGTGGACAGCCGGTGGGCCACGATAAAGCTGGTGCGCCCTTCCATCAGGCGGGCAAAGGCATTCTGTACCTGAATCTCCGTCCGGGTATCGATGGAGGACGTGGCTTCGTCCAGAATCAGCATGGGCGGACGGCACAGCATGACCCTGGTGATACATAAAAGCTGCTTCTGCCCCTGAGAAAGACTTCCCCCGTCTTCCCCGATTACCGTGTCATAGCCTTTTGGAAGACGGCGGATAAAACTGTGGGCCTTTGTGGCCTTTGCGGCGGCGATGATTTCTTCTTCCGTCACCTGCGTATCTCCCATAGTGATATTTTCCCGGATGGTTCCGGAACGCAGCCAGGTTTCCTGAAGTACCATGCCATAGGCCGACCGCAGGCTTTCCCTGGCGATCTGTCTGATGTCTGTGCCGTTTACCAGAATCTGCCCGCTGTCCACGTCATAGAAACGCATCAGCAGGTTGATGATCGTGGATTTGCCGCAGCCGGTAGGCCCTACGATGGCGATCCGCTGTCCCGGCTTCACCCGCAGGTTAAAGTCCTGAATCAGCTTCTGCTCCGGCACATAGGAAAACCATACATGGGACAGCTCCACACGCCCGTCTGTGTTCGCCAGTACCTTTGCGTCCGGGCTGTCCGGTTCCTGAGGCTCTTCCTCAGCCAGATCAAAAATCCGGGCCGCGCAGGCAAGGGCGTTCTGCAGCTCCGTAATCACGCCGGAAATCTCATTAAAAGGTTTCGTATACTGATTCGCGTAGCTCAGAAAACAGGACAGCTGTCCTACCGTGATCCCGCCCCTCAAAGCGGTCAGAGCGCCGGCCAGCGCCACGCCGGTATACACCAGACTGTTGACAAACCTGGTAGAAGGATTGGTGATCGAAGAAAAGAAAGTTGCCTGAAGAGAACACTTTTCCAGTTGGTCATTGATCCGGTCAAAGGCTTCCAGCGCCTCCCGCTCATGACCGTAAGCCTGTACCACCTTCTGATTTCCGATCATCTCGTCGATCAGGGCCGTCTGCTCCCCTCTGGCCTTTGACTGTAACTGAAACATATGATAGGTGCGCCTGGCGATAAATCCGGCCACACAAAAGGAAACCGGCGTGATCAGTACCACCACCAGCGTGATTTTCAGATGAATCGACAGCATAAATACAAGGGTTCCGAGAATCGTCAGCACGCCGGTAAACAGCTGGGTAAATCCCATCAGCAGGCCGTCGGCAAACTGATCCACATCGGCGATCACACGGCTGACGATCTCTCCATGGGCATGACCGTCAATATATTTCAGCGGCAGAATCTGAATCCGGCGAAAGGCCTGTTCACGGATATCCCGTATCACGCCGTAGGCGATCTTATTATTGCTCAGATTCATGCACCACTGGGCCAGAGCCGTCAGCCCTGCCATTACGGCAATCCGCAGCAAAATCCTGCCGATCCCCTGAAAATCCACCTGCCCTTTCCCCAGCGCCAGGTCGATGGCACTGCCGGTGAGTACCGGCACATAGAGGGTCAGTGCCACGGTCACCAGAGCAAGAAACAGGGACCCTGCCACATACCATCCGTATTTTTTTATATAGCGCAGTACTTTTTTCAGCGTTTGTATCTGATTCGCGTCATCTTTCATTCTGGCACCTCTATGTTTAGTTCCGAGGCCCCCCGGTCCGTTGCTGTTTTTTAGTTCCGAGGCTCCTCAAGTTAAGAAACCTGCGTCTCATAAATTTCACGGTAAACCTGACAATCTGCCAGCAGCTGCTCATGGGTTCCGATTCCCACGGCCTGTCCGTCATCCAGGACAATGATCTGATCCGCATGCTGAATGGAAGAAATACGCTGGGATACAATCAGCACGGTGGTCTCTTTTCCCAGTTCCCGGATCGCCCTGCGCAGTCTGGCCTCCGTGGCAAAATCAAGGGCCGAGGAGCTGTCGTCCAGAATCAGAATTTCCGGTCTGCGTGTCAGCGCTCTGGCGATCGACAGACGCTGTCTTTGGCCTCCGGACAGATTCTTGCCGCCCTGGGATACCCGGAAATCCATGCCCCCCTCTTTATCCGCCACAAACTCCATGGACTGAGAGGATACAAGGGCCTGATCCAGAACCTCCCGATCTGCCCCCGGATCGCCCCACAGCAGATTTTCCCGAATACTGCCCTGGAACAGAACGGCTTTCTGCATCACGATTCCCACTTTTCGACGCAATTCCTCCGGCGCATACGCCCGCACATCGATGCCGTCCACCATCACCCGGCCCCTGGTCACATCGTAAAATCGGGGAATCAGATGAACCAGGCTGGTTTTCCCGGAACCTGTTCCGCCGATAATGCCGATCGTCTGCCCTTTCTCTATCGAAAAGGTTAGATCACTCAGCGCTTCCTCTCCGCCCTCATGATAGGTCAGACCTACATGATCAAAAACGATTTTTGGCGTTTCGCGGCTTTCATGATATCCATTTTTCGTATTTCCGCTTTTCATGTTTTCATTTTCAACATTGCTTCTTATCTCGTTATGATCTCCGTCACATGCGAAACCGGACGGTACGTCCAAAATCCCCTGAATCCGGTTGCCAGACGCAATGGCTTTCGTAATCGTAATAATCAAACTGGCCATCTTAATCAGCTCCACCAGAATCTGCGTCATATAATTGACCAGCGCCACCAGCTCTCCCTGGGTCAGGCCGCCCTCATATACCTGCCGGCCGCCCTGGTACAGCAAGGCCACCACAGCCCCGTTTACCACCACATAGGTCAGCGGATTCATCAGCGCCGAAACCCTTCCGGCAAACAGCTGGATCCCGGTCAGCTCCTGATTTCTTCCAAAGAAATCCTGAATTTCCTTTTCTTCTCTGTGAAAGGCCCGGATCACACGGACGCCGGTAAGGTTTTCCCTGGTCAGGGACAGCACGCTGTCCAGCTTCTCCTGAACCTTCTTATATATCGGGATATTGACCAGCATAATCCCGAACACCAGAACCAGCAAAAGGGGCACGGTCACGGCAAAAATCAGGGCCGCCTTCCAGTTGACGGTAAAGGCCATTACCACCGAGCCAAACACCACAAAAGGCGAACGCAGCAAAAGCCGCAGGGCCAGATTCATACCGGACTGTACCTGATTCACGTCGTTGGTCATCCTGATGATCAGAGTGGAGGCGCCGATGGCGTCGAGCCTGGAAAAGGAAAGGCTCTGAATATGATCAAACAGGGCATGCCGCAGCCTGGCCGCAAACCCCACCGCAGCCCTGGCCGCAAAATACTGGGCGGTGATGGAGCAGACCAGTCCCACCACGCCGAGAAGAACCAGAACCAGGCACATTTTCACAATATAATCCGTCTGATTCTGTCCGATTCCCCGGTCGATGACGGAGGCCATCACCAGCGGCACAAGCAGTTCAAAAGACGCCTCCAGTAATTTAAACAAAGGCGCCAGGATCGTCTCTTTTTTATAAGATCGCAAATAGATAAATAACTTTTTCATATACTCTTATTATCTCTATCTTCCCAAACTCTATGCTCCGCAAATCAGCCTGGCGCCGGCGCTTCCGTTTCTGTTTCCGGCTCTGTCTCCGCTTCGGTTTCAGGTTCCTTCTCTTCGTCCTTTTTAAACACATAGGCCGTGTTAATGGAATTCTCCTGATACCCTTCCAGATAAAGGGTTCCCGAGAGGCCCGACAGTTTCGGCAGAATATTTTTCAGCTCGCCGATCTTTAAATCCAGATTTTCATCATCGCCCAGCCTGACGGTAATGTTATCAATGATCACCTGGGCATTGTAATTTTTGTCAAAAAAGATTTTATCCGCCCTGATCTCATACCGCTCAAAAAGCTGGGTCAGGTTTAAAAGCACCTCAAATACATCCTGCCGCTCCACCGGCAGCTTCTGATACAGGATCACATGATCCAGATTCAGCCCTGCCACAATCGGGACGCCGTCGATCACCCGGGAAGAACTCTCCACGATCATGCCGTCCCGATCGAAAAACAGGTTGCTGCCCAGATATTCAATGTAGCCAACGATATTTTTCTCATAGACAATCACTTCCACCGAGCTCAGACTGCGGAATTCAATCTGATACCGCTCCACAAAAGGAATGGTCTGATGCTCCCCGAAGCGGTTATTCAGATAACAGTAGATCGTATTCCGTTTCAACGGCGTGTCAAACAGCATGTCCCGGATTTCTTCATTGGTATAAAATTCATTTCCCGTTACCGACATCTCCCGGATGGTGATGTTGGTGGCGGCCAGCAGCGCCAGAACCAGCGCCGCGGCGGCCATGCCAAAAAAGACCAATATCTTTTTCAAATTTCTTTTGTGCTTTTTCTCACTCTTCTGATTCAACTTTTCACCACCATATTTTGCCGCCCAGCGACCGAAGGTCCTGGTCAATGGATTCGTAGCCTCGTTTAATATAGCCAGGGTCCGCAATCCGGGTCATCCCTTCAGCCCCCACTGCCGCCACGGCCAGCGCCGCGCCGGCCCGCAGATCCTCTGCCTGCACCAATGTGCCGCGCAGCCTGCTCTGTCCGGTTACCCTGGCTCTGGTTTCCTTCACCTGAATGTCCGCACCCATCTTTTCCAGTTGCGCCGCCAGCTTCAGCCGGCCTTCAAAAATAGTTTCTTCGATGATACTGACCCCGTCCCCATAAGCCAGAAGCGCCATAAAAGGCGACTGCATATCCGTGGGAAATCCCGGATAAGGGCTGGTTTTCAACCAAGGAACCGCCTGAATCTGCCTGTCAGACCGCAGGGACACATCTTCCTTGCCCCAGGTTACATCGCAGCCACATTTTCGAAAAGCCTGAAGCACAGAGGCCATATAGGGCGTGTAGATGCCGGTCAGGCGCACCTCCCCTCCGGTTGCCGCAGCGGCGGCCAGGTAGGTTCCCGCCACAATCCTGTCCCCCGTAATCCGGTAGCTGGTCTGGCGCAGCTGTCTTTTTCCCTCAATCCTGATCCGTCCGGTTCCGGCTCCCCGGACAGGCACACCCATTTTCTGTAAAAACAGACATAATTCGATGATTTCTGGCTCTCTGGCCGCATTGTCGATTACCGTAACGCCTTCTGCCGCCACGGCGGCCAGCAGGATATTCTCCGTAGCGCCCACACTGGGGAAATCAAGCCTGATATGGGTTCCTCTTAACCGGGAAGCGACGGCCCGTATCTTTATCCCATCCTCCGTGATTTCCGCACCCATCTGTTCTAACGCTTTCAGATGCAGGTCTATGGGCCTTAAACCGATGGAACAGCCGCCGGGATAACTGGTGACAGCTTCTCCCACCCTTCCAAGCAGCGCCCCCAAAAGCATGATGGAGGAGCGCATTCTTTTCACATCCTCCATGGGAATCTCTCCGCTTTCCACCAAAGACGCGTCCATCGTCAGACAGTGATCGGAAAAGACAATTTTTACCCCGATGGCCTCCAGAATGTGTATCATGCAGTAGACATCCCGAATCATCGGAACGTTTGTCAGCATCGTTACGCCTTTATAGAGAACCGCCGCGGCCATAACAGGCAGGACAGTGTTTTTGGAACCCTGTATTTTCAACTCGCCCTTAAGAGGGTATCCGCCCTGGACATTTAATGTATCCAACCTTTTACCTCCGAAATATAATGGTATATTATCCTATGTCAAAACGCGGCACAGGGTTACAGCTTCCACCGAAGCAGGCCGTACATATACCCGCAGGCTATTTTTCATATGTAATCTGGTTTGATACACTCAGCGCCAGCCCCATTTCCGCCATCAGAAACACGATGGAGGAGCCTCCGTAGCTGATAAAAGGAAGGGTGATGCCCGTATTGGGAATCGTATTGGTTACCACGGCAATATTCAAAATGACCTGAATGGCGATATGGGCCATAATGCCCACCACCAGAAGGCCGCCGAGCAGATCGGGCGCATTCTGAGCAATAATCATAAACCGCCAGATCATAAAAACAAACAACAGGATCAGGCATCCGGCCCCGAACAACCCAAGCTCCTCACAGATAATCGAAAAGATCATATCATTCTGGGCCTCCGGCACAAACCCCAGCTTCTGCAAACTGTTTCCCAGCCCTTTCCCGAAGATTCCTCCGGAGCCGATGGCGTACAGCCCCTGCAGCACCTGGAATCCGCCGTCTAACGGATAGGCTGCCGGGTCTTTCCACACATCGATCCGCTCCAGCTGGTATTTTTCCAGAATCCCCATTTCCACCAGCGTATCGCCAAATTCCACAAACAGAATGGCGATGGCCGCCACAGCCCCGATTGCCACGGCAAACCGCAGTTTTTTTCTGCTGGCCACGAAATACATCACGCAGGCGATACCGAAAATAATGATACCCGAACTTAAGTTATTATCGATTACCAGATAGGTAGGCGGCGCCACCATAGCAAGAAGCAGGCCGATCACCTTCCAGTTGTCGATCCGTTTGATCAGATAATTGATGGCGCAGGCCAGAGCCAGGATCAGCGCGATTTTTACCAGCTCGGCAGGCTGGAACAGGGAGGTATTCGTCCCCGGAATACCGAACCAGCGCTTTTTGCCGTTACGCTCGATTCCGAAAGGGGTATAGTTGACCATCACCATGATCACCACCGACATCACATAGCCCATCACGGCAAAATGCTTATAAAAATGATAGTCTATTTTGGAGATAATAATCATGCCCACAAACCCGATGACCAGCGCCTGAGCCTGCCGGATCATAAAATGGGCGGCCCCGTCGGATTTGGCATATTCCAGCGATGCGATGTAGGAGCTGCTGCTGTAGATCATCACCAGGCCGAAACAGCAGAGAAAAACAATGGCCACCAAAAGGCTGTAATCATAATATCTTCTTACTTTTTCCGGCCGTTTTCTCCTTCTGGATGCCATTTTAACATTCCTCCTAAATTTAGTTCCGCCTCTAAATTAGTCCCGCTACAGCCCCAAAAATGCCAGCAGGCACAGTATTCCCGTCACAATGGAGAACACTGCCACCACCCTTGTCTCGGACCAGCCGCCCAGCTCAAAGTGGTGATGGATCGGCGCCATGCGGAACAGGCGTTTTCCGCCGGTTTTCTTAAAATAAGTTACCTGAAGCATCACAGACAGCACTTCGGCCATATAGATAAATCCCACAATCGGAATAAACAGCGGCATCTTCAGCATAAATGCGGTGGAGGCCACAAAGCCTCCCAGCGCCAGAGAACCGGTGTCTCCCATAAACACCTGGGCCGGGTAGACGTTAAACAGCAAAAATCCGATCAGGCTGCCCGCCATCGCCCCGGTCACAGGCTCCAGCCCGCTGTTCTCCCCGATGGCGATCACCGTGAAAAATACGGCCACCAGCATCGTAACGCTGGAGCACAGCCCATCTAAGCCGTCCGTAAAGTTCACACCATTATCCACTCCCAGCATAATAATAAAATAGAGGGGAATATAGATAATCAGCGGCAGGTCCAGATACTTTCCGCCGGAAAAAGGAATCAGCATCTGGGTTCCCGCATTTGGGGATGTAAGCAGATAGTAGAGGAATACTCCCGATACCAAAAGCTGACCAAACAGCTTCTGGCCGGGATTCAGTCCCTCGGAGCGTTTCATCACTACCTTGATAAAGTCGTCAAGAAAGCCCACCACGCCGAATCCGACCGTGGTAAACAGAATCGGTACGATCTTCGGATACTCCCACAGATAAAGACAGGCTGCCATCACCATGGCGGCCACAATCGCTAGGCCGCCCATCGTAGGCGTCCCCTTCTTTTTCAGATGCTCCTTCGGGCCGTCATCCCGAACCTGCTGCCCGAACTTTAACCGTTTTAAAAAGGGGATCAGCAGCGGACAAAGAACCGCGCTGCATCCAAAGGCAATCAATATCGGTAAAATCACATCATACTTCATCTTTTCCTCTTTCCTGACGCTGCCGGCTGCGTCATACGGATAGATTTGAAAATTAAATTCCAAACTTTTCCTTTTTTCGACACCGTTTACTGTGAAAACGTAATAAAAAATCTTTTGATTTATTGGAAATACAAAATAATCACGCCGGTCTTCTGCACCTGCTCCCCGGCCAGCGGAAACTGATCCGTGACTACGACGTCTTTCCCGGACTGGCCTTCTTCTTCCGCAAGCCCTATGTACCGCACGTCAAAATCCGTTCCCTGCAAAGCCTCTTTCGCCTCTCCCACCGTCATCCCCATGAAATCCGGTACCTGGGCCTCGCCGATTTCATAGGCACTAAGCTCCGCCTCCGTATAGGAAGGCTCCACCCCCAAATAAGGCAGGATATTGTCAAATATGGAAGCGATCACAGGAGCTGCCACCGTACCGCCGTAATAAATCCCTTCCGGCTCGTCGATGGTAATCAGCGCCGCCACCTGCGGGTTATCCGCCGGGGCGAAGCCTAAGAAGGAAGAGATATATTTTCCACTGCGCCTGGGCAGCTTCTCCGAGGTGGCGGTTTTTCCGCCGATCCGAAAGCCCGGCAGGTAAGCCCGCTTCCCGGTGCCCTCCGCCACCACCTTTTCCAGAATCTCCCGCACCTTACTGCTGGTTTCCTCTGAGATAATCCCTTCTTTTACCGGATATTCCAGCGTGTAAACCTGTTCTCCGTCGGCATTGTGGATGGATACCCCGAAATGGGGCGTCACCTGGGTCCCGCCATTGATCACGGAACAGACGGAGGTCAGCAGCCTTAACGGCGTAATCTGAAAGGACTGGCCGAAGGAAACCGTGGCCAGCTCCACCTCTCCCACATTTTCTTTCTTATGCATAATGGTTCCCGCCTCTCCGGGCAGATCCACGCCGGTTTTCTCCAGCAGCCCCAGCCGTTCCAGATATTCATAGGTACGGTTTACGCCAAGCCGAAGCCCCACCTCGATAAAAACCGGGTTGCAGGAATTCATGGCGCCCAGCACAAAATCCTCGGCGCCATGGCCGGCTACCTTATGGCAGCGGATCCGTCTGTCCTCCACCACCTTGTAGCCGGGACAGTAAAAGGAATCCGAGGGCGAAACCACGCCGGATTCCAGCCCGGCCGTCATCGTGATAATCTTAAAGGTGGAGCCGGGCTCATAAGTATCGTTGATGCAGCCGTTGCGCCACATCTGGTTCAGCAGGTTCTGTTTTTCCTCCGCCGTCACCGGCTCCTCTGGTTCCTCCAATAAGGTAAACGGTTCGTTCAGGTCAAATTCCGGCACGTTCACCATCGCGTAAATTTCCCCGTTCTGGGGGTTCATGATAATGACTGAAACGGAATTGGCCCCTTTTTCTTCCATGATTTTGTAAGCGGCCTGCTCCGCATATTTCTGTATATTCACATCTAGGCTGATATGAAGGTCATTGCCGGCCACGGGTTCAATCCGTTCCTCCGCAGCCTGGTCGATCTCCACGCCCCTGGCGTCCGTAAGGGTCAGGATCAGCCCGTCCGTACCTTTCAGGTATTCCTCGTATTTTACTTCCAGGCCGATAATGCCCTGGTTATCGCTGCCGGTAAAGCCCAGCACCTTCGAGGCCAAGGAGCCATAAGGATAGTACCGTTTGTAGTCCTCATCCACCTTGACGCCTTCCAGCTGGCAGAGACGGATCTGATCTCCGATCTCTTTATCCACATTGGTTTTGATAATCTCTCTGGCGCTGTACTTTTCCACCTTTTTTTGCACCTCGGCCTCTTCCAGGTCGAGCATCTGTGCCAGGGTGCTGACCACCTTCTCCTCATCCCGGATCTGGTTGTGGATCACGGAGATGGTACACACGGTACGGTTTGCGGCCACCAGCGTGCCGCTGGCATCGTAGATATTGCCCCTGGCCGCCTTGATATAGCGTTCTCTCTGGTGGAGCTGGCTGGCCATTTCCGTATAATATTCCGACTGGCAAACCATCAGGTAGCCGGACCTGACGATCAGCCCAAGCATCAGAAGGGCCGACGCCATGCAGAAAAATACAATCTTTTTTCTTTGATAGGTCTTGCTCCGGTTCATACTGTGTCCGATTTTAAATATTACTATAATGTATTAGAACACAGCCCAGACTATGACGAAATTTTGTACGGCCCCTCTCAGATCAGGGTTCCGGTGTCTAGCCTCCCTGCGGATTTTGTCCTTCTTCCGGATCCTGGCCGCCTTCCGGATTCTGATCGTTGCCCGAATCGGGAGCCGGCGTGTTTTGATTGCCGGAGGGCTGGCCGCCAAGCGTCCGATTCCCGGTCGGCCGTCCTTCGCTGACAGGAATATCATCCCAGCCGGGATTCTGCCTGCCGCCCTCCGGGTTTTGACCGCCTTCCGGATTCTGCTCACCGGACTGGCCCCCCTGCTGCCCCGTGTTCTGACCGTCGCCCTCCGGCTTCTGATCATCCCCAGGCTCCTCGTCGTCATGACGGGGCTTCTGGCCGGAGAAGCCGCCGTTACTATACTCCTCGTTGTCATCGATAATCGTGATCGGATTGGGTGCTTTCTCCTCCTCGCCTTCCTCACCCTCCGGATTTCCTTCGTCTTCCGGGTTTTCGGGATTCTCCGGATTTTCCTCCGGCGCTTCCGTCTCCTCCTCCGGAATATCCTCGGTGGGATATATATTCAAATATGGCAGAATTTCCTTCAAAATATTCCGGCACATCTCTGTGGCCTGGGAGCTGTCGGACTGCTTCTCCACCTGAGGCTCGTCGATGGCCACGTAAATGAACACCTCCGGATAATCCGCCGGGATATCCGCCACAAAGGACACGATAAAAGTATCGTCCTCCCTGGGCAGCTTCTCGGCCGTACCGGTCTTTCCGCCCATCCGGTAGCCGGGAATGGCCGCTTTTCTCCCGGTTCCCCCCTCCACCGTCTGAAACAGCGCGTTTTTCAGAAACTCACAGGTGGAAGCGCTTAAGGTTTTCCGCACCAGCACCTTGCTCGTGTTTTCAATTACGGCGCCGTTCTCATCGATGATCTGCCGCACCAGCCGGGGCTCGTAATAATTGCCGCCGTTTAAGACAGATGCATAGGCCGCCGCGATCTGGATCATGGTCACATTATAATTCTGTCCAAAAGAATTGGTGGCCAGACTGGTAGGGTCCATATTTTCCGCCGTATAGAGCAGTCCGGCGGCGGAAGCCTCGCCCGGCAGGTCGATGCCGGTCAGCTGTCCAAAGCCGAAAATCTCCTGATATTTCGAAAAAACCTCTGCGGTCGTGGCCTTCGCGATATACATCAGACCCACGTTGCAGGAGCTCATCAATGTCTGGGTAACTGTCAGCGTCCCATGGCCCTGCTCGTTATGACAGTGGATCTCATTGCCGCCTACCCACAGGGAGCCGCCGCAGGGATAGGCTTCATTTCCGGTGATCTTCCCTTCCTCCAAAGCTGCCGCTATCGTAAAGGTTTTGGCGGTGGAGCCGGGCTCGAAGGTGTCGCTGATACAGTGGTTTTTCCACATCTCATTCATTTTCAGCGTCCGCTCTTCCTCATGCTCCTCCCCCTCTAAAGCGGCCAGCTCCTCCGGCGTACAGTAGCCGGTCATATCGGCAGGGTCGTTCAGGTTATAGGAATTTTTCATGGCCATGGCCAGAATCTCCGCATTCTGGGGATTCATCACAATCACGCCCACATCCTTGCAGCCTACCTCGTTCACATACTTGTCCACATATTTCTGGCACACCTGCTGCACATAAACGTCCAGGGTGGAAACCAGGGTGTAGCCGTTCTGGGCCGGCTCGATCTCCCTCTGCCTGGTGGAATCGTCGTCAAAATAGCCGTACTCCCTGCCGTTGACGCCGTTTAACACATCGTTATAATAAGCTTCCAGCCCCATACGGCCGTCCTTGCCGTCGGAAGAAGTAAAACCGATGACCTGGCTGGCCAGATTGTCATAAGGGTAAATTCTGCGGTATTCTTCCTCAAACCAGACGCCCACGATTTTCTGCCTGCCGCCGGTTTTGGCCTGATTCTCATTAAATTCCGTCTCATAGGTGTCGAACAGCTCTTTTCGTTCCTCCGACATCTGCTTTTCAAACCGCACATAGCTGCTGCCCGGCTGTTCGTCGAGAATCTTCTGCAGCTCGGCCCTGTCGTAGCCATAGCATTCGGTCAGAGCAGCCAGCGTGGTTTCCGTATATTTCCGGTCGTCGGACAAAATAATTTTAGGGTCTAAAATCAGATTATAGACCCTTTCGTTTCCTGCCAGCACCGTCCCGTTCCGATCCAGGATCTCGCCCCGCTCAAAGGCGATATCCCTGCTCTCATAGGACTGCTGGTTCAGGACAATCTGTTTATATTCCACATCATTGCCGGCGATTGTAAACAGGACGATGCTTAAGCCGAACAGAACCATAAAGCCTGCCATAAACAAAAGCACCAGCTTCCTCTGCATATACCGGTAAAATGGTTTTACTTTATTCTTTCGGGATGTCTTCATTCTGTCTTACGTACTCGCTTTCTGTCCTGTCAAAATAAATGACCTGATCCTCCGCCGCCGGCACCATGCCCATCTCTTCCGTGGCCGTCTTATAAATGTACTCCAAATCCATGTAATTGCTGATGCTTTTTCTCAGACCGCTGTTGGACTCCCGCAGGCTCTCCAGCTGGTTTTCTAACAGCCTGACCGTTCTGGCGCTGTCGTTGATAGCGTTCCTGGCCTCCAGATACCGGGTGGATACCATCACCAGGGCAATGCTTGCAAGGGTCAGCGCGAACACATAGGGCAGGGTCATAAAGCTGGCTTTCTTCCAGTTTTTGCGCACATGGTATCTTTTCCGCTCCTGCTCTGTCCCGACACGAACATATTCCCCGGAATGCCTCTCCTGATCCCTTTCCTTGCGTACCACGTTTCCTTCCGCGTAATAACGGTTTCTTCTGTCTGTCTGCGCTGTTCTTCCCCGCGTCCCGTGCTGTCTTCTGCTGGCCATAAACTCCCTCTCTCCCTAACCGTTCCCTTATCGCCGCTCTCCCGGCAACCGATCTTAAACTTTCTCAAAAACTCTTAACTTCGCACTTTTAGATCTAGAATTTTCCTCCAACTCCTTTTCTCCGGGAAGGATGGGCTTTCTTGACACCACCCGTCCCTGGCTTTTTCTTCCGCAGACGCACACCGGAAAGTCCGGCGGACAGGTACAGGGGTGTTCCCACTCCCGGAACTTCGTCTTTACGATCCTGTCCTCCAGGGAATGAAAGGTGATAATGCACAGCCTTCCTCCCGGTTTCAGCAGGCCCGCCATCTGCCCCAATGCCTCTGACAGCACCGAAAGCTCCTGGTTTAACTCAATCCGGATCGCCTGAAAAGTCCGCTTTGCCGGATGGCCGCTCTGAGCCCTGACCCTGGCCGGAATGGCTCCTTTGACGATCTTTGCCAGTTCCCCTGTCGTCTCCACTGGCTTGTCCTGCCTGGCTTTCACGATATGCTTTGCGATGTTTTTCGCGAATTTATCTTCTCCGTAATCTCTGATGACACGGTACAACTCCTGTTCCGTATATCCGTTGACGATATCCTTTGCCGTATTTTCCTGACGCTGGTCCATGCGCATGTCCAGCGGGGCATCTTCCATATAGGAAAATCCCCGTTCCGGCGTATCTAACTGGTAGGAGGATACGCCCAGATCCAGCAGGATGCCGTCTGCTTTCTCGATTCCCAAACCCTTAAGCGCCTGCGCCATATGTACGTAATTATTCCGGACAATATGGAACCGTCCCTCATAGGCCGACAGCTTTTCCGACGCCGCCTCAATGGCCGCCTGATCCTGGTCGATGCCGATCAGCCGTCCTCCTGCCGTCAGCCGCTTCACGATCTCCGCAGAATGGCCTGCGCCTCCTAAAGTTCCGTCTACATAAATGCCGTCCGGTTTGATATTCAGGTTTTCGATACATTCATCCAACAGGACAGATTTATGCTGAAACTCCATCAGATTCCCAGATCCTCCATATTCCCGGCGATTTCATCCATGTCGTCATAGGTGACGCTCTCCGCCCAGGTTTTGCTGTCCCAGACCTCAATCCGGTTGCCGACACCGGCCAGCACCACATCTTTTTCCAGGCCCGCATAATCCCTGAGCACCTGCGGGATCACCATACGCCCCTGCTTGTCCATCTCGCAGGGAAAGGCGTTAGACATAAGAAACCGGGCAAATTTACGTCCGTTGCGGTTTGAGATGGGGATGGTGTTCAGCTTGGCCACCAGCGCCTGCCAGTCCTCGCCTTTAAAAATAAACAGGCAATGGTCCAGGCCCACGGTCAGCCTGGCTTCCTCATCCAGCTCCTCTCTGTAGCGGGCAGGAATAATCAGACGCCCTTTGGCGTCCAGCGAATGCGCATATTGACTGATAAATTCACTCACGCCTCTCACCTGCCTCATCTCATGGAGCCTGTGCCGCGTCTTAAGCCGTCCTCTCAGCCTTCCACCACCAGCCACCACTTTATGTACTTTTTTACCACTTGATAGCTATTTTATAATAATACGGTGGAAAACACAAGGGCAGAGGCGAAAAAAATTGAATTTATTTTTCCTGTTTTTTCCTCATTTTTCGCAGATAGAATGGGTGTTCGAAATTTGGCGGAACAGGTGTTTAAATTGTAAAAGACAGATGTTTTGAGGTTTGGGATGATTCTGTTCCTTAACGCAGAATACCCTGCCGATTATTTGTAAGCGTCAAATAAGATAGTGGATAGAAAAATAACCACCAACCCTCTATAATAAAAG